>CALFBP010000048.1 GCA_937951625.1 uncultured Thermoguttaceae bacterium
CGCGGCCTCGCTCTTGGCGGTGAGAATATCGCAAAGATCCTCGATGTCACGCGGGCCGAGGCAAATCACGCCCGGTCCGTCGGCGCGGCGGAGATTACGAAGGTCGTCGGTGCCGTGAATCACCAGCCGGTCGGCCAGTTCGATCAAGAATTGCCCCTGCGGAACATTCTGGCCACCGGGCGGTGAAAAACGATTCGGAGTCACCTTGCGCTGGACCGTGTAGGAACCTTCGAGCTGCGGTGGGGCGTCGCGGCCAATCCCGATCGGGAAACGACCGGCGTAGCGACCGCCAACCACCAGCGTGAGTTCGAACCGTTCCAGCGAGACGAGCACCTCGAAAGGACCGCGAACCACCTTCAACTGGGAGCCAGGCTCGAGCTGCTCCGGATCGCGAATCCCGTTGATCTTAGCCAATAACTGCCAAGGGACATTATAGCCTTGGGCGATCGACTGGAGCGTGTCCCCCGGTTTTACGAGGTAAGGAGGCTCGAGCAAATGGCGTCGAGAATAAATCACCGTCCCGGCAAGCTGATCCAGCAACTCGGTCAACTGCCGCGATTCCTCAGCGGTCAGAATCGGATCCCCGTACAGTCTGCTCAGTTCCAAATGTACCTGGGCGAATTCGGACTCCCCTTTGGCCAATCGTCTTTCAGCGTCCTCCATCATGGCGATGAATTCAGGGCGAGTTCCGGTGGGCTGCGGACTAGGCGGACTGTTCCTTCTGACTGCTTGGGAAGGCATCGTGCGACTCGATCCGGCCGAGCCCAAATCGCTGGTTAACGCCTCTCCAGGGGGGAAATCCGTTTTATTTTCTCGGGTTGGCGGCCAACCCACGTCGTTCCCACCTTTGAGAGGGCGGGAAGAGGTCGATGGACTAGGATCGGGCGAAGGCGAGTTCCACCGAGGGGCTCCGCCCGCTGGGGGGGCTTCAGAAGGGCCGCCACTCCGCGCCGACAATGGGGGCGAGGTTCGATTGGTTTTGACGCCAGCGTCCTCTGGCATCTGAATGTCGACTGAGGTCGGCCAGCGATCCGCCTGATCGGGCGCAGGGGAACCAGGCTGGCTGTTGAGCGTGGTATACACCGCGTAGCCGACGCCTAAAAGCACGGCAATGACGAGGATGTTTTTTATGGCGTTCACGGTCATCCTCCCCCAAGACAAGCGCACTGAGAGTGCCAAATGGTAAAGAAAACAGGCACGCGATGCTACGTCATTTTGGCGGGTTTTCGTCATACTCGTCGGAGTTGCCGGAGCCGCGGGCCTTTAGCCGAGCGCGGATCGCGCCCAGCCGCGCCGAAATCTCCCGCTCGAAACCGCGATTCGTGGGGCGGTAATAGGTCCTGTCCACTCCCAGATAGTCCTGCGATGCCACCCCATCTGGGTGGTTGTGGGCATACTGGTAGCCGATTCCATGCCCCAATCGGGCCGCACCGGCGTAATGCGAATCGCGAAGGTGGATCGGAACGGGCAACAAACGGCCTTCGCGCACATCGGCGCGGGCCTCACCGATCCCCACCGTGGAGGCGTTGGATTTCGGGGCGCAGGCCAAGTAGATAACGGCTTGGGCAAGATTCAATTGGCACTCGGGCAGGCCAACCAACTCGCAGGCTTGGGCAGTGGCGACCGCCAGAGGTAGGGCCGCTGGATCGGCATTGCCCACGTCCTCGCTGGCAAGAATTACCAGGCGGCGAGCGAGAAAGCGGATATCTTCCCCGCCTTCCAACATCAGCGCCAGCCAATACAAGGCCGCGTCGGGGTCGCTGCCACGAATGCTTTTGATCAGCGCACTGATCGAGTCGTAATGGGCATCGCCTTGCCGGTCGTACTGCACGGCCTTGCGCTGCACCGACTCTTCGGCCAAGCGGCGGGTGAAGTCGATCGGCGATTCGGTCGCCGACAACACTCCCACCTCCAGCGCGGACAGGGCCCGACGGGCGTCGCCGTCGCTGGTCTCGGCTAGAAAGTCCAAGGCGTCGTCGTGCATCCGCACGTCGAACTGCCCCAGCCCACGCTCGCGATCGCTCAAGGCCCGACGCAGCAACGTCTTGATGTGCTCATTGGAAAGCGGCTCGAACTGGAAGATTCGGCTCCGGCTCACCAAGGCGCTGTTAATCGCAAAGAACGGATTTTCGGTGGTCACGCCCACCAGTGTGACGATGCCCTCCTCGACGTCGGGCAAGAGCACGTCTTGCTGGGCGCGGTTGAAGCGGTGGATCTCGTCGATCAACAGGAGCGTTTTTTGGCCCTCGGCCGAGAGTCGGTCCCGGGCCTCGGCGAGGACCTCACGGAGTTCCTTGACCGTGGCCGTCACCGCGCTGAGTTGATGGAAAGCGCTCTTGCTCTCGACCGCAAGGAGTCGGGCGAGCGTGGTCTTCCCGCTGCCCGGCGGACCGTAGAAAATCACCGACCCTAACCGATCGGCCTGGAGCAGGCGACGCAACAACTTGCCTTCGCCGAGGAAGTGTTCCTGGCCGACGAACTCTTCGAGCCGGCGGGGCCGCATCCGGGCGGCGAGGGGTTGCGCTTCCCGGCGATGCGCTTCCTCGCTCGCCTTGAACAACGATCGTTCGGCGCGGTGTTGCGGCGAGGTCATGGGCGGGCTACTCCGGTTCTAAGGGGCCCCCTTCGGGTAGGAGTTCGGCCAGCGGGCAGCCCAGGCAGATCGGCTTTTTGCGGCAATGACGTTTGCCCACCTCGACCAGCAAGGCATGGTATTCGTTATAAAGTTGTACGTCCTCGGGCAAGCCGCTTTGAAAATAGTCTTGGATCGCGTCGTAGTCGGCGTCGAAATCCAACCAGCCGTGCCGCGTCACGACGCGGTAGGTGTAGGCGTCGACCACGAACGTGGGCATGCCGCCGGCATAGAGCAAGATCGAATCCGCGGTCTCCTGCCCGATCCCGTGTACCCCCAGCAACTGCTGACGCAGCTCGCGCAGGTTCGTCTGGAACATGGCCTCCAAGTCGCCATCGTAACGGTCGACCAGAAAATCCAGCACATGGCGGAGCCGCCGGGCCTTGACGCGGTAGTATCCCACCGGGCGGATCAGTTCTTCGAGTTCTTCCACGGGCACGTCGCGCAGGGCGTGGGGCTCGAGCAAATCGTTTTCACGCAAATTCCCGATCGCTTTGCGGACGTTCTCCCACGATGTGTTCTGAACGAGGACCGCGCCAACAATGACTTCGAAGGGCGAGTCGGCAGGCCACCAATGCCGCGGCCCATAGGCGGCAAACAGGCGGTCATACGCTTCTTTGAGGCGTGAGTCCATCAGCGCGTTGGGGATGAGAAATGCGGGTCGTAACGAGAATCCTAGGCCCTTCGCTCGCGCCTTCCGTAACCCGCTGCCCTAGTCACGGGAAGGGGGCCGTGCGGGGGGCGGTCAGCCCTCATCTTACCACGTTTGCCGACGTCGCCAACGGGCTCGACGCCATGAGGGGGCGCATGGGTTAGAGAGCGCAAGGCAGGGTCGATTCAAGCGTCCAAGTCGAAGGCGTCGAAGATACGTGGGGTGGAAAGCGTCGGCAATAAAAACCTCCAACCACCGGGGGGGCAGACTCTCTAACGTCCATCCCGCCATGACCTCCGAGCAAACAACCGAACCAACCGCCGAAAACACTGCACGCCGCGACGATTATGGCACGCTTTCGCGTCAGCCGCTGGTCAGTCTGGCGTTTGTCGCGCCGCTGTTGGTGGTTTATGAAACGGGCGTGCTGGCCCTGGGACCGAAAGCCGTGCGCAACGGCGTGGACGTCTGGCTCCGTGGGTTGCTCGAATGGCTCGATTTCGGCAATTACTTCCTGTTGCCAGTTCTCGTGGTGGGAATCCTCTTGGGCTGGCACCACACGACCCAGCAGCCGTGGCGCGTGCCGCGGGGAGTGCTGTGGGGCATGGCGGTGGAGTGCGTGATTCTCGCCTGCTGTTTGCGGGTGGTGTCGCAGCTCGCGGCGTTCGGACTCCATGCCTGCCTTGGGTCGGTGTTCGGCGAGTCGCAGACCGCGGCCGTCTCGCCCCACGTCGCCGCTTCGCTGCCGACATTGATCGCCTTCCTTGGGGCTGGGGTCTATGAGGAGCTGCTGTTCCGTTTGATTCTTCTTACCGCGGCCATTTGGCTGGCCCAGTCGGCAGGACTCGGCAAAGCCCTGGCCTTGGCCGTGGCCGTGGTCGCCGTCAGCGCTATTTTCGCCGCGGCCCATTATGTCGGGCCCTACGGCGAGCCCGTCCTATGGAAAACCTTCGGCTTCTGGTACGGCCTGATCTTTCGCTTCCTCGCCGGAGTATTTTTTAGCATTCTGTTTGCAGTCCGCGGCTTTGGCATCGCCGTGGGGGCCCACGCCGGCTACGACATCTTGGTTAAACTCCTTTGACCGTTGGTTGCCTCCCGAACCACTTCTTGCTTGCCGCCATCAGTCATCTCTCTTACACTAAGGCCCTATTGGCGGGAAGGGACCGTCGCCTCTCAAGTATTGATTCGCCTTGAATTGAACGGATAATCTTTCGAGCAAACTTCCAGCTTAAGGGGAGGATGGGGTCATGGCGCGAAGGGTCCAGATTGGCGTGATTGGAGCGGGCGGGATCGCCTTCAGGAAAACCATTCCCGGCATGCTTAAGGCCAGGAACTGCCGACTGGTGGCGGTCATGGACCCGGTGGGCGTCGAGCGTGTGGCCGCGGCCTTCGGGGTGACCAAAGCATACACGAAAGAGAAGGACCTCTTGGCCGATCCCGAGGTCGAGGCCGTCTACATCGCCTCGCCCGTCGCTTACCATGCCGAACAGATTATGCGTGCGGCGGAGGCAAAAAAGCACATCCTCTGTGAGAAGCCGCTGTGCCTCAATCTCGATCAGGCCAAGGCCGCGGTGGCCGCCTGCCGCAAACATAAAGTCATCCTTCAAGAGGGATACATGATGAAATTCCACGGGGCCCACGCCAAGATCAAGGAATTGATCGACGCCGGGCAACTGGGGAAGATCGTTTCCATGCGGGCCCAACTCTCGTGCTGGTATCCGCGCATCGAAGGCGCGTGGCGGCAGGACCCCAAGACCGGCGGGGGCGGGGCCTTGATCGACATGGCCACCCATCTGTATGACCTCCTCGAATATTTCGCCGGACCCATCAAGCGAATCGCCGCCCTGGTAGGCACCTTGGTCCAAGATTACAAATCGGAAGATGCCTCGACCACGTTGTTGGAATTCCGGTCGGGGGCCCACGCCACGGTCGATTGCTTCTATTGCATCCCTGATGAAGCCAGCCGAACGCGGTTGGAGATTTACGGTTCGCGCGGCGCGATCCTCAGCGAGGGTACCATCGGGCAGAGTCAGGGAGGGAAATTGGAAGGGATTTTCGGCCTCGGCGACGCGGCCTACGACGCCAGCCAAAACAAGGACGTCGTCCGCAAGTTCCAACGCATTCGCTTCGCCGCGGTCAATCCCTATACGGCCGAGTGCGAGTATTTCGCCAACTGCATCCTCGAAGGCCGCGCGCCCGAAATCAACAACGCCCAAAACGCCTTGCACTTGCTCACGTTGGTCGAGAAGGCTTACGGCTCGGCCAAGACCCGACGCATCGAAAGCGTGTAGGGGCTTGCTGTTCGTCGCCCAAACCGTTTTGAGGCTCGAAACGACCGACTTTGTTTCGGTTGCCTCCCGCCGGGTGAACCCAACGCCTTGGCGAGCCCTGCGGTTACCCGGCAGGCAAGCCTCGTTTGCCTCTCCACCACCAGTAAAAGGGCACCCCGCTGAGAATCAGCAGCATCCCGAAGCCCGTTTCCCGCGGTGCGCCCTGGATCACGTAGACGAGGAAGGCGAGGCAAATCACCAGGTACGCCGCGGGCGTAATGGGATAGCCCCAGCAACGATAGGGTCGTGGTCGGTGGGGCTGACGCCAGCGGAGCCAGAACACGGCCGCCACCGTCAAACCACCGAAGAAAACCGAGGCGAAAGTCGTATAGGTCAACAGCGCGGAATAGGAACCCGTCAACGCCAGAAGCATTGACCATGCCCCTTGATACACGAGGGCCACGGCAGGCGTTCCATTGCGGGGATGGAGTTTGGAGCAAGCGCGAAAGAAGAGTCCCTCGCGGGCCATGGCATAGTTGACCCTGGCCCCGCCCAAAATCATCCCGTTCACGCAGCCGAACGTCGAAATCAAGATGGCCACGATCACCAGCGTTGACCCCACAGCGCCAAAGAGCTTCTCGGCTACCTGTTGGGCGACGCGATTCTCCGGAACGGCGGCGATCTCGGCGATGGGAAGCACCGCCAGATAAGCGACATTGGCCAGCACGTAAACGCCCGTGACCAACAGACTGCCTAAAAGCATCGCCCGGGGCAACGTCCGTTCCGAGTCGTGAACTTCCTCGGCCACGAACGTTACGGTGTTCCAAGCATCGTAGGCGAACAGGGCCTTGGACAAGGCCACGGCCAGGCCGGCCAGGAAGGCCGTTTGCAGCGCCCCTTCGCCGGGCTTCCAGGAGACTGCCGGGCCGGCCACCGGCTCCCAAAGCGGGACGAAGTGGGCCCAGTCGCTCGATCGCATCAAGCCCGCCGCGATCAACGCCGCCAACGCCACCAGTTTCAACACGGTGAACAGGTTTTGAACCAAGGCCCCTTCCCGAACCCCGCGAATGTTTACGGCCGTAAGCACGGCAATCACGCCACAGGCCACGCACTGGGCGGAATTGATCGTGAAGAAATGAAGCCACTCGGGCATTGCGGCGCGGACGACCGAGGGGAGCCGTTGGGCAAGAGGAATCACAAGCAACACGTGGTCTTCGCCCAGCACGGGAACGAGCGAACCCAGGTATTTGGCAAAGGCGATCGCCACGGCGGCATTGAAGCCGGTTTGAACGACCACGAACTGCGTCCAACCGAAGAGGAATCCCCAGAATGCGGAGTAAGCCTCGCGGAGATACACGTATTGTCCGCCAGCGTGGGGAAACATTCCCGCCAACTCCCCGAAGGCCAGCGTCCCCAAAATGGTGAACACGCCTGCAAACACCCATAGCCCGATCAGGATCCCCGGCGTCTGGACCCACTGGGCCATGATCGACAGCGCGAAGAAGATCGCCGACCCAATCATCGAACCCGCGACGATCGTGACGGCGTCGAACAGGCGGAGTCGCTGCTGCAAACGCGAGGCATTCGGCATCGGTTCATTCCCCCAGCACCGTCACCACGATGGTCCGCTGCCGCGGCCGGACGTCGCATTCAAGGTGAAAAATCTGCTGCCACGTGCCCAACATCAGCTTTCCGTTGGCCACGGGCACGCTCAGCGAAGCGCCCAACAGCGTGGCTTGGAGGTGGGAATGCCCGTTGCCGTCGTGCCAGGCCTGTTCGTGGCCATACTCGCGGCTAGGCGGGATGAGGCGGTCGAGCATCTCGGGTACGTCGCGCTGGAGGCCCGGCTCGAACTCCACCGTGCCCACTGCGCCCGTACTGCCAACGACGAACACTTGCGCGATTCCCGTGGTGATCTTCGATCGTGCAATGACCGCCGCGACTTGCTCGGTCAGGTCGTCCATCTGACGATGTCCTTTGGTCGAAATCGTGAATTGCTCTTGGTGAACCATGGCTCCCTGCTCGTGGTTTTGACAGAAAAGTAGCTTCCTTCGCTGGCAAACCGTGCTCAAAAGCGTAACCCAGTTTCTGGGGAAACACACCGGGTCTGGCTGGTATCAATTTTTCTATAAGTCATGATCCGAGTGCGCCAAGCGGCCTCACGTTCAAGCTCGGAAGCCGCAAGTATCCCATGCAGATCCACAAAAAACTTCACCAGTTTCACTCTTTCCACGGCCCCGAGACCATGAATCGCACCCTCGCCGCCAGTTGCCAAGGCAACTCAAGAGGCCGACTCGCACGCAAGAATGCAAGAATGATAATTTGCCCTTGGGCCTTGACTGCTTTGTCGCATGGTGATAGTTTGAGAACATCATTCTTGCTCGCGGCAAAATGCTTTGCTTCGCGTTAGATGTGCGGAGCTGGCGGGGAGGTCTTTTTTTCTCCAGCCAGATATGTTCGAATCGCCGACAGGGCGGATTCTGACCTCGCGGAAGTTCGATCGAATGCCTGCCGCATTGCTCTTCGAGGCGACCCAAGAGGTTTCGTTTCTCTCGTGGCGAAAATTTTTCTAGGAGTCGAACCATGGCAGTTCGCAAAAAGGCCCAGCGGAAATTGTGTGTGGAGTCCTTGGAACACCGGACCATGCTCGACGGTACGGTCTGGGCAACGCTGGATCCACGGACTGGCATCCTGGCGATCACCGGCGACGCCCGAGACAACGGCGTGGAGATCACCACCGAGGAAATCGACGGCGCTTGGCAGGTAAAGGTGGCGGGTACTGCGAGCACCTGGATTGCGACACGCTCGGTTTCCAGGGGAACCAAGGTCAATCGGGCGGAGTGGGTCAGTTTTCCCGCCGCCGATGTCAAAGGCGTTGCCATCGACATGAAACACGGTCGGAACTCAGTCTGGTTGGAGATGCAGGCTGGTCCCGAAGGTGGAAATTTCGTGCTTCCCAAGGATTTCTCGTTCCAGTCGGGCAAAGACCTCGACTGTCTCTCGGCGGCAGGACTGGACGTTATGGGCAGCGTGAAGATCATCACGGGAGCGGGAGGGGACACGGTCGTACTCGGAACCGCGATCGAGAACGAGGAAACGACTGAGTTTATTCCCTTCAACGTGGCAGGCAAGGCCACGATCGACCTCGGACGCGGCAATAACTCTCTGGAACTGCGGGGCTTGGTGGGCAAGGATCTGTCAATCGCGTCTGCCACCGGAAAAGACTCGGTCGTTTTGGCGGGGCGCGTGGACGGAAACTTGTCGGTCAACCTGGGGCCCAACCAGGACACGCTGGTGGTTAGCCCCTTGGCGGAAATCCCCGGTCCGCCCACCGCGGCCAGAATCGGAGGCAACGCCTCGATCAACTTGGGCGATGGGGACAACACGCTCGCGTTCTTTGCTCAAGTGGGTCAGAACCTCACGGTCAACGGCGGGAAGCACGGCGACACGTTCCTCATTGGCTCCGGGGGCTTTGTGCCTGAGGCCCTTCCTGTCAACGCAGTTGTCCAGGAGGAGTTCCCGCCCGGCTTCGTCGCGATTCAAGGGAACGTGAACCTCGATAGCGGCGCTGGAAACGATTTCATTTACCTTGTCGCAGACGTGGGCGGCAGTGTGTCAGTGAAGACCGGGAACGGGATTGACGCTGTGATCTTGGCGGGGACGATTCAAGGAAAGGCCGCCATCGACACCGGCGCGGATTCCGACTGGGTCGATTTCCAAGCCACCGCCGCCAGCGTCGAGATCAAGACCGGCAGCGGCAACGACGTGGTTTGGGTGTATGGCCCCGCAGTCGGCGGAAATCTTTCCATCGATACTGGCGCTGAGAACGACTCGGTGTTGATCTCGACCAACGTCGCTGGCAACGTAAGCGTGAAGACCGGCGACGGCGACGATTCCGTTACGATCGGTCGGATTGAGGATGATGATGGGGGGGAAGAGGATGGTGATGGGGGAGAAGCGGAACCCTTGGCCATGATGGACGCTGGGTCCTCATCAACGCCCGGGGTCATCCAAGGCAGTCTGCTGATCGATACAGGCGCTGGCGACGATGAGGTAATCGTGGCCAACGTCCTGGTTGGGGCCGCCAGTCCCAGCCTGGCGGCCAACACTATGGCTTCGCTTGGCGGCGACGTGCGGATCCTCTTGGGAGATGGGGGGGAATTGTTCGCGAATCCGAACGGCGAATCCGACGTCCCCTACTTGGCGACAGAGTCCGTCCGGATTTGGGGGCTTCAAGCCTCAGGGAAGCTCTTGATCGACGGCGGCAACGGCGACAACGCCATCGGCCTGCTTCAGAGCAGCGCTGCTCACGTCGACGTGGTCAACGGCGCCGGCAACAGCCTGATAGCCATCGGGCAACTCGACCTTGGGGGCAGGGGAAACCTGGCGATCAAGAATGGACCGGGCGACCATGGGATTTTCATCGGGACGCGTTTCGGTTGGAATGAGTTCTTCCCCATCGAAGACGCCGTGGGATTCGGCGTTGCCGCCGCCTCGGTAACGATTCAGTCGTCCAGCCTCTATTCCGGTCAAGTGACCATCGAGGACAGCAATATCGACAAAAGCCTCGCCATTCAAGTCAAAGGGGGCGATGTCCGGATCGCCCTCTGCAACGTTCAAGGGTTGCCAATGGCCGGGGGCTTCGGTCGAGTGGCGCAGGTTGCCATTCAAACCGATGCGGGCGACGACGAGATCGAAATCTTGCCGCGCATGGCAGAAACAGCCAGTCTCCGTGCGGATCGCGTATCCATCGCGACCGGTCAGGGAAACGATGCCGTTGCCATCAATGCCCTGGAAGCGGACCAGGCCCTGGCCTCCCTCGGCGCCGGCGACGATTTGCTCCAGTGCGGCGATTTGACCGCGATTGCCACCGCGGTGATGGATGGCGGCCCAGGCAAGAGGGATAGGTACGACGGTCCGCTCTTCCCCAGTTGGGTGTTCGCAAACTTCGAGGAAATGCCGAGCTGAGCAAACAAAGCATTTCCATTTAGATATTCAGAAAAGGCGCGTTGCTCGCCCCGTGGGGATTGAGAACGCGCCTTATCTTTTGGAGGCAATCAAGGCCACGGTCCCAGGAATTTGCTCAACGATGCCGCAAACTCGGCGGTCGATCACCCTCCGAGTCGTGGCCGACCGCGGTGCTGGTGAAAAAGACGCGTTTGCGTCACCGTTTCGACGTGCAGAGGTCTAGACCACCCCCTCTCGCGCCGTGCGACGTTTTCCCCGCATCTCGGCGCGACCTTTGGATGGCAACTGGCAACGGCGACTTGACCGCGGCGAAGTTGCACTTACTGAGGACTGGACCGGCGGCGATCAAACCGGTTTGACGGTTGCGGCCCGCGGCCCTTTGTTAGCGCGACGCCCGTTGTCGCCCTGTTCCAGATCATATTCCACGGACTGGCCGACCCGCAGGTCGTCGAACGCCGAGTCGACCACTGCCGAGCAATGGAAGAAGACATCTCCACGCTCGGCAGAGATGAAGCCAAAACCCCGCTCCGACACGATTTTCTTGATTACACCCTGTGCCATCGCTCCCACACTCCTCCCGCAACACCACGAGCCCGCCGGGCACACGTTCGGGCCGAGTCGATTCGCGGGACTAGCGCGAATCGCACGACCCACCCGGCGATCGCCAATTTATAATGGAGCCTTGCACGGTTGCAAGGCCCCCATGCCCCGCCGTGGTGGGGGACAGCGGTTTTTTCCCAACGCCTTGAGACACCCACTCCAGGAGCGGCTGAACAACCAGCCGCGATCCTCAGGCCATTGGGTTTCGGCACCGAAGCTGGGTCGAGGAGACGTCTTCGTGGAATTCCTCGAAGGGCACTTCGTGACAGAGTTCGCGCAAGGGTGGTTGAAGATCGAGGTCGCTGAGGCGGAGGAATTGGTCCGCAATCCGTCGTCCGAAAACGAGAAACCGGCAGCCGCGCTCCGCGATCCGTTCCATGGCCGCGCGCCAAGCCGCCGGATCGCGGCCATGATAGCGCGGGTCGGCTAGGCGTTGCAGCGTGTCCGCCCCCAAAACGAAAGTAGCGCCGGGAAACCTGGCGGACTTCTCTTCGAAGGTAGCGGCCCGGGTAAACCAGACTGTTTCATGCGGAGCGAATTGCCCGAGGCGGCGCTCCATCTCGATGAAATCCAAGGGCGGCTTGTCGACGTTGATCACCGAGATTTCGAACTCGACCGGCCCGCCCAGCTTCTGGCTTGCCAGTTCGGCCATGCGGCGATGGCCGACGTGGATGGGATTGAAGGCACCTGGAAAGACCACGCGCGGCCGCGATTCCGCAGGCCCCGAAGTCCCGCCGTGTCGCACCGCGTCGATTTTTCCCGCCAACAAGTCTTGCCAAGCGGGCGGAGCGGTCGCCCGACGTTCCACAACGGGCTCGTCCTCCTTCAGGCCTGCTTCGAGTCGTCGCGGAAGCTCGCAAGCAATCGCCATCGCGTTGAGCAGGAGCTTGGCCGCGAGCTGTTCTTCTTCAAGGCGGGTGCGACGGCCCTTGACTAATTCCACCGACCAACTTGCCGTGGCCGAGGCGGTTTGAAAAGCGACGTGGATACGGTGCGGGCCTCGCTTGGGCCGATCGCTGGCCAAGCTCGCGGTGCAAGCCACGCCTGCCAGCGGTTTGCCGGGCGAATCCTCGGATGCCAGGCGAACCGCCCGAAGATACGCCGCCATGGCCATGGCCCGGCCTGTCGGTTCCGCGCAGAACCGATCGGGTCGGCCGCCCAACCAATGGATCATGGCCGTTTCGCTGTACGGAATGACGGCCTCCAACACGCTCCGCGACGCCCCCGGCGTCAACAGGAGTCGGGCGATCGCCAGACTCCCGCCGCCACTCGCCGCAAGAACCCAACGCTGAGGGGCCTCGTGGATGCGACGGACGAAGGATTCGTCGGCGATCAGGTACGAACCATCAACTTCGGCCAAGGGCAGGAACCCCGAAAAAGCTTGACGGCGAACTCTTCCAACGGCAGCGTCTATTCTTGCCTACCGCCCGACTTGAAACCAGCGGTCTCTTGCCGGCGATGACTTGGAAGAAAGTCGTCAAGCCAGGGTTCATTGAACCGCGGCTTCGCATTCTTGGACTTTCTTGAGGTAGAACTCCTCGGTCAAAAGTCCCTCGTCATAAAGCAGCTTCAGTTGGCGCAAGCGGCCAGCGACCTGTTGCCTGGTGAACTTTGGCTGGGGTGCGTTGGCCGAGGTGGTGCTGCTTACCGACGGCGATGGAGCGATCGCTCGGCGAAGTCGACGCCCCATGGGTTGGAACGCCGGGTCGAACACCAGGACCTTGAACTCTTCGGCCGGCACCAGGTGCCGCCACAGGAAGGCCTGCATCCGATCCTCGACAGGCACGGCCGTGCGAACCAACTCGTGGCCATCCGCCATCGCCCGGCCCACCACCGTCACTCGAACCGGTCCGTGGGTCGTCTCCAGATCCGTCTTCAGTCCGAGACGGACAATCTCCGGCGAGCCGGGTTGTTTGGGCGGGACCGACTTGACGGGATAGGACGAAAAACCCGCTGGCAGGTCCTGGAAACCGATCTGGATCGGACCCGTGAAGCCGTCCTTGCGGAACACATGCACTGCCACAGCGGTCGAGCTTTTGCCGCGCATCGCCGTGCTGGAAGGCACAATGCGGAGGGCGAAATCGGGTCGGGGCTCGCTCAACCGCAGCCGATAAGCGTATTCCTCCCCCCCGCCCCGGGCCGAGTCCCCGACGTGAACGAAGTACGTGCCATCGGCAGGCAGTTTCAGGGAAATATAAGAATCGGCATCGTGCGTATTGATGCCGGCAGTAGGATCCTCGTGGTCGTCATTGACAGCCAGCACCTTGCCCGAGGCGTCGGTGATCTTCAACATGCTGTCCACCGGCGACTCCAATCGTCGCGCGAGAACTTCCGCCACCAGCGTCTGGTCCTTGCGCCCAGTGATTTCAAACACGTCCCAATCGTCCGCGCGCTGGATCCGGCCATTGACGATGATGGGGAGCTTCACCTTTTGGGCATGCGCCGCGTCGTCGTTGGATTCCTGTTCGAGGCATTCCGGCAGCGTGTCGACGGCGAACGGCACGCGGTTCGAGGTCATCCCGTCCCGCGACGCCGCCACGAGGTAAACCCCTGGGGCCGCGTCCCGAGGCGGCAACCCGAGCTCCGCTTCTTCCAGGTTCCAGCCTTTGAGGCTGACGGCGGGCGACGAGCCTGCTCGGGCGCCCAGCGGAAATATGCTCGTCAGAAACGGCAATTCCCCGATGGTGATGCGGTACACGAAGTCCTCGCGGCCGCGGTAAATCGCGTCGGTAATGTTCAAAACGTACTCGCCGTCCTTGGGCACTTCAAAATAGATCACCGGGTCCGGTTTGAAGCGGTAATCGTCGTTGTAAGCCAATTCCTTGCCCTTGGCGTCGCAGACGAAGATCACCGGTTGGAACCAGCCAGGAACGGCGTCGGCAATGAAGGGAACCAACTGCCTCGCCTGGACCGAAATCACCAGGCGCTGCCCCTGCCGGGCCTCGAAGCGGTAGCGGTTCACCTCGCCGGAGGCGATCTGGCCGTTCATCGTGCATGGGATGGGAATACGGACCTCGACCTCGTCATCCGGACGATTCCGCAGCGCCAACTCCTCCTTGCCCAGCACCTGGAATTCGGAAGTCCGCATTGGTTTCCGAGCGACCTCGGGCACCTGGCCGATGCAGAAGGGCAAGGGGTTGGACACGCCGCGCGGCGTGGCCACGACCAATTCCCGCTGCCCCGGCTCCGCGTCCGGATCGATAGCGACCTCGACGAACGCCAAATTGGAGATCGACGCGCAGGCCGGACGGTTGACGTAGGCGGCCATGCGATCCTCGATCTTGGCGGCCAACTTCAGCTTCGCCTGGTCTTTGTCGTTTGAAGCGGTGGCCAGCAGCTCGGAGGCGGGCTTGCGCGAACCGCCCTTCAGCTCGCCGAGCTGTTCCCTCAACAGTTGCATCTCTTGGGGGTTCAGGCGGCGTTGATATCCGACCACCTTGGCCCTCACGCCCTTGCCGGAGACCATCGCCTGATGGACGTCGTCAAGCCCTTGCCCTCCCAGGCGCACTTGGACCGTGGTCCCCTGTTGGCCGCCGGCAGGATAAACAAAACCGATGTACGGCCTCACCTGGGCCTGCACCGCGGGTGCGGCCAGCAGGCCGCCCAACGCCAGAATCCAATGCCATCGCATCATCGAACACTCCCGCTTGTTACATGATCTCCGTCAACAACCCTGCCGATTTGACCCGTTCCGACGGGGCGGGAAGCACATGCGCCTCGAGGCCCTCGGGATGGGGCAACTTCGCTTGGGGATCGATGCCCGCGAGATGGTAAATGCTGCCCAGCAGATCGACCGGATACACGGGCCGGTCCTTGACCTCTTCGGCTTTCGCATCCGAAGCACCGACCACATGCCCGCCCTTGAATCCCCCGCCAGCCACCAGCACCGTGAACACCTTGCCGTAGTGATTCCGGCCGCCGTTCCAGGGCGGCTGCCAATCGACCTTCGGCCCACGACCGAACTCGCCGCAGCACCACACGATGGTACTCTCCAGCAGGCCGCGGTCGCTCAAGTCGGCCAACAGCGCGGCCAGGCCCTGATCCAATTGCGGGCACTGCCGGCGCATGGTCTGGAAGTGGTTGCTGTGCGTATCCCAGCCGCCGGGATAGTTGATCACCACGTAGGGAACGCCCGCCTCGACCAAACGCCGCGCGACCAGGCAGTCCTGACCGAACGTGTGGCGTCCGTACCGGTCCCGCAGTTCAGACTTCTCCTTGTTCAAATCGAAGACCTCCCGGCCCTGGCCGAGGATCAATTCATAGGCAGCCTGCTTGGCCTCTTCGGAGGCGGCGAGGGCAGGACTGGCCGCCATGACCTTGCCCATCGTGTTCATCTTCTCCAGCAGGGCACGACGGTTTTTCTGCCGCTCGTCGCTGATGCCTCGGGCCACGATGCCCTCGACCTCGAAGCGATACGAACTCGGATCCCCGCCCGTGGCGAACGGCTTGAACCGCGGACCCAAGAAGCCCTCTTCGGAGAATCGTCCTTGCGGCCGGGTAAGCACGACATAAGGCGGGAGGATGCCCTTGTAGGTCTTGCTCTTGAACCACGCGAAGACGGCCCCGATGCTTGGATAGGCCAACCGCTCGCCCGGCGTGTGCCCCGTTTGCATCAGATAGGCCGCTGTCTCATGGCCGTTGTTTCCGTGGGTCATGCTTCGGATCAAGGAGAACTTGTCCGCCTGTTTGGCCAACAGGGGAAAGAGCTCGCCAAGCTGAATGCCGTCGACGTTGGTCGGAATCGCCTTGGCGAACTCGCCCATGTAGTCGCGGCCCGACTCCGGCTTGGGGTCCCACGTGTCGTTGTGCGACATACCGCCCCAGAGAAAGACCTGAATGATCGATTTGGCCTTGACCTGCGGGGCTTTTTTTTGCGATTCGGCAGGGGCCCCGAACACGTTTGAACCAACCGAACCCGCCAAAAGCAACCCTGCCGCGCCGCTTGCGCCCCGGGCTATCGCTTCGCGCCGCGAAATCAGCTCTCCGCCCGCCTGATGAAGTTCAGTGCTCATCTCTTCAAATCTCCTTTCAAATCCACGGGAGTCGAGGATATGGCACACGTTGTCAACGACCCATCGGCAGGGCCGCATACGCAAATGTGCCCCTCGTGGCTTTCACGATGTCATCCGCTTGATCGGTCAGGTTTTTGCATCGGTTTCAACAAACCAAGTCGTTGGGAAAGAAAACATTGGCCAATCTTGCTCGGACCGAAGGCGAAAAGCCGGGCCACGCCTCGCATCAGTGCCGATACAAAAATTCGCTGCTGTTGATCAAGGCCCAAGCAATGTCGATCCAATCTTCCCGACGTTTCACGATCACAGGCTTGGGCGGCGGGGCGGCCTGCGCCGCCTTGGCTTTCCCGCCCTTGCCTTGTCGCGCCGGCTTGCTTTGCACGACCGCGCCGACCTCCTCGAGGGCCTTCCGCTCCTCCTCCGTCGGTCGACGCGAGAGAATCGTCAGGTAAAGTTCCTCCACGATCTCGTCCGGTTTACGCCCGGATTCGATGATCTCCCGCAATTTCGGCCCCCGCTCCAACTTGCCTTGGATATGGCTGGAGTTCAACATGTGCAGCCATTGGGCGGGCACGGGTCGGTTGTTCCGCTCGCTCTCCAGGCCCGTGGCACGAGCCGAACGGCCGAACAACGCCAGAAACGGGCTGGTGATGCTCCCATCGGCGATGGAAATTGCCGGTTTGTTGCGGGGGATGTATGTGAACGGCTCGGGAATCGGGCTGGTGTAAAGATCGAAGGTTCCCGTCACTTTGTTGATCGCGTCGATCAACACCTCGGCCTCCAGGCGGCGCAACGGATAGCTGGCGAACTGGGCCTCGGCCTCGGGACTCGTGTAGCGCGGCATGGAGGAAAACTGGTAGGTCTGCGAATTCAGGATCAATCGGTACAGCCGCTTCAAGTCGTAACCGCTAGCGATGAACTCTTTCTCCAAGTACGCCAAAAGCTCTGGATTGCTCGGGGGATTGTCGTCGCGGATGTCGTCCGCTTCGTGGATGATCCCGCGCCCCAAAAGCCAGCTCCACACCCGATTGACGATCGCCCGCGCAAACCAGGGATTGTTCGGCTGGATAAGCCAGTCGGCGAAGACCTCACGGGGATCCCGATCAGGCGGCACCCGGACCTTCGTTCCGTCGGGAAACATCGCGTCCAGGGGCTTGAGTTCCGGGGGCGGCGAGTCTGCGGCAGCCTTTTTCGCGGCCTCGGCGCCCGCCACGTTGGCAAACGGAACCGCCGTGCGGAAGGGGTCCCAAAACACGTTTTCCTCCTTCCATTCCCGGGTCGGCTTATAGCCAATTTGCGAAAAGAAGGCCGCCATGCCCGCCAAACGCTCTTGAGGCCAGCCGTCCGTTCGCGTACCCATGAACGTCAGCGCCACGGCGCTGGCGATGCCCTCTGGCGTGCGGTTCTGGACGGCGCGATAGAAATTGACCGGCCCTACCCGAAAATTGCTCCCGCTGGACGTCAACAGCTCCCGGACGAACTTGTCATACGGCTTGTTCTCGGCAATCGATGCCCGCACCCAGCGGTGATAGGCCTGGGCTGCGTTGGGCCAAAGGTTGATGGGGAATTCGGCCTTGATCCGCAGCACGTCGCCCCATTTCATCGACCAGTAATCGGCGAATTCCTCGCGTTCCAGAAGCCGGTCGATCAACGCCCGACGCTTGTTCTTCACGTCGGAATCGTCAAGGAACGCGCGAACTTCCTCGGCCGTGGGAAGCGTGCCAATCACATCCAAATACGCCCGGCGGACAAACACCGCGTCGGAGCAAAGCACCGGCTGGATGCCCAACTTCGCCAGCCTCGCAAAAACCAACTTGTCGATTTGCCCGGCGGGAACGGGCCGCTCCGCGCTTTCATAAACGTTAGGGCCTTGAGCAACCTTGGGGCGATCGGCCGACGCCGGACCGCTCTCCGCAAACGCCAGGAAAACCACCGCCGAAATCAACGACACCGTTGTCATGCGAAGAACGCTCCCCTTTAGGCTACCGCGGTTGCCCAACTTATTGGAAATGGGGTAGCTGACATGTCCACTTACAAAACCGTCTTTTGGAAACAATCACCCAAATGATGGGTTTTTCTGCTCCTCAACTTGTTCCAGCCCCGTTGGGTGCAAAGGACGTGATGGCACTCCCCTACCCGGAGCACTTTCTGTGGGAATATCCGCCTCTACGGAGGGGTGCGCATTATCTTTGAATCCATCCCAATCTATTGAACGCCGCCAAAGGCATTTCGGACCGTCCCGCTACATCGAATTTGCAGGAAAGTCAGCGAAGCTTGCCTAACGCGACCAACACGGCCCCAAAGACGCCGCGCCTCGCAGGCACGCGAGCACTGGGGAATAGAGAAACAAAAAAAGATGGGAAATTCGGGGCGCTTGCGGTGTCTTGGTGGGCTTTTTAGCCTTTCGGGTGGTGGTTTTCGCCGTGTTGACGTAAGTGGTTGCGGGATCGAAAGAAAAG
>CALFBP010000049.1 GCA_937951625.1 uncultured Thermoguttaceae bacterium
AGTTACTACTTGGATTGCAAACAGGTAACGCTCGATCCGAGCGGCGCTCGCCTTGTGGCGGAGGGCATTCTCGATTTGCTCGTCGAGGGCGACTGGCCTCAGGCGATCGGCGGGATGGCCATCGGGGCCGACCCGATAACCGCCGCCGTGGTCACGATGTCCGCCGTGCGGGGAACCCCCCTCCGCGGCTTCATGATCCGCAAAGAGTCGAAAGGCCATGGCACGAACCAGTTTGTCGAGGGGCCCGTCTGCCCGGGAGAACACGTCGTAATCGTCGAGGACGTCGTCACGACAGGGGGATCGTCGTTGGCGGCAATCGAACGCGCCGAGGGATATGGATTGATCGTCACGCGGGTCATCGGGATCGTGGACCGTCTAGAAGGCGGAGCACAGGCTTTCGCGCAACGAGGACTGCCATTCGCGAGTCTATTTTCCATTCGCGATTTCGGCCTCAATCCGCCCGAGCTACCTGATTAATCCACGCAACATGTTTCTTCAAGGTGAGGGAAAAATCCTCCGCGCTTACGCAAGACATCCTAATCCCAACTTTACAAAGTAAAATTGTATTGAAAATTGAAATAGGTCCGGCACACGAACCAGACGCGACCAAGAGGGAAAGGCTCTCCTCCCCGCGCCGGTTCGCGTTGCCCTATGACCTGTTGAACTCAGAGCTTCCTCGTGGGGGGGGCTTCGCACGTGAAAATCCTAATGGCCACCAGCGAAGCGGTTCCGTTCGCCAAGACCGGCGGTCTGGCCGACGTCTGCGGCGCGCTGCCAATCGAGCTGGCCCGGCAAGGTCATGAGATCGCGGTCATGCTCCCGGCCTATCGCCAGACTCGCTACTGCGGTCTCCCCATCGAGCCACTAGGCATCGAGTTCATCGTTCCCATCGGCAGCAAGACCGTGCCAGGGCGCTTGTTACGGAGCCGCTTGCCAGAAAGCAACGTGCCGGTCTACTTAGTCCAACAGGACGACTACTACGATCGGCCTGAATTATATCGTAAAGACGGGGAGGATTATCCCGACAACTGTGAACGATTCGTGTTTTTCTGTCGGGCAGTACTCGAGACAGTGCGGCTGTTGGAAATGGACTTGGACGTGATCCACGCCCACGATTGGCAAACGGGCCTCGTGCCAGCCTATCTGAACATCGAGTATCGCTCCCTACCGCGTTATCATCGGATCGTCACGCTGTTGACGATCCACAACATCGGGTACCAAGGCAACTTCTGGCACTGGGACATGCTTTTGACGGGTTTGGATTGGAAATACTTCAATTGGCGGCAGATGGAGTTCTACGGCCATTTGAATCTGCTTAAAACGGGGATCGTGTTCGCCGATGCGATCACCACCGTCAGCCCACGTTACGCGGAGGAGATTCAAACGCCGGAGTTCGGCCGCGGCTTGGAGGGGGTGCTCCAGCATCGGCGCGACGTTTTGACTGGAATCCTCAACGGGATCGACCATCGCGTCTGGAACCCAGCTACCGACAAGTTCCTACCCACTACCTATACAGCCGAAACGGTTTTACAAGGCAAGGCGATCTGCAAAGCGGCGTTGCAGCGGGAGCTGGGCCTACCGGAGCGGCCTGAAACGCCGCTGGTCGCCAGCATCGGCCGCCTGGACGATCAAAAAGGCTTCGATCTGATCGCCCAAGTGATTTCCGAATGGGTGGGACAGCATGAAGTTCAATGGGTGATCTTGGGCAAAGGCGAACCCAAATACCACGAACGCTTCGCCGAGATGGCTCGCCGCTGGCCTGATCGGTTGGCCGTGCGACTCGAGTTTTCCGATCCCCTCGCTCACCGCATCGAGGCCGGGGCCGACATCTTTCTGATGCCCAGCCGCTACGAGCCTTGTGGCTTGAACCAGATGTACAGCCTCCGTTACGGTACGGTTCCGGTGGTGCGTGAGACGGGCGGATTGGCCGACACGATCGTGGACACGACGCCTGCCACGCTGGCCGACGGCACGGCGAACGGTTTCAGTTTTCGAGAGGACAGCGCGGCTGCTTTGGCCGACGCCCTTTGGCGTGCTCTCGATGCGTACCACCGCCCCGATGTCTGGTCGCAGCTTATCGCCACCGGCATGGCGCAGGATTGGTCCTGGGCCCGAAGCGCGCGGCAATACGAGGCCGTCTACCAACAAACCCTTGCCCGCGCGCAAACGCGCAGTTCGTAACGGCATACCGCAACCCCGCACTCTCCACGCTGCGCAGGCTTCGCATTTTCTCCCCATGCGTCGCTTCGGGCATGGCTTATTCGAACGATCTGCTCCCGCCCCAATCGACACAGTGGCCAGAAGCGTTATGATTGATTAGTGGGGCATCGCCCGAACGTTCGGCCGCCCCTGCGCGAGAGAACAAGCTTTCGCAATCGGCATGTGCTAGGGCTTGGGCAGTTGTCCGCCACGGTGTTATGGGACGAGGTAATCTCTGTGTCACGACTCAGGGATGCGAAACTTTGCCTAGTTTTCCGTTGCCCGGGAGTAGGATTGCTTGTTCGCAAAGTTTTCCGCGTAGGTGAAGTGGATAAACTAGGACGTGGCTGCCGATAAAGTGAATGCTTCCACGGAGGAAAACGGCAACCGGAGTGCCTGATGCCCGAAATAGGAAAACTTGGTCGGCTGCTCAAGAGTTCGTGGCCGCCCCGCCAGTGAAACAAAGCGTTGGCGACGCGATTGCACCCTCTCGACGCAGACAGCACCCCTCCAGATTGAACCAGCAACCTCCATGGCCAAGAATATCCGCTTTGCAATCCTTCTGCACAACCACCAACCGGTAGGTAATTTCGAACACGTTTTCGAGCAGGCTTATCAAGACAGCTATTTGCCGTTTCTCGACGTGTTCTCGGACTCGCGGTACGAGGCGATTCGCATCTCGCTCCATGTGAGCGGCCCTTTGATGGAATGGCTCGATGCCTGCCACCCCGATTACGTCGATCGCTTGGCGGACCTGGTGGCCCGAGGTCGGTTGGAGATCATCGGCGGGGCCTTTTATGAGCCGATTTTAGCGATGATTCCCTCGCGCGATCGCGTGGGACAAATTCGCAGTTACACGCGCTGGCTGGAGAACCGCCTGGGGGCGACCATCCGCGGCCTCTGGGTGCCGGAGCGGGTTTGGGAGCAGGCCTTCACACGAGATCTGGCGGACGCGGGCGTCGAGTATACGGTGTTGGATGACTTCCATTTCAAGAACGCCGGATTGACCGACGGGGAGCTCTACGGCGGGTATTTGACGGAGGACGAGGGTCGCGTCCTCACCGTGTTCCCAGGCAGCGAGCGCCTTCGCTACACGATCCCCTTCGCCGATCCGCAGGAAACCATCCAGCATCTGGACCGCATGGCCCAGGACCATCCCAACGCGGTGGCGGTGTTTGGCGACGACGGCGAAAAGTTCGGCACTTGGCCGGAAACCAAGAAGCACGTGTACACCGACCGCTGGCTGGAACGGTTTTTCGACGCCTTGCTCGCCCATCGCGAGTGGATTCAATTGAGCACTTTGGCCGAGGTAGCCGACAACGTCCCGCCGCTCGGCAAGGTCTATTTACCGGACAGTAGTTATCGCGAAATGACCGAATGGGCGCTGCCGGTCCGACAGCAGGAGCAGTACGAGCAGATCGTTCGCGAAATGCAGCACGACCCGCGCTGGCCGATCCTCCGGCAGTTCGTCCGCGGCGGTTACTGGCGGAACTTCAAGGCCAAATATCCCGAATCGAACGAGATGTACGCCCGGATGATGAGCGTCAGTGGGCGGTTGGCGGCGGCGGAGGAGTCGGGCCATGAGGGTGAACTGATCGAGCAGGCCCGCACGGAGCTGTACCGCGCGCAATGCAATTGCAGCTATTGGCACGGGGCCTTCGGCGGCATCTATCTTCCCCACCTCCGCAATGCGGTCTACCACCACTTGATCGCCGCCGACAATCTGCTGGACCAGGCCACGCGGCCACAGGGCGAGTGGGTCGAGGCCAAAGTCGACGACTACAACTTCGACGCCCGACAGGAAGTCCAGCTCGCCAACGACAAACTCCTGACGTTCCTGGCGCCGGCGGCCGGGGGCCAAATGTACGAGCTGGATTGCCGCGCCATCCGACTTAATTTGTTGGCGACCCTCGCCCGCCGCCCGGAGGCCTACCATCGCAAGGTCGCCGCCGGGGCAAATCAAGGCCACGGCCAGGTGGCAAGCATCCACGACCGCGTGGTCTTCAAGCAAGAGGGCCTCGACCGCCTTTTGCAATACGATCAGCACTTGCGCAAAAGCCTGTTGGACCACTTCTTCGATGACAACGCCTCGTTGGATCAGGTCGCCCGCGGCCAGGCGGTGGAACATGGCGACTTCCTCGCCGGGGTCTACGAGGCCCGCGTCCGCCGCAACCCCGACCGCATTCAAGTCTTGATGGTCCGCGAGGGCTACGCTGCGGGGGAACGGGTGAAGATCAGCAAAGGCGTGACGCTCAACGCCGGCAGCCCAATGCTCGAAATCGCCTATCTGCTCGAAGGATTGCCGCGCGATCGGGCCCTACACTTCGGCGTCGAGTTCAATTTCGCTGGGTTGCCAGCCGGCGCCGACGATCGCTACTTCCACGACCTCGAACAGCGTCGCCTCGGCCAATTGGGGACCGCCTTGAACCTGACCGACGTTCGCGGTCTAGGATTGACCGACGAGTGGCTGGGAATCGACGTGCGACTGAAGCTTTCAAAGCCCACCCACTTCTGGACGTATCCCGTCGCCACGGTCAGCCAGTCCGAAGGTGGCTTCGAGCTGGTCCATCAATCTGTGTGCGTGATCCCTCACTGGTTCGTCGTTCCCGACGACGAAGGTCGCTGGAGCGTCACCATGGCGCTCGCCTTGGACACGCGACTTGCCGAGAGCCGGATGCCTGCCGCGGCCTGTGCCGCGACCGTTTGACGCAGTCCTGAAAAAAGCCCTGCAAAAGACTCCAACCCCCTTGGCGATCAGCTTTGGGGAAAACCGAAATACGCGGCCGCGTTGCGGTAGCAAATGTCCCGCACCATTTCGCCAATCAGCGAGAAATCGCGGGGCGCCAGCCCCTGCTCCATTTCCGTGCCCAGCAGGTTGCAGAGGATTCGGCGGAAATACTCGTGCCGGGTGTAGGAAAGGAAGGATCGGCTGTCGGTGACCATACCCACGAAGCGGCTCAACAGCCCGTGGTTGGCCAACGTCCGCATTTGGCGTTCCATGCCGTCTTTCTGATCGAGAAACCACCAGCCGCTGCCCCACTGCATCTTGCCCGGCGTCGTCCCATCCTGAAAATTGCCGATCATCGTAGCAAACACTTCGTTGTCGGCGGGGTTGAGGTTGTAGAGGATCGTCTTGGCCAGCCGGCCGTCGCGGTCCAGCCGGTCGAGGAAAGCGGCCAAAGGCCGTGCCACGGGAAGATCGCCGATGGAATCGAAGCCCGTATCAGGACCGAGGGCGCGGAACATCCGCGTGTTGTTGTTCCGCATGGCCCCGATATGGAACTGTTGGACCCAGCCTTTCGCCCAATCCATCACGGCTAGCTCGTAGAGCAAGGCCGATTTGAACTTAACGCGTTCTTCACCATCCAGCTCCCGACCAACGCGGAGTTTGGCAAACGCGGCTTGCACCTCGCTCTGCGTATAGTCCGCGGCGTACATCGTATCGAGGCCGTGGTCTGAAACACGGCAACCGTGGGCGTGGAAGAAATCATGCCGCCGCGCCAACGCTTCGAGCAAACTCGCGTAGTCCCGAATTTCCAACGAAGCGGCCTCGCCCAACCGATCGACCCAGGCATTGAACTGGTCCACGGACTCCACGGCGATCGCGCGGTCCGGGCGAAAAGTCGGGAACACACGGACGGGGAAGGCAGGGTCCGCGGCCAAGGCGGCGTGCCAGGCGAGGTTGTCGGTCGGATCGTCCGTGGTGCAGACCACGGCCACGCCCATTCGCCGCAAAATCCCGCGGCACGAAAACCCCTCGCTGGCCAACAGGGCGTTGCACTCGTCCCAAATTCCTTGGGCCGTCTCCGGACCGAGCAAGCGATCGCGAATTCCGAACGGGCGATACAGTTCCAGGTGCGTCCAATGGTACAGCGGGTTGCCAATTGTTTTCGGCACGGTCCGCGACCAGGCGAGAAACTTCTCCCAGTCCGAGGCGTCGCCTGTGCAGAAACGCTCCGGTTCGCCGTTGGCCCGCATCGCCCGCCACTTGTAATGATCGCCGTGCAACCAGATTTCGGCCAGGTTGGCGAAACGATGATCCTCGGCGATCTGCCGAGGGGGCAAATGACAATGAAAATCCAGAATCGGCAGAGGCTCGGCGTACTCGTGATAGAGGCGGACTGCCGCTGGATTCTGGAGCAAAAAGTCGTCGGTGATGAACACGTCGGCCATGTTGATCAAGTTCCCAAAGGCGGATCGGCCGCCGCGAACTCGGCGAAACATCCGGCGGCGACCTGAAGGTCGTTGCTTCGTTCCAGAAACACGCCCCGCACGCGAGACCGCAGCATGACGCCTTTTTCCAAACGTTCGGCAAACAAGCGGTGACGCGTGCGAAACAGGGTTGCTTGCTCGCGCGACCCTGCCGCAGTGCTGCCTTGGCCGTCCGCCGGATGCACCATTTCCACGTAGCTGAACGGAGTTCGCGCGAGGCGCGCCACGAACACGCCCGGGCCGTTTGCCCCGATCACCCGATCCTCGCCCAAGACCTTGCACGACTCAAAGCGGGCCGCGGCAGCGTTCGCCAACATGAAAACCTCGTCGGCGGCCACGCAACTGCCCAAGGCCAACTCCGGCCAGCTCTCCAAGAGCGCGGTGCGGACCGAGGCGATCACGTCCACGCCGGCGACGATTCCGCGCTGGCTGTCCACAGGGATCGCGCGCCAAACCACTTCGACAAAAACAGGCCACTCGACCGATTCGGGATAATGAGCGATCAAGTCCCGCCCGCGGGCGTGACACTCGACGGGAACGCGATCCCGCGGTTCGGCAGCATGGGGCAGCAGCAGCCCTAACAACGACGCATCGTCCAGCGAGTGAGCCATCAACTGCACGCCACAGAGGCCACGGTCCGGGCGATTTAGGAAGACCTCGGCCCGAAAACTTGCCTCGTCCCACTGCGCGCGGCGATCGACAATTGCCCAAAGCGGTTCACTCATGCCCCATATCCAAACAAAAAACCCCGCCGCTCGCAACCAGGGCGAAACGGCGGGGCCGGAACAGAGAAGAGGCCACTTCACGACCTGCACGCCCCAGGCGTTGCAGGATTCGTCAGGAAAACAGGCTTGCTCGGCAAACCGGTCTTCACAACGTCACATAATACCACTATCGGCGCTTTTGTCTATAGTTTTGCGCCCGCAAATTCGCGACTTTTCCCCGTATGATACTAGGGAGCTGTTTAATCCTCCCGCATAATGAGGAAAACCCTCAGAGCCATCGAGTTGTCACCGATTGCACCTTGAGGTTTCGACGTGATCGGTACCGGCCGGTTGTACATCCATGGCTTCGCCGTATAATCCACTCGTGCCCAATTACTTGGAAGTCTGCGAATTGGCGGTACGACGGGCGGGAGCGGTGCTCCGCGACCAGTTTGGCCGCATCCATGCGCGCCAAAAAGGCCCGCGTGATCTGGTCACCGAGGCCGACTTGGCTGCTCAGGAAGTCGTGCGTGCAACCCTTCACGAGGCCTTCCCGACCCACGTCCTTGTCGGCGAGGAGGATCCGCATCCAAATCTTAACTCATATTCAGAAAATGACTTCCGATGGATCGTAGACCCTTTGGACGGTACCACGAACTATGTCCACAGGATTCCCTTCTGTTGCGTCTCGCTCGCCTTAGAGCATCGTAGTCAATTGCTGGTCGGTGCGATCTTCAATCCCTTTTTGGACGAATGTTTTACGGCGGCGGCCGGTCAAGGCGCGGCCCTGAATGGATCACCGATTCAAGTGAGCCAAACTCGCGGACTTTCGGAGGCCCTGATAGCGGCCGGTTTTCCCGCCGCGGTATCTATTGAATCCCCCGATCTTAAGGTTTTCAATGAGGTCGTAGTCCGCTGCCAGGGAGTGCGCCGAACCGGTTCGGCAGCTTTGAATCTGGCTTACGTCGCCGCAGGCCGGTTTGATGGGGCTTGGGCGTGTACCACAAAAGTTTGGGATAGTGCGGCCGGGTTCCTAATGATTCGGGAAGCTGGCGGAGTTGCGAGTTCCCTGTCGGGGGAAGAGGTTTCCCTGCCCGAGGGGCCTTTCGTGGTGGCAGCAACCGCCGATCTCCAGCGAGAGCTGGTCACAATCGTCCAGAAATCCCTGCTTATCGGGCAGTGACTCCGCGGAGATTTCCAGGTTTCCACGAAACAAATTCTTCAAGTGGCCCGGAAAACCAGGTAAACTGGAAGGATAATTCTTTTCAGGGGATTGGTCCTTCGGAACGCCAATTCGACACGATCCTGGCTCGGTTCCTGCAACGGATGTTGGGAGTTTCTGGGTCCTTGGCTCGGTGTCAGAGATCGCACGCCTCAGATTCGTGCCAACGAGCGATTGACTAGGGTCGGGTGGTGGAACGGCCTTTTGCTGGCGGTGGGTTTTCGGGTTTAGCGCAGCAATGAAACGACGGGTCGGGACCATGATGGGGTTGGCGGTGGGCGGCCTTTTGGTCGTCGGCTCGCTTGCCGTTCCGGCGCAGCTCCCGCCTGCCGAGACCGTGGCCGAAAAAGCCAAGTCGTCGCCCGAGGCCAAGCCAAAGGCGGATTCGCCGATGGCATCGGTCGCGGCGGATACCCCACCGAAGACTCCTACGGAGCTGCCACCGTCCTCAGGCCCACGACCGGTGCAGGAGGCTCCCCCTCCACTTTACTATTTGCGGGACAAGTC
Source organism: uncultured Thermoguttaceae bacterium (assembly GCA_937951625.1). Lineage (GTDB taxonomy): Bacteria > Planctomycetota > Planctomycetia > Pirellulales > Thermoguttaceae > CALFBP01. The sequence goes on from CALFBP010000049.1 coordinate 8,845, forward strand.
GGGGAATCTCGTGCCGGTGCCCGGTTTCCGGCTGGAAGATTTCGAACAGATGGTGAAGCGGCAACTCGGGGCCGTAGCGGCCGAGCAACCCCCGCGTTACGCTTTGCAGGCGTTCCAAGCGACGGGCAAAGCCATGGGGGACTGGGTGGAACTCCAGGTCCGATTGAACCTGGTGACGCGCGAGGAAGGCTGGATTCGCGTTCCCTTGCGACTCGACCAGGCCATTCTACGGAGGGACGTTCAGTATGAAGGCTTGGGCCAACATTTCGTTCAGTTCGATTCCAGCGGAGACGGGTACGTTGTTTGGGTGCGCGGGGGAACGGAGCGCGAGCATCATTTGACCTTGGATTTGATGGTGCCGGTGGTGCGGCTCGGCGCAGCCACGCGCATGAAGCTTGTCGTTCCCCGCGCCGCCACGTCGGAGTTGAAGCTCGTCGTTCCCCTGGCCGACGCCGTGGCCAAGGTTACTGAAGGGCCCATCCTGCTGCCGTCCACTTCCGAGGGCACGACAGGCACCGTCTTAAACCTGGCGGGATTGGGCGGCGAATTCGAACTGACTTGGGCCAAAGAGGCGGATCGGCCGTCGGAGGCGCAACCGGTCTTGGATGTGACCGGGACGATCCAATGGAGGGTCGGCTCGCGAAATCTCGACGGGGAAGTCCGCTTGCAGGTGCGGAGTTTCGGGGCGCCCTTCGATGCGTTTCAGGTCCGCTTGCCTCCGGGGGTTGAACTCGTGCCAGCCAAAACCGCGCCCTACACCCTGTCGGTCGTCAAGCCCCCGCCAGCGACTGCCGAAAACTCGGCGCACGTGGTGGAAGTGAGCCTGCCGAAAAAGACGGTCGGTCCGATCGAGGTCCAGCTTACCACGCGTTTGGCTTGGGAGGCGGCCGGGGCAACAGCTTGGACCGAGGTCGCCTCGTTCGAGGTGCCGGGTGCCGTGCGGCAGGCCGGCCATGTGACGATCCGGGCCGACAGCCAATGGCGGGTCCTGGTGGGACCGCTTCGCGGCGCGCGCCAAGTGGACGAATTGCCCAAAGTGCTTCGGACCGACGACGTGGCGGCGGCTTTCGAGTATTACACCCAGCCCTGCGCGCTGCCGATTCGCGTGGTTGGTCGCACCCCGCGTATCAGCGTGGAACCAGAGTATCTATTGCTCGTCGACTCCGACCAGGTACGGCTCGAGGCCCGACTGAAGTATATGATCCGCGCCGCGGAGGTGGCCGCGTTGGACATCGACATGGCCGGCTGGGAACTCGACGAGGTCGGCCCGGAAAATTTAGTGGCAACCGACCTGGTGTTGGATTCCTCGGCAGTGCGATCCATTCCCCTGATCCAGCGGTCGATCGGGCCGGTGGAACTCTCGCTTCGCGCCCATTACCCTATCCCGCCGGGAAGGAAAACCATTGCCCTCGATCTGCCCCGCCCGCGGGCGGATTCCCAGTCCTCGGCGATGGTCGTTCTTCTTCCGGCCGACAACGTCGAGCTGATTCCCGATCCCCAAGCGATGGTCGGGCTGGTGCGCCAACAAGTGGCGCCCCAGATGAAGCTACCCGAACGCCAGCAGGATCCGCTCTTCTACCGCGCCGAACCGGGCAAGGCGAAAGTGGTGGCACAGCTTCGCGTCCATCCGCAAAAAGTATCGGTCGCGGTCAGCACGGAGATCGCGGTGGACGACCGGCGGGCCGAGGTCCAGCAAAGGCTGAGCTACCGGGTGGCCTTTCAGGCCCTCGACCGCTTGCAGTTCGAAGTGCCGCGCTCGCTTGCCGCGGCGGAGTCGCTTTCGGTGCTGTTCGAGGGCAAGTCGCTGCGCCTGGTCGATGCGCCGGATCCCAACGACGAGCACGACGTGTCGGGTCCGTCGCGGAAGCAAGTGATTTTGCCGGAACCACGAATCGGTGGGTGCGAACTGGTGATCCGCTACGGGATCGAGTTTACCGGACTGGTTCCGCGTTCGAGCGTCGCCGCCTCGATCCCGCTGGTAATGCCCTCCGAAGGGGAGCTTTCGGATAACCGCCTGAGGATCGTGGCCGCCGAGGGGATGCGCGTGCGCCTGCGCGGCGGTCCCTGGACTGAGGCCGATGTCCCGCTGTCCGAACCTCGGCGAGGGTTGCACCTGATGGCCGCCCAGCGCGTCCCGGCAGTGGACCTCGCGATTCACTTGGAAGACCAAAGCTCGGCGGGTTGGACAGTGGTGAATCGGGCGTGGATTCAGACCTGGCTGACGCATTCCTTCCGCCAGGACCGGGCCGTGTTTTGCCTGACCACGAGTCAGAAAAGCTTGGACTTCGTGCTTCCGGCGGGCGTGCCGCCGGGCGAGGTGGAATTGTGGCTCGATGGCCAGCCGATCGCCGCCCAATCGACGCCGGAACTTCGGCTCATCGTTCCGCTTTCGGGCACGGCGAGCCAACGCGAGCATCGGCTCGAGGCGGCATATCGGATTCCAGGTCCGCGGCCCGCCTGGGGACGCATGACTTTGGAATTGCCGCGGCTTGCCCGCGATGTTTGGGTGCAACGGTTCTATTGGCAGCTTATTCTTCCCAGTCGGGAGCACCTTCTTTTCTCCCCCGCGGACCTTAGCGAAGAAGATCGTTGGGTCTGGCAGGGGCCATTGTGCGTCCGTGAGCCGCTCTGGGAACAGGCCCAGTTGGAGGCATGGAGCGGGGCCCGCCGGCTGGCCGAACCACCCGCCGAAACGAACCGCTATTTGTTCAGCGGAATTGGCCCGATGAACCGGTGCGAGGTGCGGACCATCGATCGGGCGTTCCTCGTGTTCGCCGCGTCGATGGTGGTTTTGATCGCTGGATTGCTCCTACTCTACGTGCCGTCCTCGCGTCATCCGGCGGGACTGCTTGTGGCAGCCGTGGCGGGCGCAGCCGCGGCTTTGAGCTATCCTTCGGCCACGCTGCTGGTTTTCCAGGCTTCGTTGCTGGGCGCCGCGTTGGCATTGGGGGCGGCCTGGCTGCAAGCGGCATTGGCCAATCGTCGCCAAGCTGCGGCCCGCGAGGCCCCCAGTTCGATCCTGGAGAGGGGGCCCTCGCGATCGTCGCGCCGCGCCGTGGCGATCGCCAGCGGTCCCGCCTCCAACGCGCGCTCCGAAGAGGCCCCGGTCTCCACCACGGATTTCCGCCCATGAACGGCGCCTGGTCCACTCCAGCGGTTCGCCTTTGGGCAGCCTTTGCAGGCACCTCAGCATGGCCGCGCCCCGTCGCCTGCGCGATGGCCGGCCTTCTCGTCTGGTTCGTGGCCGTGGCGGGCACGCTCGGCGACGAGAACAGCTTCAGCCCGTCGTCCTCCCCCAACCCGGAATCGATGCGTTTCCGCCGCGTTTTCGCGCCCGCCGACCGTCTCGAAGATTGGCCGCGCGACACGGCCCGCTACGTGCCTTTGGAGCGAGAGGAATTCGAGAACCTGGTGCGCCAGGCTGGGGAGAGGGCCGACCAGTCGCAAGCGGTCGCGCCGCAGACGCCAACCGCAGCTCGCTATTCCGCGAGACTTTTAGGCGACAGCCTGGTAGACGGCGAGGCCCTCTACGACGTGGCTGCGCCTCCCACGGTGCCTTCGACGGTTTGGCTCGCCCCCTGCAACCTTGCCCTCAGCGAGCCGGCATGGTTGGGCCAGCCGTCGCAACCGGCCGAGTTGGCCACGGGCAGCGATGGCCGGATCGGCGTGCGCGTCCTGGGGACAGGGCAGTTGCGGGTGAAATGGTCGCTTCGCGCCGAGCGCAATGCCAATCGTCCGGTCCCGGCGTCCGCTCCATTCCATGACGGCTTGGAACGCCCCATGGTTGGCGGCATGGAGTTTTCTTTTGAGCTTCCCGCCTGCCCCGTCAACCAGTTTGCGCTGATCTTGCCCCGACACCTCGCGCCGCAGGTCGAGGGCGCGATTGTGTCCTGCGCCGGATCGGCGAGCGAAGCCACGGACCGCTGGCAGATCGAACTAGGAGGCCACCATCGCTTCCGCCTACGCCTTGCGGTTCGCGACGAGGCGCCGTTCAGCGCCCCACGCACTACCCTGGCGGAATCCATCTCCTACGAGCTTTCGCTACGCGGGCTGGAGTTGTCGGCGCAGTGGACGCTCGATGTTCCCGCCGCCAGCCCGCGACAACTCGTGGTGGACTTGGATCCGTACCTGCAATTGGTCAGCGTGCGATCCGGCGGACAGTCGATACCCTGGTCGTTGGTGGGCTCTACCGCACCGGGCAAATCGACCCGCGTGGTGCTGGAATTGCCCGAGACTTTCCAGGGAGGCCGTCGCGTGCTTCGCTTGGGAGCGGTAGCCCCGGCGGTATTGGGGCAGCGTTGGCGGTTGCCAAGGATTCATCCGTCGGGCGTCCGCTGGCAGGAAGCCAGCGCCGCACTTCTCGTGTTGTCTCCGCTGGCCCTGGTAGACTTGGCCGTCCAGGAAGGGCGGCAGGTCCAAACGAGCCCGCTGCCGCCGCCACAGTCGGGTCAGATGGCGGAGTTTCAATGGTTCTCGCCCGACGCGGCAATCGACGTCTGCCTCGTGCAGGCGGAATCCCCGCTGGAGTTCGATTCCGGTACGACATTGGAACTGAGCGGCGAGGACATGGCCGCCGAAGTCACCGCGAGATTCCGCTTGGCCCAAGGACAACGATTCCAGATCGAGGCCACGGTCTCCGACCGATGGACCGTCGACTCCGTCGAGACCGTGCCAGCCAATGCCTTGGAAGACTGGAATGTCCAGCGCAGGGAACCGGATTTCCCCGAAAAGGCCACGGAAAAGCAAGTCCCAGGGCTGCGCTCCGACAGCGATGAAACTTGCGACGCTTTCGCCCCGAAGGCCAGGCTCACCATCCGTTTTGCCAAGTCCTTGTCCGCGCAGCGGCCTTTGAAAGTGATCATCCAAGCGCGGCATCATTATTCGCCTTTGGGGCGGACCTTGAGCCGGGACGACGTCGTGCCGATCGAGTTTTGCGGGGCAAGCGGCGGCAGGCATCTGGTGTCGATTCGGGCAGCCGAGGGCTACCGCCTGCAATGGACCGAGCCAGAGCGTCTGACCCGCGTCGACCCCCAAAACCTCACAGCCGGTGAACTAGACCTATTCGACGACCGTCCCGAAGGCATGGTGTTCGTGGACGATGCTCCTGCCGCATCGCTGGCTGTCGCCGTGGTTCCCCAAGCGCCAAGCTACTCGGCGGCGATCCATGTCGAGGCCGAAGTGACGGACACCGGCGTGCGCGAATCCTACGCGATCCGTTGCCTGCCCGAGGGCACCAAGGTGGATCGTTTGCTTGTGCAGTTTTCGCAACCCCGCGACATTCCCTTGCTGTGGGATTTCGCTCCGCACGAAGACGATCCACCGATCGTGCGGCCTTGGCAGCCAGCCGCCTCAGGAAACGGCGTGGCCGGGTCGCGAGGAGAAACGTTGGAGATCGTGTTCCATCGTCCACGGCGAGAGGCGTTCGAGCTTCGGGCGTGGCGGTCGGTTCCATTCGAGGCCCCTTTGTCAATCGCGCTGGCCGCCTTGCCCGAGGCCACCCGGCAAGAAGGGACGGTCTCGGTCCGTGCGGCGTCGCAGGGCGTTGGAGTCGCTCCTCGCCAGTTGCCGCCGATGCCCCCCGATTCGATTCCCGGCACTCATCACAACACCGTGCGTTCCGTGTATCGGTACGACCCGCCTCGCGACGTGTTGCCGGCTTCCCAAACGGCCCTGGTCCTGACTCCCGAGCGGGCCCATCCCTCGACGCCAGGGGCTTGGGCGTGGAGTTGCGATGTGGAATCGCGTTTCGAAAGCGGCGGTGCGTCGCACCATTTGGTGGAGTTTCGTATCCAGAATGCGGGACGCCCACGGTTGCTTTTCGGCCTGCCCGAAAGTTTAGCAATCGACGCAGTCCGCGGCATTTGGGTAGACGGCCAGCGCGTGCCGCGGGAGGTGGTCTGTGAACAACCCCTCTGGATTTCCGTTGCCCTGCCGACAGAACAGAAGTTTCCCGTCGTTTCTTTGCTTCTCGCGCTCAAGGGCAACCCGCTTGGTTTGCGAGATTGGGTGACGCCGGTCGTGCTGGAACTCGATGTGCCAGTTCTTAACCGCTCGTGGACCGCCTGGCTCCCGCCCGGCTATCAACCGTTGGTCCCCAGAAAGCACGAGGCGGAGGAGTGGTCGGGCGAGCTGACCGTGGCGCAGCGTGTGTTTGGCCCGCTGGGCCGACCCGCCCATGCTAGGCCATTTCGCCCCTGGACCGCCGAGGCTTGGACCAATCCGCAAACGCCTTGGTCCGCGACCGCAAACGTCCGTCGCTGTGCGGAAAACCTGTTGGAACAACTGGGCGCGCCCGATTCAGGCTCGAAGGATGGAGACCCTGGCGAGGAGGAAATGGTCCTGAACGGTCGATGGATCGAACGTTTGGGTCGGGCGGCGGCGGAGCAGGGGCGGCCCCTTCTGGTCGATCAACGCGAGTTGGCGCTAGCCACCGCGCAGGCTTCATGTCCCCACCCCCCCCTCCACACCGGAACGGGCACCGATCGCGGAGCGGCGATCCTTGAACAAGCCGGACTTTGCCTTCTGGTGGCCGACGGCGCGGTGCTGCTTACCAGCGTGAGCGCGTTGCCTCTCTACCGCGGGGCGACAGTGGCCATTGGCCTCGACGGGGTGTGGCACGTCTTGCCAAGCCCCTTGGCCGAACGACTCGCCGCAGCGGCTCAGAGCGGGGGGGACTTGGAGTTCGTGCCTTGGGAGGCATGGCAACAGGGGAGCCCGGCGGCCTCCGAGCCGTGGACGCGTCGACGCCCGACGTTTCTCGGCCCAACCGAAGCAACCCGGTGGTCGGCCTATCGCGTGGCATGGCCGGCGGACCGCGACCCGGCCCTGCTGATTGTCCATGGCGCGACGTTTCGGGCGTTGGGGTGGAGCACATTTTTGGGCACCTTGGGACTGCTTCTTTGGCTCAGCCGAACCACCTCCCGCGCTCGCACGCCCGCACCTTTGGAGGAAGCAGCCGGGCCGGCGACGTCCACGGCCTCCGAGGACGATTCCCAGCGATCTGACAGCACCGGGACCGGCTTGCGTGGTCGGCTCGGCCGACGCGGGATGGTGGCGGCTTGGCTGGCGGGCTGGTCTACGGCGGCGATCGCGCTGCTGCCCGACGCCTTTGCACCCCTGGCCGCCGGAGTACTTTGGGCGAGCTTGGCTTGGGTCTGCCTTCCCTGGTTTTTCCGCCGCCACCAAGCCTCCCAACCCAGTTCCGATCCGGCGACGGCGCGGCGGCAAGCGGGGCGATCCGAAGTGGTCTGTCTGGCGATTGCTGGGGTGCTGGCCTGGGGCGTCGCCTGCGGCACGTCCGCCACAGAACCGCCCGACCCGCCCCCCGCCGAACCCGTCTATCAGGTGCTCATCCCCGTCGACGACAAGCAGCAACCCACGGGCGGGAAGTGTTACGTGCCGGAACCACTGCTTCGGCAACTTCAAGCCGCCGTGTCACCTCGCTCCGATGATGGGCGGGGCTGGACCCTGTCTTCGGCCGTATATCGTGGCATCCTAAGCTGGCAGTCTGCGGCAGAGCAATTCGTGATGGAGGAAATTCGGGCCAGCTTCGACCTTCGCGTCCTCGGCCGGCAAGTGCGTGTGCGGATCCCCCTGGGCCGATCTGGGGTTGAAATTCTCCCCAATGGAATTACCCTCGATGGGCGGAGCGTGCAGGGCCTCTGGCCTGACGCTGAGGGCAACCTCGCGTTCGACGTGGCAGAGCCAGGCCGTTATCGACTGGAAGTGGCAGTCCGACCGATCCCGCGGAGCGAGGCAGGGACGAGCCTCGTGGACTGGCAGATTCCGCGTCTGGCCGCCTCCCGATTCGAATTGACCATGCCGGCCGACGCCCCGCAGGTCGTTTTCCCTTCGGCACGGGGCGAAATTGTGCGCGAGCCAGAGCCGTCACGAATTGTCGTGGCCTTGGGACCGACCGATCGCCTCCAGGCGGCTTGGCCGGAGTCGGGCTCGCCCAACGCCAAGCGATCTGCCGTCGACGTGGAACAACTGCTTTGGCTGAAAGTGCGTCCCGACGCCGTGCTGCTCGATGCGATGTTTAACTTCCGCATTCTCGAGGGACGATTGCGTGAGGTCGAACTCGTGGTCGACCCGCGCCTCCGCTATTTCCCGCCCGCCGATGGGCGTTCGCCGGTGGCCCAGGCGACGCGCGATTCGCCCGAATCGTGGACCTTGCGGCTCAAATTGGCGGAGGAGGCGTCGGGCAAACTGACGGTTCCCGCAACGTTTTTGCTCGAGGGAGCTTCCGGCGTGGGTCGGCATTGGTTTCCCCTCGTCGAGGTACTCAATGCGCGAACCACCCGACGCTGGCTCGCCTTGTCGGTCGATTCCAGCCTCGAGCAGGAGCAGTCGGTCAGCCAGGAGGCGTCGCCCGTCTCGACGTCTTCGTTCGCGGCGGCCTGGGGGGGCGCGAAGCCGGGGCCGCTTGCCGCCTGGGAGGTGTTCTCGCCTTACCCCGATTTGAGCGTGGCGACGCGGCCGGTCCCTTCCCGCCTGGCAGCGCAGCAGCGTCTCACCTTGTCTTTCACCGCGCAAAGCGTGGGTGTGGCATTGGATGCCGAGTTGACGATCACGGGCGACGCCGTGTTTCAGCTCCGCGTTGCAGCCCCGCCCCAACTGGAGATCGAAAAGGTGTCCCTTCGCGAGGGGGCTGTGGAACGTCCGGCTCGGCACGCGCGGGCAAGCGATGGATCCGCCGTGGTCTTCCTCAACGCTCCGGCTCGGGGAAAGCAGCGATTCTCGCTTCAAGGCCGTCTCCCGGCGCCGCGAGAAGGCCAACTCGCCCTGCCCATCGTGCGGCTTTTGACCGATGCGTCGCCCCGCCTGTCACCCAATGGAGGCCGTGGGCAGCCAATTCCTGACCAGGCCCGGCCTTCGGCAATCGCCCCGAACGGCGCAGCGTCCCTGGAGATCCGCTTGGTGCGCGACGCGGCAGTTCGCGTCGCGGTGATCAACCCATCGGGCATGAACCCCATCGAGCCGCCGCTGAGCGACGAGCCCCTGCCCCCCGCGACGCGACTGGTCCAGTCGTTTCAGGTGGCGCAGTTCGATCATGCGGCCGCAATAGTGGCAATCGCCCCGAACCGGCCGATCGTCCGCGCCGAGCAGATCACCTCGCTGCGCAAAACGCCGGAGGCATGGTTGGCGGACGTGGAATGGCGATTCACGGTCCGCGAAGGGCTCGTCGATCAATTCGTGCTCGACGTTCCCGGCAGTTGGGCTGGCCCGTTCACGACCCAGCCTTTGGCCACGGTCCAGGTAATGGAAACACCGGGAAGGCCGTCGCGTCGGCTTGTGGTGCGACCTCGGGCCGCCGTGGAGGGCGACTTCCGTCTGAGGATAACTTCCCCACTTCAGCTCCATCCGACCGAGTCTCCCACGTTGCCGAAAATCGTTGCCGACGCCGTCGCGGTGACCCGGCACTGGGTAATTCTGCCGCGAATTGCCGGCGCCACCTGGCAGACCCGCGGTCTGATTCCCGCAGACCTTCCCGCGGACGTTGCCCTGACGCCTGACGAAAAAGCGGCGGCAGCCGCCTATCAAGCCGTGGGCGAGGATATTCAGGCGTTGCTCCGCGAGGACGATCCGGGAAAGCGCTTTGCTTCCATCCACCTCGCTAGTGTCCGAGTGGCATGGCAGGCCGATGGCTCGTTCTGGGCGCTGGCCAGCTACGACCTCGATCCAGCCGGCCTGGACTCGTGTCCGTTGGTCCTGCCGCCGAAATCTCGCTTGGTGCAAGTGTTTGTTGGAGGACAGCCGGTCCTCGTTTCCTTGGCCCCTTCGAGCCAAACGTTCCAAAGCACAGGCGACGATTCCTCAACCGATGTGACCGCAGATGGCTCCATCGCCGGCGAACCAACCCGATGGATCGTCCCGCTCGCCTCCACTACGCTTCCCCAACGGATCGAAGTCCTGTGGATGGGCGAGGGCGAACCACCTCTTAAAGACGGCAAGCAGACGTTTGTCCCGCCCTCGCTCGGCGAGATTCCCATACGTCAGTGCATCTGGACCGTGGCCGCGCCGGCAGGACAGCGAATTCAGGCGAGTGATCCTAGCGAACGCCGAACGGCCCTGCAACATGCGCTGGTGGAACTTCAAAATCTGGCCACCGTGTTCCAGCGGGCGGTCAACGCCGTGTCCGGTGACCACGACGCCCTTGCGCGCTGGTATCGCGAATGGGCCGAACATTGGTTTGCGGCCTGGGCGCGGGCCGAGCGGCACGGGTTCCGATCCGAGGCTTCGCCCGAGACGGCGTCGTTGCGCGAGAAAATCGAATCGGTGGAAAAACAACAGGCGGCGATCGCCGAGCGCCTGAAACTTTCTCCCGACCCGCCCACGCCTCCCGACAAGGGAGCAAGGGTCGAGTTGCCAGCGCTGTGGTCTGCAATCGAAGGCGGGCAGACAGCGGCGATGGCTTGGGGCACATCACCCGCGGCTGATGCCATCGTGGTTAAGTACCAGCGCTTGGCCGACTCCTCGGCATCTGTCCGCTGGCTGGCGGCGATGGGGTTCGCGGCCGCGGGAATGGCTATCGCGTGGGGATGCCGTCGCGGTTGGCTTCAACGGTGCCTCGCCGAACGGCGCGCGGAACTCGGCGTTGCGATCGGTCTGGCATGGTGGTGGTGGCTCGCTCCCAGCGTTCTGGGACTACTCCTCGCCGCCACCACGCTTGCAGCCGCATCCTGGTCGCGGTTGCTTGCAAGGCGGCTTGCCGCCCATGGCCAGCACCCGCCTCGTTGAAGTGCCAACGCAGCCAACACAATTCGCAGATCCCGCCTCGCCTAGCGGCGGAGGGGCGATGGAGCGCGTCGGAGCACAGCCTTTCAGGGATTGGCGGGCCTAGGGCCAGGTTGCCGTCTGGCCCAGGCAACAAGCGCGGCGGTGAGTGTTCGGTACGGTGAGGCTGAGCGGCTGAGCGGCTGAGCGGCTGAGCGGCTGAGCGGCTGAGCGAGTTCCTCGGAAATCGTCTTGGCAGATTTCCCGAGTTGTGCTACCCTAACCGCCACACCTGAACCGTTCGGGGTCTCCGGCCAGGTGGGTTCTGCGGGACGACTTCCGAAGGCCGCTGACAACTTCCGAACTCAGGGTGGCGCCCGAGGATAGGTTTGTCTTGGTTCTCAGGCCGACAAGGAAGGAGGCCGCCATGAGCTCCGTCCAGAAGCAGGACATCCGCGTTCATATCCGTTGGATGATCCGTCGCGACATGCCGGAAGTCCTGGCCATCGAGACCCGAAATTTCGAGTTCCCCTGGTCCGAAGAGGACTTCATCAACTGCCTGCGGCAGCGGAATTGCATCGGCATGGTGGCTGAGCACGATGAGCGAGTCGTGGGGTTCATGATTTATGAACTCAATAAGACACGCATTCGCGTGCTCAATTTCGCCGTGGCCGATCGGTACCAGCGACGCGGGGTGGGTTCGCAGATGATCGCCAAGCTGATCAGCAAGCTGTCCGCTCAACGGCGAAGCCGAATCACGCTGGAGGTCCGCGAGACCAATTTGCCCGCCCAATTGTTTTTCCGTGCCATGGGTTTTCGGGCCGTTTCGGTGCTTCGGGACTACTATGCCGATACGCCCGAAGACGCTTACGTGATGCAGTATCGCTATCGGCCCGAGTCCCAAGAGGCCAGTTTGCCGGTCAACCGCATCACCCGAAAGGCCGGCTGAGGAAAAAACCTACGAAAAACAGTCGGCGGCCAGAAGATCGAGGGGGAGACGCACAGCTCCTCGCGAAGCATAATATTTTTCGCCAACCCCCTGCTTTGCGTCGTGTGCGATGCCCTCGGCCACCCAAACCAATGTCTTCGCCTTCGTCGCATTAGCGGCTTTGGCTGTTTGGCTTGCGACTGTGCTCGTGAAACTCCGGCGGCAGCTTCCCTTGGGCTGGGGGCAAAGTTTCTGGTACGGGGTCAACTACGTTATTTGCCGTATCCTGTGGCGGGCGAACGTCGATCGAGACTTGCCGGTACCCCCAACCTCAGGGGCAGTGATCGTCGCCAATCACCGCTCCTCCGCCGACCCATGTTTCATCGAGATCGCTACCACTCGCGTGGTCCACTGGATGGTAGCAAAGGAGTTTTTCGCCTCCCCTGCCTTGGGCTGGTTTCTGCGATTGGCTGAGTCGATACCAACAAATCGAGGGGGCATTGACACTCAAGCCACGAAAATGGCGATTCGCTACGCGGAACAGGGTGAGTTGGTCGGCATCTTCCCGGAAGGCAGGATCAATCGGACTTCCGACCTTCTTCTTCCCGGTCGCTCTGGCGCGGCGTTGATTGCCCTGAAGGCCCGCGTCCCCGTGGTGCCTTGCTACATTGAAGGTGCCCCCTACGACGGCACGGCGTTGGGCTGCCTGCTGATGCCGGCCAAGGTCTCGGTGCAAATCGGCCAGCCGCTCGACTTTTCGGAGTACTACGGCCGCGAGAACGAACGCGAGGTCCTGGAGCTCGTCACCCGACGAATACTCGCCGCCATCGCCGCGCTGGCCGGATGCCCCGATTTCCAGCCCTCCTTGGCCGGACGAATACGTCCCCCACAGGCCCAAGTCGGCCCTGAACGGGGCAATGGGGCCCGCCCATCGTGAGGCGTTGGGCAGGGGCCTCATATGACGGCGAAGCCGACTCGGCGGTTCGGAAGACTTGAGGTCGGCCAACTGACCGAATCGTTGCGACAGTCTGAGGCTGGCGCTGCGGCATGACGCCGCCTCTTGCCCCCTCAGTGCAACACAACTATGCTCTTGGATGGTCTTATTCCGAATTGCGACCCCATGGAGCAACAACCATGAAGCCTTTCCGATGCTTCTCGAGCTTGGTTTTGGGCCTTGTTTTGCCGTTTTCCCTGATTTTCTCGGCTCGGGCCTCGGCGAACGACGGGTTCGTGCCGTTGTTCGACGGCAAATCGCTTGCCGGCTGGTCAGGCGATCCCGATCTGTGGACGGTGGAAGATGGCATGATCGTCGGTTCGACAGAGTCGAAGACCCTGAAACACAATTCCTTTTTGGCGACGTCCAAGACTTACAAGAATTTCGTGCTTCGTTTGAAATTCAAGCTCCGCAATGGCAATTCTGGTGTGCAGATTCGCAGCAAGCAGCATCCCGATTACATCGTCCGCGGCTATCAGGCCGACATCGCCGAAAATCGGTACACAGGCATCCTTTACGAGGAGGGAGGTCGCGGCATCTTGGCCGACGTCGATCAGGACAAGATTGCCAAGGCATTCAAACGTCACGACTGGAACGAGTATGTCATCACTTGTGACGGCCCTCGCATCACCCAGGTCCTCAATGGCGTGACCACCGTCGATTACACGGAAAAAGACCCGCAAAAAGGGGCCAACGAAGGAATCATTGCCTTGCAGCTCCACGTCGGTCCGAAAATGAAGGTCTGGTTCAAAGACATCGAAATCCGGGAATTGCCGTAACGCAACAGGACCGCATTCGTGGATCGGGACTCCAATCGGGCCTAAGAACTGTTTTCTCTTGGCGAGAAAGCTTTTAGGCCAGATTCAAGAGCCGTCGGGCCTGGTCGAGGCGTGCCCTGAGGGCGTGCTGCGTCGCGGATTCGTCGGATGCCTCGGCGAAGAAGGTGGCCACCGGTTGGCCCCTGCGGATCACAGCGCCGACGTCCGGAACATCAGCCAGATCGGGCCAAGGCCATGCCTCTGCTCGTTGGCGGGCCCAAAAGAAAAAACGCGCGGACACAACAAGGTCGGTCGGGGCGTAAAGGATGGCCTTGCCGACGCAGTGGTCGCTCGAGGGGGCTTGCGGCTCGGCGAGAGTCCCTCGGCAACAGGCCTCGGCGTGAAGCTGAACCGCCTGGAAGCCGATCGCGCGTTCCAGCACCTCGACGGACGCCGTGTAACGGGGATTGACCTCGACGGGCCACACGGTACTGCCATCGTCGATCGCATCTACTCCGAACAGTCCAACAAGGGCAAATCGCCGTGCGAGGCAATTGCCGATGCGTTGCCACTGTTCTTCTTTTTGGCGGGAAAGCTTCAAGGGGCCGATCGACCCAGCGTAAGCAAATTCGGACGCCCCACTCCAGGCCCCGCCCATCAGTTGACGCGTCGCGCCTAAGAGCACGGCACGCCCGGCCGCGCCGACAAAGACGGCGGAACAAGGCGTGCCAACGATGCGGGGCTGAAAGTAGTATTCCACGCCCTTGCCGCGTGCAGGCGGGGACTGGCCTCGCCAAGACCGGATGCCCGCCCCACCGCTGCCGCGAAGCGGTTTGATGAGCCACGAACCGTCGTGGGGCAATCCCTCAGCTCGGGCCTGGGGCCATGGACAGGCAATCGCTGCTTCCGCGAACGCCCGCGCCCATTGAAACGGATCGCGAACCCCCTTGAGGGCAGATGCCGAATTCCCCCAAAGAGTACCATTTTTTGCCAAGCGGTCCACCAATTCCGGGTAATTTTCGATTCCGCCCGTGTACATCCACGCATCGACGCAGCATCGAGCAATGGCGGACTCGATCCCATTTGGGTAATCGTCAAGGCGAAGTGCGGATACCCGAAGACGCAAATCCCAATCCGCAAACCGATCAATCCCAACGGGTACAAGACCAGCGCGGAGTGCGGAGAACGCCGCTGCGCGCACGCTAGCGCCGACGATAGCGATGGTCTGCATCGCGGCAGGACGCAAAAAAACGAGACCGCCGGGCCAACGGGTTTTCCCGGTCAGTCAAACATGCCCCACTTTTGCTTTTATGGCATGTTCTCGGGTTTGCCTGATTCACACGGCGATTGCTATTTTCGTTGGAATTGCTGGCACCAAAAGATCACGCCCCGTGAAGAGCGATAAGCGGCAACCCCGATCCGACGGAAGGCCCCATTCAAGATGTTCGCCCTATGCCCGGAGGAGCCCATCCAAGTTTGCATCACGTCTTCGGTCGACTGCTGCCCCATGGCGATGTTTTCCGCCACGGGCAAGTGGGTGTGCTGAAAGACTTCGTTGTTGGTCATCCATGCGCAGTGTGCTCGGGCAGTCTGCATGAGATCGGGATCTGGCTCCAAGGGCGGGAGTCCGAATTGGGCCCGCTCCGCATTCGTGGCATCAATGATACTCTTCTCAAGACCAATCAAGCGGATTTTAACACCGCTTGACGTGGTAACGGTGTTAATGGCCGCTTCGCGTGCGGCCTCTACCATCTCTGTCCACTTCGTGGCGACCTCTTTCTGAAACGCCACGGAACGCGCCACCGCAGACCCTGCCCAAACCCGGAATTGCGCGGCCAGATTGGCGTCGGCAGTCATGTACACGGTCCAAGCGCAAATCACGAGTTTCGTTAGCATCTCAAACCTCCGTCTCCTAGTCAGAACTGGTGAAACCGTCTTCAAAACGCATCCGGGCTGCCATTCGATTCCGTCCGGCCACCCCATGCGTCGGTGGCGGAAGTTCCGCAACCTCTTTGCATGACCCGCACCCCAATGACGAGCCATCTGTGGCGCCCTGGGTATGTTGCGAAAAATTTGCGGGCGGGAGGCTCCAGCATAGCGACCGAAAAGCCGTTTGCAAGGGGCCTGACCCCTGCCGACGGCAAAAATCCCTAGTACAAAACCACCTATTTGGTGTATACTACACCCCAGCCAGAGATGGAATTCATCATCGTTGGATTGTCGATGCTCCATTTCCACCCGGCCAAAATCGCTGACTTCACGCCCTTCGGGTCAACTTGATTCAGCTTGGGAGAGGCATGAGATTGGAAATGCGTCTCCCTAGCAGGCCGGATTGCCGCTGACCCAAAGCTAACCAGCCAGGGTGCCCCCTGCCCAACGCCTTGCCCCCAGGGGTAGAATGCGATGAAATTGTTGTCGCAGCGCGAGGTCAGGATCGCTTACGACAGGCCCGCGCCATCAAGGGTTCAAACAGCAGACTTGTGGAGACCATCGTCCATGGCCATGTATGTCGGCGAAGCTCTAGCGGGCGAGGGAAACGAAGTTGCCCATATCGATTTGTTGATCGGCGATAAGGAGGGGCCTGTCGGCGTAGCTTTCGCGAACGCCTTGGCTCGCCAAAGCGCGGGCCACACGAACTTGTTGGCCGTGCTGACGCCCAATTTGGCAGTGAAGCCTTCGACCGTGATGATCACCAAGGTGACGATCCAGGGGATGAAACAGGCCGTGCAGATGTTTGGTCCTGCCCAGGCCGCGGTCGCCAAGGCGGTTGCCGATTCAGTGGCGGCGGGCGTCATCCGCAAGGATCAGGCCGAGTCGCTGGTGATCGTCTGCGGCGTGTTTATCCATCCCCAGGCGGAGGATGACAAAAAGATTTATGAGTATAACTACCAGGCCACGAAGATGGCGATCGCCAACGCCATGAGCGGCAAGCCGACGGTAGATGAAATGCTTGCGGGAAAGGATCAAGCGGCGCACCCGTTCCGTGGTTTTTAGGGCCTGTCCGCGGATTCCCCTCCCCCTGGCGCTTCGATAGAGCTGGAGATAGGGTTTGGTCTAGGGCGGGCGAAGAGGCCTGACAGGCTGTCAGTTTCATTCGACCGATGGGCTCCTTGAAGCCGAAAATTCTTGTTCAGTTCGACAGCGATTCGCAGCCAAGCGTTTTCGACGCCGTCACCGCGATCGATGCGGGCGTCGACCATCTGCTTCAGCACGCCAACGTGCGTCCAGAGGAGGTGCGAAACCTGGTCTATGGGGCGATCTTTACCCGCGGCGTCGAGGACCTTCGTTCCACGGCCATTTTCGTAGGCGGATCGGACGTCGTCGCGAGTGAGGCCCTGTTTGCCGAGGTGCGGCGGACATTCTTCGGTCCGATGCGGGTATCGGTCATGCTCGATCCCAACGGGGCCAACACCACGGCCGCTGCCGCGGTCCTTGCCGCGGCCAGACAGGTGCCGCTCAGAGGCGTGGTGGTCCTGGCCTTGGCTGCCACCGGCCCGGTCGGCCGCAGGGTGGTCCATCTGCTGGCCGGGCAAGGCGCCGTGGTGCGTGTCGGGTCGCGCGATGTCCAGCGGGCCCGGGACGTCTGCCAGGCGGTTTCTCAGAAAATTCCTGAAGCGAATCTCTCGGCCCACGAGACCTCCACTCCAGAAGCAACGCTCGCTGCGGCCGACGGGGCCAAAATCGTCATCGCGGCTGGAGCGCCGGGGGTGATGCTGTTGACGGCCGAGGTTCGGAGAAGGTGCCGGGAACTTGCCGTGGCCGTGGACCTCAACGCCGTCCCCCCCGTTGGCATCGAGGGAGTCGATCCCTTAGACCAAGCCATCCAACGCGATGGAGTTATCTGCTACGGGGCGATCGGCGTCGGCGGCATGAAGATGAAAATCCACAAGGCGGCGATCCGTGCCATGTTCGAGGCGAACGATCGCGTGTTTGACGTGGACGAAATCTTCGCCCTAGGCCGTGAGCTATGAAACTGTCGCTCGGTGGAAACCAATGAGGGCGCGGTTGAGGCTCCGCGCGAGCAGGGGCCGACGTGGAGCGTCGCCCGAGGCTAAAGCGATGCTCTTTTGCCTCGCGTGTCGGGGGCTGAGAGGGCTTGAAGGCGAAGAGCCAACTCGGCGGCCTTCAGCCCGCGAATCAAAAACCGTTTCTGCACCGAGGTTTCTCCCGAGAGCAGCTCGATCTGCGGTCTGCGCACGCCCAACCGCTCGGCTAGCAAAGCGGCGATGGCCTTGTTGGCCTTGCCTTTCTCAGGGGCCTGAGTTACGGACACCCGCAACGCACCACCGTGCTCCCCGGCGATTTCGTTCCGCCTGGCGCCGGCATGGGCTCGCACCGGCAAGACACTTCCTTCAGGATGCGATTCCACGGCGATCATGCTGCTGATCTGTTGCTCTAGCGTTCCTCAAAAAGGGCCGAACCGATGCGGACCATCGTGGCCCCTTCTTCGATCGCCACCTCGAAATCGCCGCTCATGCCCATCGAAAGCTCGTCCAGGCGGACCGTCTCGGGGCAATCGGCCCACAAGCGATCGCGGAGCTCTCGGAGCGCGGCAAAGTCCCGCCGTGCGGCGTCCAAACCACCTTCAAGACTTGCCATGCACATCAATCCGCAGACCTCTAGATGCGATAACCGTCCCAAATCGAGCAGGAGCGGGACGACGACCTCAGCCGGGGCAAATCCATGTTTGGCTGCTTCGCCTGAGACATTGACCTCGAGCAAGACACGCACTCGCCTGCCCGATCCCTCGGCCAACCGATTCAGAGTGCCTGCCAGTTCCAGACTGTCGACCGAATGGATCATGTCCACCAGGGGGAGGGTACGTTTGGCCTTGTTTCGCTGCAAATGGCCAATCAGGTGCCAGCGGACAGGCAAATCCGCCAACGCGGCGGCTTTTTCCCAGAGCTGCTGGGGACGACTTTCCCCCAAGATCGTGCATCCAGCCTCGACCAACGCCCGGATCGCCTCCTCTTCGGCGAACTTGGTTACGGCCACCAATTGGATGCTCTCCGGCGAACGACCGCTCCGCCGGGCCGCTTGGGCCATTCGCTCCCGGACTTCGGCTAGATTCTGGCGAATCCGCTTTTGAAGATCGGACACCACGAGTTGTGAAAATGCGCAAACAAGGCGATTGGGAAAACTAAGCAATCCGTCGCAGCGCCATCTTACGGCCTTGCAAATCGCTCGGTCAAGAAGTCGAGCTTTACGCGGGGGCTTGGTTGGCAAATAATGGGCAATCCAATGGTCGTATCTGGGGGTGACGGGAGTCACCGACGTCGGAAGTCGGGGACCGTTGTTCCTAAGCGTTCGGCCCAAGCCGTCGGAGCGATGCGTTCCCGCCTGCCCTTGGCGGAGGAAGATGCGGCCCACGATTTCAGAAAAAGGATTTGGTCATGAACCGAGCGGTAAGCTGCGTGATGCGACTCCGTCGTTGGCTTTGCTTGGTCGGAGCGTTGACCGTGGGGACGTTGCTCTTCTCACCCCTCCCAGGCTGCAAGCAGGGTAATGAACCCGGCGGCGAGTCTAACCCGGCCCGGCCTGATGCCACGGCGAGGGGTCTCTCGTCGGGCGGAACCCAGCCGTCCGAGCCGTCGGGTTTTATGGGGTTGTTCCGGGGCGCCACGACGGGGGACATGCTGGGCGGGACCCAGCCGTCCGAGCCGTCGGGTTTCATGGCCAAGTCCGCTGAGAAGGGTTCGGAGGTCGTCCCTTCGCCCGAACCCGTGGCTGCCGCTCCCAAAAAGACGGCCAAGGAAGTGCTCGAATCCATGGTGGCGGCTTACAAAAATGCCTCTAGCTATGCCGACCAGGGAAAACTTCGCATCCAGGCGGTGCAAGACGGTCAGAAACTGGAACAGACGTTGGATTATTCCCTGGTTTTGGTTCGACCGAACAAGATTCGCTTGCAGGTGTTCGAGGGGGTGGCCGTCTGCGACGGTCGGGAAATGGTGATGTTTGTCAACGACTTGCCGGGCCAAGTGGCCAAACGACCAGCTCCGGCCACAATCGACATCGCCAGCGTGTTTGCCGATCGAATCCTCGGTCACGCGATTTCCCAGGGGCCGACGCAAGGCTTCAGTTGGGTACCTGTTCCCCTGTTGCTGCTTACGGCCCCCGACCCACTGAAGACCATCCTTTACCGTGCAGCGACGCCGGTGCTTTTGGAGCCGGCCAAGATTGGCGATCGCGAGTGCCACCGCGTGCAGCTTACACGGCCCGATGGCGTGGCGGTCTTGTGGATCGATCAGCAGTCGCTGATCCTGCGGCGGCTGGCCTTTCCCGTGGAAGAGCTGGTGCGATCCGCCGGTCCCACCAAGCTCGAGGACGTGGCGATCGTAGCGGAATTCGAGCAGCCCGGCCTCAACGAGAAAATCGACGAATCCGCCTTCCGCCACGAATTTCCTGCGACTGCCCGAGTCGGCGAGTGGTTGCTGCCGCCTCCGTTGCTGATGTTGGGCAAGGCCGCCCCGGATTTCTCCTTTATCGGCGCCGATGGCAAGCCGATCGACCTGAAGTCGCTGGCGGGCAAGATCGTGGTGATGGACTTTTGGGCGACGTGGTGCGGGCCGTGCCGTATCAGTCTGCCTCTGTTGGAGCGCGTTTATCAAAAGTACAAAGACAATCCGAAAATCCAGTTCCTGGCCGTCAGCGTCGATGCGCCGCAAGTGGACGACCAAGAGGTCCAAAAGAAGCTCGAGGAGCTGAAAGTGACGGTTCCCTTGGCGAGGGACCCGGAAAAACATGCGGGCAGGCGATTCAACGTCCAGGGGATTCCGGCCATGTTCGTCCTGGGCCCTGACCACGTGATCCAAAGTTCCGAGACCGGTTACAAGCCCACCCTCGAGGCCGAGCTTTCTCACACACTGGACCGGCTCCTGGCTGGCGAGAACGTTTACCAGGATCACTACAATCAGTTCGAGGCGGAGCGCAACCAGTATGCCGCATGGCTGGAACGATGGGTTGAAAAGGGAATTTTCGTGGGGCCCGAGGGCGAGGAACAAGAGGTGCCGGAGGCCAAGATCGCCGCCCGCTCCGATCCGAAGGCCTTCGTCCTGGAGTCGCTTTGGAAATGCAACGAATTGAAGTCGCCAGGCAACCTGCTGGCCGTGACGGCAGCCAACGGCCCACCAAAAGTTCTCGTGCTCGACTCATGGCGGAATGTCGCGGAAATCGGTCCGGACGGAAAAGTGGTCGCCAATCACTCGCTGGACCTGCCCGATCGCGAGGCCGCCACCATGATCCGCACCGCGGTCGCCGCCGATGGCAAGCGATTTTACGCGGTTTCCGGCGTCATGCAGCAGCAGGTCCACCTGTTTGACGAAAACTGGAAGAAAATCGTTGCCTTTCCCGAAGATGCCTTGAAAAATCCCCACGCCGGCATCGCCGACATTCAACTGGCCGACCTCGACGGCGACGGAAAGCTGGAATTGCTGGTTAGCTACTTTGGAGATGTCGGGGTGCATTGCGTTTCGTTCGAGGGCAAACGCATCTGGGCCAACCGAAACTTGGCGATGGTGTCGAGATTGGCCGTTTGGAGCCCGGAGCCGAACGGGCAGCGCACGCTCCTTTGCACCAACAGTCTCGGCAATTTGATGAAACTCGACGCTCAAGGCAGGTCCCAGGGCGAAATCAGTGTGCCCAAGCGTTTGATCCACTGGGTGGTCTCGGCCGATCTTGCTGGCGATCAGAGGATGCAATTGAGTGGACTCTATCTGCAAGAGCTTGGTCTGAGCGTGGTGATCGGCATTGATCCATCGGGCACGGAGTTGTGGAGTCATCGCTTGTCGAAGGGGGTCCATCGGCGACCCGTGGAGCAGATCGTGGCGGGCAACCTCTTGCCCACGGGGCCTGGCCAATGGATCGTGCCCGATCCCGACGGTTCGATTGTGGTCATCGCCGCTGACGGCAAATTGGTGGATCGGTGGTCGACCGGGGCTCCCATCACTGGTCTAGGCGTGGCGGCCGCGGATGGAAACCCTGTCCTGGTGGTCGCTTCGACCGACGCCGTCGAGGCGTGGCGGGTGCGAGTGCCCGGCACGAATTGATGGCTTGGCGCTGCATCGCCGTATTGATGCGTTGGGCTGGATCGCCGCACACTCGCTCCAGCTTTTCTGAAGGGGCGTAGGTGCCGTCCCGTTCAACGGTCTCAAGCTCGATCGTCTCGCCCGAGCGGGGCGACAGAAGGATCGCAATCGACCTGCTCCCGGCAAGCAAAATACAGGGGGATTCCCCGAGGAATCGGCCGGCGGCGGCAGAATCGGCCGGCGGTGGCAGAATCGGATGGCGAATTTGAAGGATCGCCGAACGCTTGCCACTACTGGCGGCACTGGTCGCCGACTGGTATGCTATTGGGTCCAACAAGGCACTGGAGGTTTTACGACTATGGCGATCACCGTTCAAACGATGGAAACCTGGCTGAACCGATTGTTGGGCGCGGCCCCCGATGCGCCAAGGCTCCCGCTCAAGGGTTTTTTGGAAGGGATCGGGCAATTGGAGTCCTTGGCCGACGTGCCCAGCGGCACGCCCGTGCTGGTCCGTGGCGACACCGACTGCAAGCCAGGTGAAAAGGTGGGTAAGGGCGACATTCGCCTTCGTTCCATGGCCGAGACGCTCAACTATGGGCGGAGCAAAGGCTGGATTCAGGTGATCTTTGGCCACATTGGCCGCGATCCCAAGGGCTCGCTCGATAAAGTCAGGGCGCGACTGGCCGAAATCCTCGGTTGCGAGGTCGGTTTCATCGTGGACTGGTTGGACCCGCAATCGGCGACCATCTTGGACGCCGTGCCGCAGGCGATCCGCAGCGCCGCGCCGGGCAGCGTGATTCTTTTGGAAAACACGCGCAAGTACGATCTGGAGACCGTGCTTTGGAAGGCCAAGCCGGCCGACATTCCCACCCTCGCTCCGAAGTTGGCTAAACTGGCCAACGAATTCGCCGAGAAGGTAGCGAGGGTGTACGTCCACGAGGCGTTTTCGGCGGGCAGTTTGGACAGCTCTTCCACCGTGGTGCCTGCTGCTATGGACCGCGTGGCCTTGGGTAAGTACGAGGCTGGCGAGTTCTGGGGGCCGTTGATGGATTGCCTGGATGCCCAATTGGTGGTCTCCAGCGGTCTGAAAATCGACAAGCTCGACGACCTCACGGCGATGATCGATCGCGGCAAGATCCGCTGGGTGTTTACAGGCGGTTCGTTGGCCATGGGTTTGAAGAAGGCGGCCGCCGAGTTGGATGGGCAAACGTTCTGCGCAGGCGTGGCCGAGGATCCCGCCCATAGCGACAAGCCCTACTACATCCCACCGGCACGCGTCGAACAGGCCAAGAAACTCATCGCCGAGGGGCGTCAAAAAGGCATCCGCTTCGTGATGCCCGTGGATTTCGTGCTCCAGGACGGCCGCGTCTCGACGACGATTGGGCCTGCCGATCAGCAACTCGACGTTGGCCCCGCCACCGGAGACTATTTCGAGCAGAAAATCGGCGAGTTCCTCGAAGAGGTAAAGTCGCAACCGACTCCGGCCGTGGCCTTCCACAACGGCGTGCTCGGACTGTTCGAGGACCCCAAGTTCGAGGCCGGGACGCGCCGCTTCATGGCCCAGTTGAAACGCATGAAAGACGCGGGGGTGAAGGTTTACGTGGGCGGCGGCGAGGGCGGAAAGGCCCTGGAGAAATACGGCCAGGAAGATTGGGTGACGCACAATTTCACCGCCGGCGGCACCGTGCTCAACGCCTTGGGAAGCGAACCCGTGCCCTACCTCGTCGCCCTATGGATGGCCAGCAAAAAAACGTAGGGCGGTTTGACCAATGGCCGGCGGGATGTCGGTTTTGGGGGGGCATCAGCCCCTTCCCGCCCCGCCAACGCCGCATTGAGCAGCACGTGCCGAAGACCGCGCGACGCTGCTGTCAGCGTGGAACCCCCGCGATTGGAGGTTCCTACTCAGTTTAAGATTCGAGCCCAACCCCCCCCTGAGAGAGGGTCAGGGTGAGGGCCAAAATCTTTGCAGACGACGGGAAAAGCGGGTGCATTGTAGCAGCCCTCACCCCACAGCCCATTCCCGCTTTCGCGACGGGGGAGTTTAGGGGCTAGGCTGGAAATGCTAGACGCCCACCCGCTTTAGATCGGTTAGCAATTCCTCGGCGGACTGGTAGCGGTCGGCCCGCTGCTTTTCTAGCAACTTCAGGACGATCGCCGAAAAGTCCTCAGGCAGGTCGGGGTAAAATTTCGTGGGATCCTCAGGCCGGACGTAACGGATTCGCTCGATGACCTCGGTCAGCGTGTCGCCGTCGCACGGCGGACGGCCAGCGAGAAGCGCGTAAAGGGTGGCGCCCAAGCTGTACAGATCGGATCGCGTGTCCGCCTCGCGGCTTTGATTCGTTCGCTCCGGCGACATGTAGAAGACGTCGCCGGTAAATTCGGCGGATTGCGAGGCCTGGCTTGCGCTGATCCCGTCCACCAATTTTGCAAGGGTGAAATCCCCGAGTTTCACCAATTGGTCCGAAGTACGAACGAGAATGTTAGAGGGTGTGATATTGCGGTGGACCACACCGTGGTGGTGGGCAGCCTCCAATGCCCTCGCCATTTGCACCGCGATGCGATACACCTCGCGCCACGGGAGCAATTGGCCCTGCTGAACGCGGCGGACTACGTGGTCGAGGCTCTCGCCCTCCACCAATTCCATCGAAACCCAACAGTAGGGGCCAGTCTTATCCGCTTCGTGAAGCTGAACGATGTTCGGGTGATCGAGCGAGGCCACGGCCCGCATCAGGGCTAGGAATCGCTGGGTCTGTTCTTCATCGCGGAGGACCGTCGGCCAAAGCACCTTCAAGGCAACGTTGCGGTAGTGGGCCTCGTCGGCGGCGAGGAAAACCATGCCCGTGGCCCCCGTCGCCAGACTGCACCGGAGGGTGAAATGGGCCAGGCGCCGACCCACCAATTCGCTCAACGGCAATACAGGGGCGGCGAGCGGCTGGGCGGAAGCGAGGCCGGGACTGCGTCGCGAAGGGGGGGCCCCAGCCGGTTCGGCCTCGAAGCGGAGTTCCGTGGTGCCAATCCGGATCGCGTCGCCGGATTTCAACTCGCAATCGAAGATTCGTTGGCCGTTGACGAACGTCCCCCGCTTACTGCCCACGTCGGTAAGACGTAGGATGCCGTCCACCGTGTCGATGCGGCAATGGGCGCGGGAAACCCAGGGGTCCGAGAGTTGGGTCGCCGTGGCGTGACCCCGGCCGATAAGAAATGGTGCGCCTGCGGGGATGACAAAGACCGTTCCCTGATCGGGCCCGGCGATCACGGTGAGTCGTCCTAGCATGAGCTCCCTCGCTGGTCGCTGCAACGCCAAATCGACCTATATTCCAGTATGGATTATTCGTCGGCCGTGGCAGTCCTGTCAACGTGCTACACCACGGATGGATGTCATAGAACCCCAGGATGTCGGGGACGGGCGGTATATGCGTCTCTGGCCGCATTTTTGGCGCGGTTTGCACCCGGCGCCGGTTGGTTTTCCAAACCCCTGAAACGTCGCCGACCCCGCGCTTGAACTGCCTTGAAGTTTCAGTTATTTTGAAACAGGGATTTGTTTTCCGCTTGGGAATCAGGGCCGCAGAGGCGGGGTCGATTTTTAGCTGAGGGTCAGCCCATGTTTCAGGCAGGCGGTAGTATTGGGCGGGTCATGCCTTGGATGATGTTGACGGCGGTCTTGCTTACGGCGTGGAGCGCGGGCTGGCTTCTGCCCGCCCAAGCCGCCGAAGAAGAGGCAGCCCCCGCAGCCGCGGCGGCCCCCGCCGAAGGCGAGGCCGCCTCCGGAACGGAAGAGAGGGAAGCAGCCAAGCAAAAACCGTGGTTGATCTGGTTCATCGAGTCATCCGGTTTGATCGGGTTGTTCATCCTACTGCTTTCCATCTATTTCGTGGCCACGGTGTGCCGCTTGTTTTGGGAACTGAGGATGGAAGTCGCCGTTCCGCCCGACCTCGTGGCTCGCGCCCAGGAACTGCTTCAACAGAAGAACTTCAAGGAGATCTTCACGCTGGTCAAGGAGGACGACTCCCTTTTCGGCCGATTGGTGAGCACGGGAATCGGGGAACTACCCAACGGTCTTGCCGAGGCCCGCGACGTGATGGAACGGACGGCCGAAGCCATCAGGGTGGACATGGAGAAACGGATCAGCATCCTGGCCGTGCTGGGGACCCTGGGGCCGATGATCGGTCTGCTAGGCACGCTCAAGGGGATGATCGCCAGCTTCAGCGTCATCGCTCGAAGCGACGTGCAAATGAAGGCTAGCGAAGTGGCGGGAGGTATCTCGGAAGCGCTGCTGTTGACGTTCGAAGGCGTGGCCTTGTCGGTGCCGGCAATCTATTTCTTCTCCTTGTTCCGCAACCGTGTTTCCACGATTTCCACGTCCGCCGCACTGGAAGCCGATCAGTTCGTGCGGCATTTTGCCCATGCCGCGCGGTCCAAGGGGCCGGCCGGGGCCGCCGCGGCGGCTCCCAAGGCAGCCGCCAAGGCAGAATGAGGGAGGAGACGGAGGGTAGGCCAGGCGGGAAGCGGTCCGACGGCGGCACGCAAATTCGCGGCACGGCGACGGGAGCCTCGGCGGCGTGGGCCCGCGTTGAGAAAAAATAGGCCAAGCGTATGTCCGAGCTTGAAGGTGGAGAAGGCAAACCGAATCTGACGCCGATCCTCGACATGGTGTTCCAGCTCATCACCTTCTTCATGCTGGTCATCAATTTCAAGTCGGCGTCGCTGGATCTGTCGCTCCGGCTTCCCGTGGTCGGAAGCGCCAGGCCCGTCGACACCAAGGGCCAAGAGTCGCTCTTGATCCTCAACATCGACAAGGAGGGCAAGATCAACGTCTATGGCCGGCCCATGCCGGTCAAGGAGTACATTCAGCGCGAGGCCACCGCCGCCCTGATCGCCGCACAGCGGTCCCAGCCAGAGCTGAAATTCGGCGACGAGCTGCCCACCACGGTGGTCATCCGCGCCGATCGGAGCACGCCGTTCAAGCTGCTCAACGGCGTGATTCAAGAGTGCCAGCTCAATGGGTTCCGCAAATTCGCCCTGAAAGCGATGAACAAAGAGGAAGGCAAAGGATAGGATGCCGGGCAAGGCGAGGTGGGAAAGTTCCCGGGTGACTCCCTGTCGTTGGAGCCGCTCGGACGAGAACAGGCGGGGATTCGAACAAGGGGCCAACCTCGGAACACGCCCGGATGGATATGTCTGGTCGCGTGCCTCAGGGAACCAGTAGCCGTGAGCCGACGCAGGAAACACAAATCGGCCGAAGAAGTCGAGCTGAATCTGGCCGCCATGTTGGACATGGCGTTCCAGTTGCTGACCTTCTTCATTTTGACCTTCCGTCCCGCGCCCGTCGAGGGACAAGTCAATCTGCGACTGCCTCCGCCGATGGCGATTGCCGGTTCGGGTACCCAGAAGGCGGGCGCCGACTTCAACATGAAGGAGCCACCCAAGGCGGCGACCACCTTGGTCGTCAGCGTCTTCTCGAACAAAGACGGCTCCGTAGCCCAGTTGGCCGTGGACGAAACACCGATTGGCAACCTCCGCGCCTTGGACGATAAGCTTCAAACCGTGTTCGCCAACACGGAATACGACCAGGTGATCGTCCAGGTCGGGCAGGAATTGCGGTACGAGGAGCTGATGCGGGTGATCGAGGTCTGCACGCGGCAACGGCTTCGTGACGGCTCCAAGCTCTCGAAACTGAGCTTTGTGGAAATGCCGGCCGGGGGCTGAACGTCGGTTCGCGGGAGTACGTTTTGCGGCCTTTGCTTTCTTGCCGCCTCGGACCAGCATCGGCTTGATCCCCGACGGCGAAGGATGGCGCCGAAACCAGGAGGCCCTGGGCAGCATCGAGGAAAGTCCCCCATGCGACGCCGTTCGCGACTCCCCCCGCCGCAAGGATTCCGCTCCTCTGACTGGACGCGGATCCTCTCGATGCTTCTGTTGTTGGCGGTGCTCTACATGTTGATCGTCCGGGCCAGGGATCCGAATACCTGGCGCTGGTTCGCCGACGACGTCAACCCCGACGCCGTTGCCGACGCGGCAGCCGATCCCAATTCCCGACCGGAGGCCGCGGCCAAGACCGACCTGCAACCCGGCCCTGAGCTTGTCGCCAAGGGGCCCACCGACGAAGATCCGGACGAGCAGGCCGCTATCCGCGAAGAGTTCCAGGCGATCACGGACAAGACCCTTCAGATTCAAGAAGAGGAGATGTTTGCGTACAAGCGGGTGGTGCAATGGGTGGTCAACCAGCCAATCGCGCTCTTGCGGCGGCGGGCCAGAAAGGACCTCACCTTCAACGATTTCATGCTCTCGCCCGACAAGCACCGCGGGGCGTTGGTGGAACTCGTGCTGGACGCCAAGATGGTCCGGCCGACGGAGTATCGGGCAACCGACGGGAGCGACCTGTACGAGGTCTGGGGCGTCAGCACGGATTCGGGGGCTTGGCTCTACGCCGCGATCGCGGTCGGACTGCCCGAGGGGATGCCCATCGCGGCCCGCATCAACGAACGCCTCCGCTTCGTCGGCTATTTCTTCAAACTCCAGGGGTATCACGAGGCGGGCGCCAAACCCCATGCACCGCCTTTGGCGGCGCCGATGCTGATAGGACGGGCGATCTGGATCCAGACGCCCCCGCCACCACGCGAACATTGGGAGGCCTCGTGGACCGTGCTGGCCGTGTCGGGTTTCGTGCTGGTGCTTGGACTTCAGTTCCTGTGGCTTGTGATTCGGCCCAAGCGGCGTCGGCCTGGCATCCGGTCCCTGGACAAACCCAAGCCGCCCGCGGCCTCGCTGGAGGAGTGGTTCGAGAAGGCCGAAGCTGCTGCGGCTCCTCTGGGCGACGAGGCGCCGCCTGGCTCGAAGCCCGGTGTTGCCGATGCTTCGCCGGGCAGCAACGGCAAGCCGGATCGAAAGGGAGGGCCCTCTGACCATCCGCTTGACGAAGATGGACCGACTGGGGGATAATATTTAAGAGTTCATCCCTTCTTTTGATCGTTCGCGGAGTTCTCGGCCATGTCGGCTGCCGATGCGCAAGAGCAGACGGCGTCGGATCGGGCGTCGTCCACCGCAGTTTCGACCGTCCCTAAACCGGCGCCCGTCGCGGCGGCCCCCGCCCGGCAGGCCGCGCCACGCGGTATTGGGGAGCAAATCAGCGAATGGATCCGCGAGGAGGGGGCGTGGTGGGCCGCCAGCTTCGTCTTCCACACGTTGCTGATGGCCGCACTGATGCTCATCCCGCATGAGGTCGGTCGTCCTATCGAGGGCGAAGCCCCCAGCTTTGAAGAGGCCAGGATCGATCCCGAACAGCAAGCCCCTCAGATCGAACGCTTCGAGTTGGGCGAGCCTCAAGCCACCGAAAACTTGGAACTTACGACCGAGTCGCTGTCGTTGACCAAGACCCCGGAAATCAAGGCCCCGGAAGCGATCGACCTGACGAGTTCGGGCGGGGGGTTCGCCGGTGGCTCGTCGAGTGGGCCGCAATTGGGCGGCCTGGGCGGGGGATTTACGATCATGGGCCTGGGCTCCGGTTCCGCCCGCCGCGGCGGTGGTGGGGTGGGCGGCGGCGCCGGCTTCGGCAATCAACCTGGCGCCGGAGGATCAGGTTTCGGTTTTCGTGGAGCAGCTAAAAAGTCGTTAGGGGCCCACGGAGGAACAAAGAGCGGGGACCGGGCCGTCGGTGCCGCCCTGAACTGGATTGCCCGGCACCAGGCCCGCGATGGTAGTTGGGGACTGCACGATTACTACCGCCAGTGTAAGGACCCGAGTTGCTCTGGCCCTGGCACCTATACCAATCGGGCTGCGGCTACCGCGTTGGCGCTTTTGCCCTTTCTGGCGGCGGGCCAAACCCACGAAACCAAAGGGCCTTATCGCAAAAACATTTACGAGGGACTGTATTTCTTGATGCGCAACCAAGCCCGAAGCGGCGATCTCTCCGGCGCCAGTCCGCCGCAAATGTATGCCCACGGCCTAGCCACGATTACACTTTGCGAGGCGTATGGGCTGACGCACAGCAAAATGATCGGCAAGGCGGCCCAGCAGGCCATCTTATTCATTCAATCCGCTCAAAACCCGAACACCGGGGGCTGGCGTTACACGCCCGGCGAGGCGGGCGATACCTCGGTCGTGGGCTGGCAAGTCATGGCCTTGAAAAGTGCCCAGATGGCCGGACTCCAGGTCAACAAGGCGACCCTCGACGGGGCTTACCGCTTCCTCAAGTCATGTTCGAAAGGCAACGGCGGTTTATTTTCCTATACTCCCGAATCCGGCCCAACGCATACCATGACCGCTGTCGGACTGCTTTGCCTGCAATATGGCGGGATGCGGCGGACCGATCCGCAAATGGCTGAGGGCGTCAGCCTGTTGCTGCGGAACATGCCAGATTCGGGCGGGCGCAACCTTTACTATTGGTATTACGCGACCCAGGTCTTGCATAACGTGAGTGGGCCGGATTGGGACAACTGGAATCGCCGCATGCGCAAGGTGCTGGTGGACAGCCAATGCAGGGAAGACAACTGCGCCATGGGGAGTTGGGATCCGGACAAACCCAGCAAGGACGCATGGGGAGAAGCGGGCGGGCGCTTGATGGTCACGAGTCTGGCGACGCTGACGTTGGAGGTGTATTATCGTTACCTGCCGCTGTACAAGCTGGAGAACACGGAGTCGGTGAAGTCGCTGGCCGAGACGGGGGCCGCTGCACCGCCCAAGCCGGCCCCGCCGCCGCCCAAGTCGCCGCCGCCGAAGCCGGGCGAGGCCCCCAAATCCCCGCCGCCCGCCGCCAAGAAGTGATCCGTTAGTCCCACGCGGCGGTCCCGCATTCTCAACTTCAGGAACCGCGTCCAAAGCGTTAGTGTGCCGCCGCTTGACCAACGTTGTGCGAGACGTTATTTCTCTCGTGGGGGTCCCCTGCCGAGGGCAGCAGCCGAGTCGGGGTGTCCCGGCAGATCCGCCCCATCACGCCATCTTCGTACGACAGGCCATGGTGATGAAAACGTTGATTGCGTTGTTTTTCGGTTTGGCGTGCTTGTTTTTTTCCGCCGACGGTGTCACGGCCGCCGAAATCCGGCCGCTGGAATTCCTCCACGCGCTTCAGGAAAAAGGCTACCACGACATCGCCGTGGAATACCTGCACAGGCTCAAGCAGCAGCCGTTGGAGCCTGAGGTCGCCGCGGTCTGGGACTTGGAGATGTCGAAGAGTTTGCGGGGCGCGGCCAACCGGGCCTTCAATCCCAAGGACTTCGAGGAACAAATGGCCGAGGCCCAAAAGCACCTCGATAAGTTCCTTCAGGAAAATCCCACCCACCCGGAGGCCGTCAACGCCTTGGTTTCGGCGGGGGCCTTTTTGATCGACCGGGCGTTGCAGCACCTTCGAGCGGGGCAGGCGGCGACGGACGCGGCGGAGAAAGCCCGACACATGGCCGAGGCCCGCAAGGCCCTCGACAATGCCCGGCCCCGTTTGAAGCAAGCGGTCGAAACCCTCCAGAAGCGGTTGGCCGCCGCTCCCCCGGCTGAGGCCAAGCCAAAGCGGAGCGGACGCCCCGACTACGAGGCCAAGGCGGCTATCCGGGAGCGGGCGTATCTGGAACAAAGCCTGCTCGATGCCCGCTTTCAGGCCGCCATGGCCGACTATTACTCAGCCCAGACCTACGAAGAGGCCAGTCAAGCCGCCGCCCGCAAGGCCCTCCTCGCCAGCGCGGCCAAGCAACTGGACGACATTTATCAAGCCAATCGGGTGACGGCGTCGGGCCAAGTGAACGTGGTCGGCCTCTACGCCCACATGTGGCACGGCAAGATCGCTGATGAATTAGGCGACACCCAGTTGGCCCAGGACATCTACGAGGAAGTCCTGGCCAACGATCCGGGCCCCAATCCCAACACTGCCGACAGGGTGCTCGACCCGCTCTTCGCCCAAGTTCAGCAATTCTATTTGGCCATCATCGCCCGCAAGGATGTCGATCGCTTTCTCGAAGAGGCCGTTGCCTGGTTGAAAGACTACAGCCGGAAGTCACGGCGTTACGAAGGCTATCAGGGGATCGCTTTGGAGGTGGCCAAGGCCCGGCTGGACCAGGCCGCCAAGGCGACCGGGGCGACAAAGAACAAGCTCACCGCCGAGGCCTTGGCCCTGCTCAACGACATGGTCAACGTGCCCAGCCCCTACCAGCAAGAGGCCTGGACCTTGCGAAAGAAGTACGCCAAGGTGGACGCAAGCGAGCTGAAGGACGCCAAGACCTTCGAGGAGGCGGCGGCGATGGGTCAGGCCGCCGCCTCGTTGGGTCAATGGACGGAGGCCGTGGCCGCCTATCAGCGGGCCCTGGAAATGGCCGCCGAGGCCAAGACCAAGGACCCCAAGCGCGTCGCCGAATTGCGCCAGGCATTGGCGAACGCCAAGGTGATGGCTGCCGGAAAGCTTTACGAAGAGAACAAGATGCAAGAGTGCCTGGCCGAGGTGGAGAAGATCATTCAAGAGGACAAGACGGCCCCGGCGGCCGAGACGGCGGCCTCGTTGGGCGTGGAGGCGGCGCTGGCCATGGTCGTTTCGGCGGTCGATGCGCAGCAGCGGCAGGCGGCGCTGGGGCGGCTTGAAGCATTCTGCAAAATGGCCGAGCAGACCTGGCCTGGCCGCCCCCCCGCCGACGACGCCCGCATGGCCCTCGCCCAGGTCAAACTCGCCTCCGGCCAGGTGAAGGAGGCCCTGGATGTCTTCGAAAAGATCAATCCCAAGTCCGAGCGCTACCCGCTTGCCCGTTACCTCGCCGCCCGAACCTACTGGGTCCTGTACTCCGACGGCAAGCGACAGGGCGCCAATCCCGACAAACTAGCGGCGGATCGGGCGGAGGCCGTGAAGCGGGCGGTCGAGGCGTTAGAGCGCTTCCGCAAAGCCGCTGAGCCGAATCGGCCCCTCTCGCCGCAGCATGTGGAAAGCCAATTGTTGGTGGCCTTGATCCATCTGGAGGCCAAGGAGTTCAAGGAAGCCTATGAACTGCTTCGTCCGCTGATCGACCAGATCAAGGCCGCCAAGCCGCAGGCTTTGGATGAGGCGACCGTGCGAATCTCTCGCGCCGCGCTCCAGGCGGCGCTGGGCCTTGGCGACGTGGCTGGCGCCACGGAAGTCGGCATGTTGCTGACCGATCTCGGGGCCGATCAGCAAGGGGTGAACGCCGTGCTCGTGGATTTCGCCCGGGCGCTGGACGAACAACGCAAGGCCGACGAAGCCGAGGCGACGCGGGCCAACGCCTCCGGCGACGCCAAGGCGGCTGAAACCGCCAATGCCAAGCTCAAAGCCACGCAGACCATGATCGGCAACGTGCTCAAGAAACTCGCGGCCCGCAAGGAGCACTCCGTGTTCGGATTGATCGCCTTGGGCGACTTGTGCGTGAACGTGGGCCTTGCGGCCGAGGCCACGCAGCTTTTCCAGCGGGTGCTGGACACGCCCGACGTGGACAAGCGTGCCGCGACCCGCGCCCGTGCCCAACTGATCGGACTTCTGCGCAC
Organism: uncultured Thermoguttaceae bacterium; assembly: GCA_937951625.1. Lineage (GTDB taxonomy): Bacteria > Planctomycetota > Planctomycetia > Pirellulales > Thermoguttaceae > CALFBP01. Next base: position 41,728 of record CALFBP010000049.1, read on the forward strand.
CGCCGGCAAGTTCCAGGAAGCGATCGACCAGGCCCGCCAATTGGCCGCCGACAATCCGCGCTCGCTCGAACCGCAGTTGGAGCTGGGCCGCTGCCTCCAGGCCAGGGCCGAGCAGGACCCCACCACCTACGACGAAGCCATTGCCCAGTGGACGCGGATCCGCAACTTCCTCCAAGCGATGCGCAAGAAACCGCCGGAATACTACGAAGTGATCTACAACGCCGCCTGGTGCCTTTATGCCCAAGCCTACCAGACTCAGGAGAAGATACCGGAACGCTGCACTCAAGCGATCCAGTTGCTCAAGTCGGCGTTGGTGCTGAATGAGAAACTGAGCGGGCCCGACATGGTCGAAAAATATAAAGTCCTGATGGACACGATCCAGAATTTCCAGCAAGAGTCGGGCAGCGCCGCGTCGCCCGCCCCCGTGGCGGAAAGGAAGTAAAGATTGTGCCAGGCGCCGGCCGAGCTTTTAGCGATTCAGGTTCGCGGACCGCTTGTCCGCGCGGAGGACCTCGGCCAGGTAGCGGCCGGTGATCGATTCAGGGGTGTTGGCGACCATCTCGGGCGTGCCTTGGGCCACGATGCGGCCGCCCTCGTCGGCAGCGCCCGGACCGAGGTCGATCACGTAGTCAGCCGCCTTGATGAGCTGGAGATTGTGCTCGACGACGATCAGCGAATGGCCCACGGCCAACAGGGCGTCGAAGCAGTCCAGAAGCTGCACGATGTCGGCGAAGTGCAAACCCGTGGTCGGCTCGTCCAGGAGAAATAGGCAACGGCCGCGTTTGACCGACGACATGTAGGCCGCCAGCTTCAAACGCTGGGCCTCTCCGCCCGACAACGTGTTCGCCGGTTGACCTAGCCGCACGTAGTCCAATCCCACGTCGATCAGCCGTTTGAGCCGGGCCTGGACCTTGGGGGAACCGCGGAAGAAGCTGAAGGCCTCGCGCACGGTCATCTGGAGCACCTCGGCGATGTTGCGGCCGCGGTAGGTCACGTCGAGGATTTCGTCGCGATAGCGCGTGCCGTGGCATTGGCTGCACTTCATGTAGACATCGGCCAGAAACTGCATGTCGATGGCGACGTGGCCCTCGCCCCCGCACGCGCTGCATCGGCCCTCCTCGGCGTTGAAACTGAAATGGCTGGCGGTGTAGCCTCGGGTGCGGGCCTCGACGGTCTCGGCGAAGACATTGCGGATCTCGTCGAAGGCCTTGAGGTAAGTCACGGGGTTCGAGCGCGGCGAGCGGCCGATGGGGCTTTGGTCGACCATGATCACGTCGTCGATCTGGCCGTCGCCGAACACGTCGTCGAACGCGCACGGCTTGGGGGCTTCCTTGCGGAGGCGGCGGCAGAGGGCCGGGTAGAGCGTGTCCTGCACCAGCGTGCTCTTGCCCGATCCGCTCACGCCCGTGACTACGCACAACACCCCCAACGGAAACTCGACGGTGATATTCTTCAGATTGTTTCCCCGCGCTCCTGCCAGGCGGATCCAACCGTGATCCGGCCTGCGGCGGCGGCCTGGCGCCACGATGCCGCGGCGACCGGCCAAGTAGTCGCCGGTGAGGCTTTCGGGGGCATTTTCCATCTCCGCAGCCGTGCCTTGGAAGATTACTTTGCCACCGCGTTCACCCGCCCCAGGACCAATTTCGATCACCTGGTCCGCCGCGCGGAGGATCGCTTCCTCATGCTCGACCACGACCACGGTGTTGCCGCGATCGCGCAATCCGAGGATCGCGTCGATCAGGCGTCGGACATCGCGGGGGTGCAGCCCGATCGACGGCTCATCCAACACGTAGAGCATGTTCACCAGGCTGGAGCCTAACGCGGAAGTGAGGACGACGCGGCGGAGTTCGCCGCCGCTCAAGGTCCGCAGCGTCCGATCGAGCGTCAGGTAGCCCAGCCCGACCGATTCCAGATAACCGAGTCGGGCAAGCACTTGATCGAGCACCATCCGCGCTACCTGGCGTTCCCAATCCGACAGGTCCAAACCGCGGAAGAAAGCCGCTGCGTCCGCGATCTTCAATGCTGCCGCCTCGGCAATGTTCTTGCCCCCGATCCGCACCGCAAGAGCTTCGGGCCGGAGACGGGCGCCGTGGCAGGCCGGACAAGGCCGATAGCTCCGCCACCGGCTCAGAAAGACGCGGATGTGCATCTTGTACTTGCGACGTTCCAGCCACGCGAAGAAGCCCCGCAACCCGCCGAAATTCCGTTCCGGCACGCCTTGGACAATCAACTCCACGTGGTGCGGCTGCAACTGGCGAAACGGTACATCCACCGGCAAGCCGTAATCCGGCGCCAAGGCGAGCAACTCTTCCAATTCATGGGCATAAGCCGGGGTGTTCCAGGGGGCGATGGCCCCGTCGCGGATCGACTTGTTCGGGTCGGGAACGATCAGATCCATATCCAAGTCGATCACGTTCCCAAAGCCCTCGCACTGGGGGCAAGCGCCCAAGGGGCTATTGAAGCTGAACAACCGTGACTCGGGCGGGGCGAATTCCAACCCGCAATCCTCGCAGGCCAACCGGCTGCTGAACCCCACACGCCGCCACGGCCGCCCGTCGATTTCCTGCCTGCCACCCCGCGGGATTCCCACCACCGCGGTTTCCACGGTTTCTTCGATGAACACGGCGCTGTGGCCTTGTCCCTTGGCGAAAGCGATTTCCAGGGAGTCGCACAGTCGGGCGTCGGGGGTGTGTCCTGCCGTCAGGCGATCGACGATGGCGTACAGTCCATGGCCCCGCGAGCCGACGGCCGCGGTGAAATCGATCTTGGTCCCTTCGGCAAGGTTCACCGTCTGCTGGCCTGCCAACACCCTCACGAAGCCTTCTTCGCGGAGGCTGGCCGCGAGTCGGGCAGGATCATCTTCCGGTCCCAGCGCGACCGGAAAGGCGATCATCAACCGCGTGGCCTCGGGCAAGTTGCGGAGCGTCTCGGCGGCGGATTGCGGGGTATCCCGACGCACTTCCCGACCGCAGCCCCCGCATACCACGCGGCCGATTTTGGCGTATAGAAGCCGCAAGTAATCCGTGGTCTCGGTCGCCGTGCCCACGGTCGAGCGGCTGGATCGCGAGGCATGGTCGCCGGTCACCGCGATGGCCGGCGGGATCCCGTCGATGCGCTCCGCGTTGGGGCGTTCCAAACGCTGGAGAAATTGACGTGTGTAGGTGGAAAAGCTCTCGATGTACCGGCGTTGCCCCTCGGCGTAAAGCGTGTCCAACGCTAGGCTGCTCTTTCCGCTTCCGCTCAGGCCACACAGCACGATCAGCTTGCGATGGGGAAGATCCAGATCGATCCCCTGAAGATTGTTGACCTGGACTCCCCGCAATGCGATATGACCGACCGCCCCCATAACCCTCCCTGCCCACCCCAAAACACTCTCGGGCAAACCCCTTATCCTATCAGGTATACGGAAAAGCGGACAGGAGCCCTTTGCGGGAACAGCTTTTGCAGGGGTATCCCTTCGCCTACTTCGCACAACTGGGGCGAAGTGCTTATCCTTGGCAGCTTTTCCAAGTCCCAGCCGCGGGTCTCTAGTGCTTCGTCTCTTCCTTGGCCTTACCGAAAAAGCGGAGTACCAGTTGCACCTTCGTCCAAGGCGGAGGACCGGCAGTGGCGGTGATCACGGCCTTGAACCGGCCTTCTCGGGCAATCCGCTGGGCAATGTCGAATTCCAGGCTCACGTCGACGCTGGACCGGGGTGGGACCGAGATCGTGGGATTCTGATCGCCCGGTGTCAAAGCCCCTTCCGCCGCACGGTTCGTCGCGAAAGAAACGGTCTGCTGCTCACCGGAAAGGTTGAATACCCGAACGTTCAACGCCATTGGGCCCTCGGGATTCGCCTTGAGCCGGTACCCTTCCGACTTCGGTTCCACGATCGCGGGGTCGTAGAGGTAGCGCAAGACGATGGGCGAGGGCGCCCGGCGCGGAACCGGATCGGCCTTGAGGCGGTAGAGTCGCATGGCGGCCGTGTTGGAATCGATCCGTTTGTCCGGCGACCCCACGGCCTGACGCCAGTCTTTTGCCAGCCAGACGTAGGCCAGCCCGTCAGGGACCGCGACCCCGCCGGGACCATGCGGCAGGACTCGACCGTCGATTCCTTCGACGCGTGCGATCGGCAGGTCCAGCCGTACCGTGGCATTGGCCTCGCGGCGCCCCGTATAGAGCACCACAAGGTCCTGGTTACTTCCCTGCGGGTCTGGGGGTAACGTGAACCATCGGGCCCGGCGAACTGCCGGATCCGACGTTTTCCAATCGCCGGCATACACCCCGCCGCGCAAGGCCCGAATCATCTGCGCATACGCCGCGAAGGACCGCAGCGGCGTGGCCCAGCGGTCCATCATCCCGAAGTTGTGGTCGTTTTCCTCATAGAACGGGAAGACGAAAGCGAAATAGCGGGCGACGCCGCACGCCCGGGCCTCCACGCCCTTCATCACGATCTCCAAGGCGCTTTCGGCGTCCTGGTCGGCGGGAGGGCGAGCGGGACCTTTTTTCCACGGCCGACCGCACTCCGTGAGCCACAGCGGCATCCGCTCGCCGCGATGACCGAACGTCGAAGCACTGTGCGCCTGGAGCCACTCGCGGTAGCGGGCCACCAGCCCCTCCATCTCCAAGGCGGGGCCGTAGAAATGGAAGCTGAAGGCATCGATAGCATCGAGAAGGCCATTTTCCGCCGCCGTGTCGAGGAATTCGCGGTTGCAATGGGCGACCACCCCGCCGACGAGCGGGACATCGATATGCTTCTCGAACATCGCATGGGCGATGGCCTTGGCCAGCGGTACATACTGGTCAGCGGGCAGGTTGCCGCCGAAGAAGATGTCGGGCTCGTTCCAGATTTCCAGCCCGCCCCAGGCCGGCCGCCAATGGCCGGCAATCGCCTGCCACGATCGGGCAGCCGCCACCAGGTCCTGGGGATATTTCTCCACGCGGCCCATCCACGCCGGGGCGTCGTGGGCCATCTCCAACACTTCCAGGCCATGCTTCGCACAGGCCCGACGGAGCGTGTCGAACCGCGCCGGTGTTTCCCAATCGTTGCGGTCCGCACTCGGCTGGACCGCACCCCAGGTAAGCCGTTCCCGAATCATGCGGATACCGCTCCGTTGCGCCACACGAATCAGCCCATCGCGCGTGGCATCGTCCCGCACCAGCCACGACAACGCCCCGTCGATCGCGAAAAACTCCTCCGCCTGGCCCTGCCATGCGGGCAGGGCGACGATGCCGAAGCGTTGATTCGTGGCAGGAAATTCGATCTCGTAAAACCCCTTCGGCAGTTTCAACGTGGTCTCGATGATGTCTAGCTCAACGAGACGGCCTTCGCCCTCAGCAATGGGCTTCTCGGAATAGTCGCGAATCACGTATTGCGGCGGAGAGGGTAAGGGACCCTTTTCCATTTTCCATCGCACCAACTCGGAGCTATCGGGCTTTATGAGACAGTGTTCGATAGCCACGGGCCGAAACTCGGCCCCATGCGTTTCAAGGGCGAACCATAAAAACCACAACCCGATCGCAACCCGCCTCGACATCCCGGTTCTCCTGGAATCGCTGTCCTGAATGGCCGACGGGCACGCCGGCCCGCCCAAACGGGCCAGGATAGCATGGCGCAAGGCGTTCAGCGAGGGGACCAGAAGGCGTTGGCGGGAAAGAAGTCCTGTCGGCGGAGCGGCGGTTGCAGGGGGGGACGGGGCTTGCCATAATGGCAGCACGCTTGATCGTTGAGTAACACCCACGCACGTATCCATAGGAGGATGAACTCATGAGCATGAGAAGGTCGGCATCACGGCGGGAATTTTTGAAAAGGTCCACGGCGTTGGGGGCGGGGGCCGCCCTGGCTGGCTCGTTGAACATCGCCCGCATGGCCCACGCCGCCGGAAGCGGCCAGATCAAGGTGGCCCTGATCGGCTGCGGCGGCCGAGGAAGTGGAGCGGCCGACAATTGTTTGGAGGCCAACGAGGCCGTCAAGATAATCGCCGTGGCGGATGCCTTCGAGAACCGGGCCAAGAACGCCGCGCGGCAACTCCGTGAAAAATTCAATCAGCGGGCCGACATTCCCGACGACCACATTTTTGTTGGCCTGGATGCCTACCAAAAGGCCATCGACTGCGGACCCGACATGGTCATCCTCGCCACTCCTCCGGGATTCCGCCCCTTCCAATATGCAGCCGCCGTCAAGGCCGGCAAACACGTCTTCATGGAAAAGCCCTGTTGCGTCGATGCCCCCGGATACAAGATCCTTCTCGAGACCAACAAGTTGGCCGATGAAAAGGGGCTGAAGATCGGCGTCGGATTCCAACGCCACCATCAGCCGGAGTACATCGAGACCATCAAGCGGATCCACGACGGCGCGATTGGCAAGATCATGGTCCTTCGTGGCTATTGGAACGGCGACGGCATCTGGATTCGCAAGCGCGAACCGGGCATGACCGAAATGCAGTATCAAGTACACAACTGGTACCACTTCTGCTGGCTCAGCGGCGACAACATCGTCGAACAACACATCCACAATCTGGACGTGTGCAACTGGGTCAAGGGCGATCACCCGGTCGAGGCCAACGGGATGGGCGGGTGCAGCGTGCGCTACGCTGGGCCGAACAAGGGGGTAGGCCAGATCTTCGACCACCACTTTGTCGAGTTCACGTATGCCGATGGCACGAAGCTCTATAGCCAGTGCCGCCACATGCCCGGTTGCTGGAACAATGTCTCCGAGGCCGTTACCGGCACCGAAGGCGAATCGAACTGCGCCGGTTGGATCAAAGGCAAGACCGAATGGCAGTATAAGGGCAAGCGGGTGAATGCCATGGTCGAGGAACACCGGGCCTTGATCGACGCGATCCTCAACAACGAGAAGTACAATGAGGGAACCTACGGGGCGACGAGCAGTATGACCGCGGTACTCGGTCGATTGGCTACGTATTCGGGCCAGGTCGTCAAGTGGGACGAGGCCGTGGAAAAAGGCACCAGCGAATTTCCTGCCAAACTGGCCTGGGACGCCAAGGCCCCGGTCGAGCCGGACAAGGACGGAAACTACCCCATCCCCGTGCCCGGCGTGTTCAAGCCGTATGCATGATCGGGACCAAATGTCGAAATCCGATTTGAAGCATGGCCTCCCGGCTTGTGGCTTGGGCTCACCGGGAGGCCGCGGTCTTCAGCGTTCGCCCAAGAAACCCCCTGCGACTCGCAAAGCGAAGCTCATCGCGGGGGTCCGTGCCGGGGGCTGTGCTGGCTTGGACCCCGAGCGAACCTTTCGGGATATGGGGCAGGGACCAACCCGGAGCGCTCGCGCAGGCTACCGCGGTGACTCGAATTTGTGCCCACCGATTCTGCCGCTGTTTCCGCAGCCTGGCCAATTCGCCGCAGGCCCCCGCGACTAGCCTTCCTCCAATCGCAGCGTCATCCCGAAGACGTCCTCGAACATGTCTCCTTTAACGGCCAGCGCGCGGCGTTCGAGGAGCAGGTCTCCCGCACCGGGGAGGTAAATGACGAATTCATCGCCCTGGCGCTGGAAACGGGGCGGCGGGAGCTTGCGCTCGCGCGTTCGCATCAGGGCGTCGGCCGCGCGCAGCATGGCCGCCAGCTTGTTCACCACGATCCGTGCTTCGCGGGGCAACGCCACGTAATCGAGATGGGACGGCTTGGGGCTGGATCGGCGGTGGTATCGGGCGACGTGGGCCACGATCTGCACCGCCTCGCGGTTCAGGCCGAAGATTTCCGAGTTGGCGATCACGTAGTAGCTGTGTTTATGATGCGCGGCATTGCTGACGAACGAGCCTACCTCATGGAGAATCCCCGCCACGCGGAGCAACAATCGATGCCGCGCCTCCAGCCCGTGCTCCGGCTGCAACGCGTCGAACAGCCGCACGGCGGTCTCCGCGACATGGTGGGCGTGGTCCAAGTCCACCCGGTATTTCTCAGCAAGCGATTCCGCGGAGCGAATCACGCTTCGCACCAGGGCGGTGTCCTCCACGCCCCGCACATGATGGGCCAGTTCCAACAACAACCCGTCGCGCATCGACACGTGCGACACGACCATCCGTTTAGCATGGGTCTGGGTGAGCAGATGCTGATAGACGAGCAGGGCGGGCACGAGGGTCTCGGCCTCGCTGAAGGGCAAGCCGTACTTCTTTGCCAGGTCCTCGGCCGAATGGCAGACGCACCGTTCAACCAGCTTGTCTAACGCGGCGCGACTGACGACAAACGTGTCGGGGGAGGCGGTGGGCTTGCCTACCTGCCGGGCCGCAAAACGGGCGTCGCCACCCGTGGCCACGAACGTGCGCACACGGTCCAACGGCAGGGCGGTGCGTAGCGTGGCGACCACATTCTGAATGTGATGGCGGAGGATCGTGGCGGCCCGGTCCGGGGCCTCGTTGCTGGTGGAGAGGGTCTCCTGAAGCCTGATCGAGCCCAGGCGAAGGCTCTGCGACACGACGATTTCGCCGGCCTCGAGCAAGGTCAGCAGGGTGCTGCCGCCCCCGGCCTCGGCGATTAGCGTCAGGCCGCGGCCCGCGTCCAATGCCTCGCCCATCGCTTCACGGACCGCCGAAACCGTCAAACGGCTCTCCTCGGAGGTGGTGATCACCTCCACATTGAGCCCGGTGGCCATGAAGAGGCGGTTGAGGAAATTCTCGGCGTTGCTGGCCTCGCGCACGGCGCTGGTGGCCACGGCGCGAACCATTTCGACGCGGTACATTTTCAGCGGGCCGAGGAAATCACGAAAAATCGCCACCGCGGCCCGCATCGACTGCCCGCCCAAGCGCCCCCGACGGAAGGTGTCCTGCCCCAAACGCACTGCGCGATGGAACCGTTCCAGAATCTCGAAGTGACCATCGGGCATGACCTCCGCGATCACCATGCGGATGGCGTTGGAGCCGATGTCAATCGCGGCCACGGTTTTCGAGGCAACTTCGGCAGAAGAAGGGGAATGCGGGGCTTCCACGTCGATCTCCACAACTGCCCACAATGCGGTTTTCCCTTGCCCCGCGGAGAGGCGTCAACCAGCGTCGAAGATTCTCGGCTTCACGGGCGGCGCAATCGCGCTGCTGCCTTGGCTCGCTCGTGCCGCAGTTTGCGGCCGTTCTCGCGGCGTATCCGCCGCAGGCTTCGACCTCCGCCCGATGATCTCCCTCAACTCGTCCCAGAGGCCAGCCTCGTTCTGCTCACGCCAGAACTCCATCAGCGTGGCGAAGCGGACTTGGCGACGCCGGCGGCATTCGCTCTTCAACCACTCGAAACCTGGAGTCATCGCCGCCAGAGGCCCCGAGTGGCGGTAATGGCGGACAAGACGGTGGGACTCCTTCCGGAACATCTTATCCAGCTCCAGTTCCCAAACGTCGCTATCATGGACTTCACCCAAAAGCGACTGCACCTGTTTGACCGCGTCGAGGACTCGGTCCAATTCACCCGCGTAGACGGGCCGGAACAATTCCATCGTGTAACGAAGGCGTTTGGCGGCGATCCGCATGGCGTGATGGCGGTCGACGTCGTCGGGTCGCGCCAAACAGGGCTCGAACGCCCGTAGGGCCCTAATGCGTTTCGCGATCTGTTGCGCGGCCCGTTTGAAAACCACGGGACTGTTCTCGGAGATTTTCTTCCTTGTCGTCGCCGCAAGCAGCTTCTTCGTGGCCGACAACATCTCTGGAATAGCCCGCCTAGCGAGCAGCCGCCGAAGCGACCGGAGCACATCGCCTTGGAGCCGATCCCGATGGCGCTGGCATCGAGCCAGCACCATGGCTACCCCTGGCACGCATCGGCGATCGTCAAGCCGCGCGAGTTGATCCGAGAGCCAAGCGATCAGGACGTCGCAATCGCGGGCCTTGCCCAGCCGACGTCCCAACCGTCGCACTTCCTTACGCCAGGCAACCGTCCGCTTTTTCGCAAAGCAGTCCTCGAACACATCGAGCGCTTGACGCAATCGCCGTGACGCCACCCGGGCGCGATGAAGCGGTTCCGTGTCGTCCGCCTTCTGGATCCCTTCGATCTGGGCGGTCAGTTGTTTCACTTGGCGTCGCACGGATCGTGCTGCCAGAACCCGATAGCTTTGGTCGATTGGCGGAGGCATGGCCCAGCCACTCGCGTCGATCGTCAAACCAGTTTGCATCGAGCCGCCTACTAATAGAAATATTGTATAGCAAACGCCAAGGAGCCGGGAGCATGGGCGAAGGATCAGAGCCGCACAGCGAGGCGGTTCCACCGGATCGAAACAAAGCGATGGGCACAAAGAACTTGCGAACTGTCATAGCCTGACATCCGCTCGCGGGGTATAGCCCCCCCTCCCCCCCTGGTCCGATACTTTGCCCCGCATCTTGCAACCCGGTCGGCCCCACACCATAATACGCGCACCGCTGACTGAAATCCCCCTAGAGGAGTCGCCTATGAACGCTGTCCCCCGTTTGATTCTGCTTGGATGGTTTTCAGTAAGCTTGGGATCGAGCTTTGCCGCCGAGTCGAGCAAGGAGTCTGCGAAACCTGAACAACAGCCATCGGCCATCAAGGACTTCCTCCGCCAGGAAATCATCGGTTCGGCCTTGCCGTTGGCCGAGGTCCAAGCCTTCTGCGAGGCACGAGTCCCGCTCATGCCGAAGGTGTCCACAGTAGCCGAGTGGGAGGCGCACGCCTCGCGGATTCGCGCAAGCATGTTCGAGCGCGTCGTGTTTTGCGGCGAGGCGGCCAAGTGGCGCGACGCGCCGACCAAAGTCGAGTGGCTTGACTCGATCGCCGGCGGGCCCGGCTACCGCATCAAGAAACTCCGCTACGAGGCCCTGCCCGGCCTGTGGATTCCCGCCTTGCTCTACGAACCGGAAAAACTGTCGGGAAAAGTGCCCGTGGTGCTCAACGTCAATGGACACGTGGGCGGGCCGGGCAAGGCCTACGTGCCTAAGCAAATCCGCTGCATCAACCAGGCGAAACGGGGGATGTTGGCCTTGAACGTCGAGTGGGTCGGCATGGGCCAACTCGGCACGCCGGGCTTCTACCATTACCGCGCCAATCAATTGGATTTGTGCGGCACGAGCGGGGTGGCAGTGCATTACTTGGGAATGAGCCGGGCCCTGGATCTTTTGCTCCAACATCCCAATGCGGACCCCAGTCGGGTCGCCGTCACCGGCCTCTCCGGCGGCGGCTGGCAAACCATTTTCATCAGTGCGCTCGATCCTCGCGTGACGCTATCCAATCCCGTGGCCGGATACTCCAGTTTCCGGACTCGGGCGAGACATCTCTCCGATTTGGGCGATTCGGAGCAAACGCCCAACGATATGGCCACCGTGGCCGACTACTGCCACCTGACCGCCATGTTGGCGCCGCGGGCTACGCTTTTGACCAAGAACTCGAAGGATGATTGCTGCTTCGCGGCGGGACACGCCCTGCCGCCGTTGCTGGAGGCGGCCCGCCCGATCTTCCAGCTCTACGGCAAAGAGCACGCCTTGCAATTCCATATCAACGACGTGCCGGGCACGCACAACTACGAGATCGACAATCGTCAAGCGTTCTATCGCATCGTGGGCCAGTTCTTCTACCCCGATTCCAAGGAATTCGATCCCAAGGAGATTCCCTCCGATTCCGAGGTGAAAACCCAACAGGAACTCGAGGTCCCCTTACCGGAGAACAACGAAGACTTCCACACCTTGGCCTTGAAGCTGAGCGAGGCATTGCCGAAGGACCCCCACTTGCCGACCGAGAAGACCGCGGCCCAATCGTGGCAGAAACTGCGTCGCGTCCGACTCAGCGGCATCACCCGCGCCCCGGTTTACGAGGTAAAGGCCATTCGCTTTGCTGAGCAAGAAAAAGAGGGGATCAAGGCCACGTTCTGGAAGCTCTCGATGGGCGGGGCGTGGACCGTGCCCGCCGTCGAACTCGTGCAAGGCAGTCCCCAAAAGACCACGGTGCTGGTGGCCGACGGCGGTCGGGCCAGCGCGGAGGCCGCGGTTCAACGATTGCTTTCCGAGGGCTACCGTGTGTTGGCGATCGATCCATTCTACTTTGGCGAATCCCGCATCTCGTCCCGGGACTTCCTGTTTGCGTTGTTGGTGGCGGCCGTGGGCGAGCGGCCGTTGGGCATCCAGGCCAGCCAGGTCGCGGCCGCCAGCCGCTGGTTGGCGAGCGAATACAAAACCGGCCCGGTCCACCTTGTCGCGTTAGGTCCCAGATCAAGCACCTTCGCGCTGGTGGCTGCCGCCTTGGAAGAACAGGCCATCGGATCGGTGGAGTTGCACCAGCCGCTGGCGAGTCTCAAGGACGTGATTCACCAAAGTGTCACAGTTGAACAAAAGCCCGAATTGTTCTGCTTTGGTCTGTTGGAAGCGATGGACATCAAGCAGATCGCCGCCCTGGTCGCCCCCCGGCCGGTGCGTTTTCATCAAGCGGGCCCGGAGGCCAAAAAGGCCCTCGCCGGTCTGGACGATTTCTACCGCGTGTTGGGCCAGACCTTCGATCCGCTCCCTTAAAAACCTCGCAGTGTGTGAGCAGGTTAAAGGGAGGATTGTCGGAAAGGTTGGCTGTCGAAGGGGACTGGGTTCGACTCTCAGAAATAGAAAGAACGATCTAGCCACCCATGAGCGGGCCGACTGTCCCGGCGCTATGACTTGCGGCGGCAGACCGGTAATCGGCCCGCGAATGTTTCCCAAAATGCCAAACTTCCGATACTCTTTGCCTAGTCACCAACGGCTCGCTCGTCTGCGACTTCGTTCCCGTGAAAGGGTCCAACGCATGGCGCAACGCCCGCAAGGCGTGCCTCGTTTTGTCTTGATTGCGGCAGGCTCATCCGCTCCGTTTGGATATCGCTGCCCCCGATCCTCGGCATCTCGAGTCGCTTGAGTTTTTTTGTAGAGTACGACGGACATCGACCACCTTAGGCGAAGGAACCCCCAGACGGACCTGGCAGTGCCTAACCGATGGTTGAAAAACTTTCCTGACGCCGAGTATCGCGGTAGAATTGCCCGGGAGTCGCGGCCATGAACTTCCGTGTTTTCCATGGTTTAGGGATCGTGGCGTGGATGGCCTTGGGGGCAGCCGCCCCGGGCCAAGGGGTGACGGTGCAGCTTCCCACGTACCGAACCTTCCAGGCGGGCGGGGCTGTTTTGGTTCCCGATCGTGGCGGCGCTCTGCTCGGGGGAGTAAACCGGGCGTGGTCGTCGAGAAGCGAATCGGGTTGGCCGTTTCGGCCGTTCGGCAATCGGGCGATCGCGTCGGAGCTGAGTGCCGCGCAAACCAGCGTTTCGGTCTATATCCACGATTTCGCGGCCATGGAAGCAGAACTGGAGCGGGCAGCCGCTGCGTCGTCACGCTCGGCGAATTTGACCCGAACTCCGGCCCAAACATTGCCGAAATCGCCTACCGCGCCGCACGTCGCGGCCGAGCCAATTCGACCTCCGCCTGATGCTCCAGTTGCAAGCGTAGAAGAAATCCGGCGTCAGCGTCGCTTGGCCGCCGAGGCCCGCCAAACCGAGGCCCATGATTTTCTCGCCCGCGGGATGGAGGCCGAGGCCGCAGGCAAACTCAATGTGGCACGCATCTATTATCAAATGGCGGCGAGACGGGCCTCGGCCGAACTCAAGGAAGAAATCCTCGGCCGGCTCGATGGACTCCGCCGCCAGCAGGCCGCTGAGCTTGCGCAACATGCGCCATGACGTGGCGCGCTAAACCCACCTAGGCAAACGAGGTAAACCCACCCAGCCAAACCTTGACGGCGAGCAAAGGGCGAAACTATAGTAAACCATTGGGGCTAATCGCCTTTCGACGGTGGGGCCGGTCTTTTTTTCTAGGGCATCGCACCAATGTTGAGCACGCCGCGGTGGTCCAGTTGGATCGGGTTATCAATTCTGTGTATCGTGACTATAGGTTTGACCTGGGGGGTCCGTGGGCTCGGTCAGGAGGGCGCGGCGTCGCCGGAAAAGGCCAAGCTCGCCGGCAATACCGCTGCGGCGGCTGAAGCGGCGGAGAAACCGGTCGCTCCCGCCCCGGCTGCGGAAAAGTCGCCTGAGCCTTCCAAGCCGGTTTCCGAGACGAAGCCCTCGCCCGCCCTTGGTCCCACCCGCCCCCTGGCACCGAGCGCGTTGAAGACGGTCGACGCGATGCGTCAGGTGGACGAGACGGTCAGCCGACACGATCTGGTCGAGCTGTTGGCCGTGAATCCGAAACTGGATTGGGCCAAAGAGGTCGTATTCCGACGCGAAATCTGGGCCTTGCAGTTTCGCTTCAAACCCGTGCGGATGATTTACGTCGATTTGCCTCAGCCGAGCGGGCGGATGCAACGCAAGCAGATTTGGTACTTAGTGTATCAAGTGACGAACCCTGGCAAGACCATGCGGCCCGTGCCCGCCAAGGATAGCCAGGAGGGGGCGTTCGACATCGAATACGTGGACAAGCCAGTGCGTTTCGTGCCCAGCTTCTTGCTGCACAGCGAACAACTGGACAAGTGGTATCCCGACCGCGTGATCCCCGCCGCGGTAGGCCCTATTCAGATGCGCGAGGATCCCAATCGGCCGTTGCTGAATTCCATTGAAATCGTCCGTGAAATCCCGGTGGGGGAATCGGTCTGGGGCGTGGCAACTTGGGAAGACATCGACCCGCGAACAGACCGCTTCTCCGTCTACGTCGCGGGTCTCACGAACGCGTATCGCTGGAGCGACGAACCTGGCAAGTTCAAGCCGGGCGCTCCCGTGGGAACCGGGCGTCGGTTGCAAAAGAAGACCCTGAAGCTCAATTTCTGGAGACCGGGCGACGAATTTGACCCCAAAGAGAGGGAGATTCGCTTCGGCGTGCCCGGTGGGGTTGACTACGAGTGGGTCTACCGCTAGAAAAGAGGTTTCTGGGTCTACCCAATACCCCAAAACAGTGCATTCCGGGGTGTTTCGCTGCGAAACGCTCGGTGAGGAATAGTCATGGCACACAAAAAAGGTCAAGGGTCCAGCCGCAACGGCCGCGATTCCAATGGACAGCGGCGTGGCGTGAAACGGTTCGGTGGACAAGTGGTGCGTGCCGGCAATATCTTGGTTCGCCAAGTGGGTACAAAATTTCACCCCGGACGAGGGGTCGGTCTCGGCAAGGACTACACCCTTTTTGCCCTGATCGATGGCCGCGTCCAGTTCGATCGCGGTGGCCGCCGCGTGAACGTGATCCCGGTGGAAAACAACTGACTTCTTCGTTGCCGGAATAGCAACATTGGGTAACACCAAGAGATGGGATAATCCCATCTTCTAGAGGGTGTTCCTGCACAACCGGTTAGCGGATTCGCTTCTGCTCATGCTCGGCATCTCGGAATGTTTGTGGATGAAGTCGAGATTGTGGTGGAGGCGGGCCGGGGAGGCGATGGGTGCGTAAGCTTTCGCCGCGAGAAATTCGTGCCTCGTGGCGGTCCCGACGGCGGCGATGGCGGGGACGGTGGCAGTGTCATCCTTCGCGCCGAGGAAGGGGCCGATAGCCTCGTCGCCCTGGTGCATCGCAAGCACTGGAAGGCCGCAAACGGCGAGCCGGGGCGAGGCTCGCAATGCCACGGGGCATCGGCCGAAGACCTCGTCATTCGCGTCCCACCGGGGACCCTCGTCTTCGACGCCGACGGCGGCTTTTTGCTCAAAGACCTGAAAGTACCGGGCGACGAGGTCGTGGTGGCGCGTGGCGGCAAGGGGGGCAAAGGCAATTTGCGCTTCAAGTCAGCGACGAATCGGGCCCCGCGGCAGTTCACCCCCGGCGGACCAGGTCAGTCCCGACGCATCCGCTTGGAACTCAAATTGATTGCCGATGTGGGTCTGGTGGGCAAGCCCAACGCTGGCAAGAGCACGCTGCTGAGCCGATTGTCCCGAGCCCGGCCCGAAATCGCCCCCTACCCCTTCACCACCAAACATCCCAATCTCGGCCGTGTCCAAATCGACTTCGAGCGGTCATTCATCATGGCCGATATTCCCGGCCTGATCGAAGGGGCCCACGTCGGGGCTGGATTGGGACACGAGTTTCTTCGACACATCCAGCGGGCGGGGATTTTGGTGCATCTGGTGGAACCGGAGCCGCTTGATGGCAGCGACCCGTTAGCCAATTACCGCGCGATTCGGGAAGAGCTTTTGCGCTACGACGAAAAACTCGGCCATCGCCCGGAAATCGTGGTCGTGACTAAGGCTGACTTGCCCAACGCCGCCGTGGTCCGTGACCGACTGGCCGCCGACTTGGAGCGCCCCGTGCTATTGATTTCCGCGGTAACGGGCCAGGGCCTTCATGATCTGACCGCTGCCATCATTCGCACGTTGGATGAGAAAATGACGCAAGAGGCGTTGAAAAGGGAACCAGCGGAGTCGCGCGGGGACTAACGCCTCCACGTGGGCCGCGGGACGGTCGTGACGAATTGTGATGAAGCTATCTTCAATCGTGGCCGTCGATGTGGGCAACAACCGCACCAAGTGCGGTTGGTTCCGAGGTGCCGCCGCGTCCTGGCCCGAGCCGCAAAGCACCATCACCCTGGACAATAGCAGTGGCGATCTGGACTCGCTGACCGCCTTCGTGGATCAGATCGCCGAGCAGTCCCTTGAGTGGTGGATCGGGAGCGTGAATCGCCGCGCGGCCACGCGGCTGCTCGACTGGGTCCGCCGCCACCGACCGGATGATGCGCTACGGCTCTTGGCGGCGGGCGATCTGCCGCTTCGCGTGGCCGTTCCGCGTCCGGACATGGTGGGCATCGATCGCCTCTTGGACGCCGTAGCAGCCAATCAGCTCCGCCCCGCCGGCCACGCCGCCGTGGTGGTGGACGTGGGCACGGCGATTACCGTGGACTACGTTTCGGAGGAGGGGGCCTTTCTTGGCGGGGCCATCCTGCCCGGCATCGCCATGGCGGCCCGGGCTTTGCATGACTTCACCGATTTGTTGCCGCTGATCGCGATGACGGATTTGACGCAGGCGCCGCCCGCCCTCGGCGACTCGACCGAGTCCGCGATGCGTTCCGGGCTGTTCTGGGGTGCGGTAGGAGCCATCCGTCAATTGATTGAAGAAATGGCTGGGCAGAAAAGGGAGCAGACCGAGGTCTTCGTCACCGGCGGGGCTGGACCGGTGGTCGCTGGATTGCTGGGACCCGCGGCACGCTTCGTCCCAAACCTCACGCTCTCTGGCATTGCCTTGGCCGTCCGATCTATCGAAGGGTGAATCGCGTAGCCACCCGGGAGTGCTCGTTTGCCAATCCCGGAATACAATGGACGGCTCGGTATGCTCTTGGTCGCATGGCCGCTTGCTTCCCCTCGGAATCGACATCGTTCCCATGGCTTTTGCCCATCCTGAGGCGTGGCTTTGGGCCCTTGTGGCTGCGCCGCTGTTGCTGATCCACCTATGGCCGCGGCGACCGCTGCTGGTGCATGTGCCGACCCTCTTCCTTTGGCAGCAAGCGCTTGGTACGGAGAAGTCTGGACTGAGGCGATTGTTCCCGCGGAGATGGCGCGCGCTTGCCGTGGACGGCCTGGCGCTTGTCTTGATCGTGGCGGCCATGGCGGAGCCTGTGGACAGGCGTCTGGGTTGGAGACTGCTGGCGAGTGGCGCCCTGGGCGTGCTCGCCGTTCAAACCATCGCGGTCCTGCGGCGCGTAGCTCCGCGCCGACCGCCATTTTGGCTGGCCTTGCGCGGCGCGATGCTGCTGACGTTGGCCGTCGCCTTAACAGGCCCCAAGCTCCGCGGCGCCCCGCGGCCTGTGTATCCGGTGTTCTTGATCGACGAAAGCGCAAGCATCGCACCTGAGGCCGCGGCCGAGGCGACCGAGTTTGTCGCCCGCGCCGTCGCCGGACGAAACGATTGGGCCGAAGTACGCTTCGCGGAAAAACCCCGTTTGTCGGGAAGCGATGAACTTGGTTTGCCCGTCTCGCTCCGGCACGCCACGGATCTTGAAGCTGCTTTGGCGCTGGGATGCCGAATCGGACTTGCGATTCCAGACAGCGCCCCGCACGTGATTTTGCTGAGCGACGGCGTCGCCACGCAGGGCAACCTGGAGGCCGCCGTCGAGGCCGCACGCCGCGAGGGCATTCCCATCTCGACGGTTCCGTTGGCCTCGTGCGATCCCGAGGTGTATGTCGCGGAAGTCCAGACGCCTGCGGCGGTGCGCCAACACGAGCCGTTTGAAGCGACAGTCGTTCTAGGGGCTAGTCGAGAGGGGGAAGGGGATTTGGAAATTGCGGCACCTTCTGACGTGCTGGCGAGCCACCGGATCCGCGTGAAACCAGGGGAACATGGGCACAAGGTGCGTCTGAGCCTCGACGGTAGCCCTGACGCGAAGCTCACCTTCCGACTTCTCGGCTTCGACGACACGTTGGCGGAGAACAACGCCCAGGAAGCCACGGTAACGGTGTTACCGCCGCGGCGGGCGTTGCTCGTGGAGGGCCGGCCCAATGTCTCCAAGCACCTAGTCAAGGTGTTGAAAGAGGGAAAGCTCCATGTGGAGGTCCGCAGCGCGGCGGATCTGCCCGAGGAGGTTTTCGTTCGGACCGCGTGCGATGCGGTCGTGCTCGTCAACGTCCCCGCCACGGCCATCACGCCGCAACAACTGGCAAAGCTCACGGACTATGTTCGTCGCGGAGGCGGGCTGGTGGTGATCGGCGGGGATCAGGCCTTCATCCCCGGCGGCTATCGCCACACGGCCCTCGAGGCCATCCTGCCCGTCGAAAGCGAACCTGCGCGGCAGGTGCCACGGTCGGGAGTGGCCATCGTTTTCGTCGTGGATCGTTCGCAGTCGATGGAAGACGGCGGGGCGATCGATTTGGCCCGCGACGCGATCCGCCGGGCCGTCGAGCTGCTCGGGCCCGAGGATCAAGTAGGGGTACTCGCCTTCGACGAGGACGCCCACTGGATCAGTCTCATCGAGCCCTTGGCGGACCAGGCCAACTTGTTCGCCCGAATCGGATCGATCACCGCCGGAGGCCGGACCGACATGGCCCCCGCAATTCAAAAAGCATACTTAGCGCTCCGCGAGTCGTTTGCCGCTGAAAAACACATTGTGGTTCTGACCGATGGAATCTCGCATCCAGCGGATTTC
Source organism: uncultured Thermoguttaceae bacterium (assembly GCA_937951625.1). Classification (GTDB taxonomy): domain Bacteria; phylum Planctomycetota; class Planctomycetia; order Pirellulales; family Thermoguttaceae; genus CALFBP01. Next base: position 60,701 of record CALFBP010000049.1, read on the forward strand.
GAGGCGTTGGTTGAACAGATCGCGGGCGAGGGCATAACCTTGTCGACCGTGGCCCTAGGCCGTGAGGCGTCCCGGCCTCTGTTGGAAGACATGGCTCGCGTGGGCAAAGGCCGGGCCTACATCTGTGATAGCCCACAGGCAGTGCCCAGCGTTCTGGTGATGGAGACCGCAAGGGCTAGCGGCCGGGGGTTGGTCGAGGAGCCGTTTTTCCCAAGCCCAACCCAGCGGCTCCCCTCCCAGTCCTGCGGCGACCAAAATATCGGCGATCAACTTTTTCTGACAGACCTGAACCTGACCGGCACGACCCCTCCGCTTTTGGGGTATGCGCAGACACGGCTGAAGCCTGATGCCACCATGACGTTAACTGCGGTCGGCGGTGAGCCGTTGCTGGCGTGGTGGCGGGTGGGCGAGGGAGTTTGCGCGGCCTTTACCTCGGACGCCGAAAGCCGTTGGTCCGCCGCTTGGCTGGAATGGCCCGGTTTCTCCCAATTTTGGATAAATGTGGTGCGCGGAGTCATGCCCCCGGAGCGGGGAAGCGGGGGCATCGTGAATCGTTTTCGAAACTCCTTTCCGGAAGAATTCCGCATTCGCGCCACGGATTGCGCCCTGCTCGAGCGGGTTTCCAAACGGACTGGGGGCGTCTATTGCCCATCCCCGCAGGAGATTTGGGAGGTGGCCGACCCTGGCGTTTTGCCGCCCAAACCCATTCATGGATGGATTTTGGCCTTGGCCGTCTTGCTTCTTCTGCCGGACGCCTCAGCCCGCCGTTTCATTCTGGGACGAATGGTCTGCTGATCGCGGAAATGAGGAATCCTGTTATCTAATTAGCAACACATGAAACCATCCTGTGTTGTCATAGTGACTGTTGGACAAAATCGCTTTGACCCGTTTTGTAAGCCTTGCATGGCTATTTTTTGCCTGCCAACCAAGAGATACCCACCTTCGGCCATGCATTCGGCGCCGGTCTTAAATCCCGAATGCTTGCCGTAAGATAATGACTATCAGCGGCTTGTGATTTTTCGGGAGAGTGCGGCGGAAAATAGGGGAACGTTCGAGTTTTCCCGTTTGGCCGCATCCCAACGATTCAATCAGTTCGGCACGACGATTGCTTGCCTAATTAACGATAGGTGCTTGATTGGGGGGCGTGACCAAGATCAGTAAGGAGCAAGACCATGAAACGCATTGCAATTTTTTGGATCGGTTGTGCCGTGCTGGGATTGGGCGTACTGCCTGCAACCGCTCAGTCGCCAGGCGGTTGGTATCCGATCGAGCGGCCGGTTTATCAATCGACAACGGTCCTCTACGGTGGCCAGCCGGCGGGCTACGTACCGGTGCCCAACGAGTATCCCACCATCTCGACTCGCTGGGATGCCCCTAATCCGACGACCTTCGCGCCCGGCCCGGTAACGTCCCTTGGGTGTGCCCCGATGCCGGGCAGCCCTGTGGTGGCGGGTACCGTCCCGACGGTGAACTATCCTCCTGCCGTGACTTATGTGCCGGTCACGTCGCGGTACGTGGCGCCGACGGTCGCTTACATGCCCGTAATGGCTCGCTATCCAGCGTCGCCCTACAGGACTTACGCGCCGGTGGCAGGGGGGTATCCAGGGGCAGCGACAGCGGCAGGGCCCAAGGTCTGGGTCCATCCGAAGGTTTATGTCGAGGGGCAGCCGCTACGCAACATTTTGCGGGCCATCACACCGTAGTCCTCAATGTCGCTTCTGACTTCGCCAGCTTACGCTGGCGGCTGCGCGGGCGGCCCGGGCCAAGCCCGATGGACCGAATGGCTGGACCTGCAAGAAGAGCAGCGATCTGAAATTTTTGCCCGAGACAGCGGTGCTACTCCTTCTCGTAGTGCTCGATGTCAGGCCAATAGGTGGCGAAGTCGAAGTCCGGGCTGTTGTCGAGGTCGTGGCAGGTAGCGCAGAAACGTTTTTCTGATTCGGCCTTCGTCACCACCATGGCCTTGCGGAGTTTCTCCTGAAGTTGCGGGTCGTTTTTCATTTCGGCATCGCAGTGGTTGCCCCCGGCGCCGTGGCAGGCCTCGCAACCCACGTCAATCAAGTGAGGCGTCTTTTCCATGCTCAGAAAACCGCCTTGATACGGGAAATACTTAGTCGGGTGCCACCCGATGACGTGGCAACTGATGCACTCAGGATCAAAGTTTCGCGGCGGGTCAGCCTCGACGAGCGTGGCATACGCTTTGGCATGGCCGCTTCGCTTCCAAATTCGGTACGACTCTTCATGACAAGGCTCGCACCTGGCCGAGCCTACGAAGGCGCCAAGCACCTCGCGTTGCGGATAGGCGGCCACGCGCACGCCCAGGCCCTCCAGCCCTAGCTCCTTGAGTTGGTCTTGATAGGCGGCGAAAAGGCGTTTGATCTCGGGCGAGGACTCATATCGGGAATCGAGCAACACCCGTTGGTATCGGAAGCGAGGTTCCTCATCGTAAAGGCCCAACACCACTGCTCCCATGCCTTTTTCCCCCACTTCGATCAATAACGTCTTGTCGCCGATTTTTGTCGGTTTGTCAGGTGGATCGCCGACGCCGCCGGTGACCACCACGTCGAATTCAGGGAACTTCGTAGCGAGGTCGCGGGCTTCCTCCAAGGGTGCATACGCCAAGAGCACGAGCAGATCGCAACGTTGGCTTTTCAGTTCGCTCAACACCTTGCGAAGGGCCGACTCGGGCGGGGCGAATTCGATCTCGGCATTGTGAATTTGCTTCTGATACTGCGAGCTGAATACGGCCGTAATCCCCAACTTTTGGCCGCCCACTTCCAAAATCCTCTTAGTTCCCGTCAACCCCGATGCGAAACCAAACAGGCCCACATTGGCCGAAATGAAGGGGCTAGGTTTGCCGTCCACACCGGCGGCCACGGAGACTAGTTCACCGGTCGGCAGTCGCAATTCTCCCTCGCCGAAACCGATGGCGTCATACCCCATCTTCTGCATGGCGGTGACGGTGGTTTGGAACTTCAATTCGGCTTGGCGGCCGAAGCCTTTGATCAGCCCGCCCACGTCCAGGCCCACGATTTCCCACCGCCGCTGCGACCGTAGTTCCTCGAAAAACGTGTGGCGACGCATCAGGCCGCCTTTCATCCGGTCCAGACCAGCGCAGCCGCACGGTTCGAGATAACCGTCTTGGCGGCCCGTCATCACCAATGCCACTTTGGGTTTGGGCCAGTTCTCGAAGTATTTGCCGTTGACCGCGACGGGATCAAAGGGTTCGCCGCTATGCTTACCCTTTTTGGCTTTTCCCTTGATCGACGCTTGCTGTTGGCTGGGCCCTATGACACTCCCGTGCCCTGAACTCGCGTTTTCGTCCAAAGTGGGAGACGATTGGGGACTGGGCAGCCCTTGCGTCTCCGAAGCCGTGGTGATGCCGTTTTCTTCGCGCAGCCGCAAGGCACTTGGCTGAGGCCGCGCGGCAGCGTCGCTGTCGCGTAACGGATTGCGCCGCGCAGGTTGCGGCTCCTCGGCAGTTTTGTTGAGCGGGTCGGCAGAAGCAACCTGACCGCTCGCGGAGGTCCGCTCAAAGGGAGCCGCGCTCGATTGCTCCTGGTTCGGCACAGGCGAAACTGAATTTTCGGCATTGGCCCGAGTGATCACGGCCGAGGCGACCTCGGCGACATCGGGTAGGGGTATGGGACGCTCTTTATTCGCCTGCACCTGGTCGGGATCAGGGGAAGAAGTGGCTTTAGGGGCACTCGGGATTCGAACCAGCCCTCTTCCCGACTCGTCCATCGGAGGCTTGACACTCGTGCGCGAGCGATGATCGATATCGGGAGTCGCTTGCGGCGACGCTGGCGGATTTTGCACTGTGACAGCCTCGGGAGCCACCCCTTTGTCTTGAGGGGTTCCTGACTGCTGGGCTGAAGAGCAGCCGATCGTTGACCACAATAACCCGACTATTATTAACCCACCCATAGTGGGCCACACGAAACCAGCCATAGTCATCCCTAAACGAAGGCAAAGAAAGTGTCGTCGATGCGGCCAGCGATGGCGCCTGCCCAAAGCAGTATTTTCGGGTCTAATTCTGCACCGCAAAGGCCACCCGGATCAGCATGGTGGGCGCTTCGGGGTGATTGGTTTCTAGCACAATTCTCCCAGTTTGCGTCGTTTCTGAAGGTAGGTGGTTTGCTGGCGGCGTGCCCTTAGGAATGCGAATCACGATGGGGAACTGCCGGGTGGATTCTCCCACCGCCACCGGTGGCTCGAACTCCACTTTCAGGAGTTCCGGCCACACTTCGGCAACCTTGAGCTTCACCTGATCGCGGTACTTTCCCCGGGCAATCAAGATCACGCGGCGAGAAACTTCCTCATTGGAGCTTACAGTGCCGATGCCAAGCAGACTCCGCTCCTCATCCCAGCGAGGCCCGACAATCACCAGATCACCGACGACGTGTCCGGAAACTTCCAAGTCATGGTGCGGAGCACCCTCCAGATTGGTGCTCAGGTGGATTGTCTGTTTAAACGCCCCCACAGGCAAGCCCGGTTTCACTGTCAGCAATAACTGAACCCCACTTTTAGCGCCATCCTCGCTACTCAAGACGTCGGGATTCATGGGCTCCACCTTGATGTCAAAAAACTCGGCGGTCTTCTTTTCGGCGAGTTCGATTTTGGTGACCTGGAGCGGGGTCTCGACGTAACCAAAGAGATCTACCGTCCGCGTCACGGGAGTACCGGCGGAAATGCCCATGAAAGAAACTTCGGAAGGCACCGCCCGCATAACCGGTATGATTTTCCCCGACACCATCAATTCAACCTGTGGCTTCTTAGGGTCATTGGTAATGACCGTGGCGGTTTGTCGGTACGGCCCGCTGAAGCCCGCGCCCTTGAACTCAATAGTGACCTTCGTCGACTGGCCGGGCAGCACTTCGGTGTGTTCGAAATCCGCCATGGTGCATTTGCAAGTGGTGTGGCCTTTTGCAAGTCGGAGCACGCCCGTGCCCCTGTTGGTGAAGGTGAAGTCGTGGCGGCCTGTGGCCTCAGTATCCATCACGCCGAAGTTGTACTCCGTGTGATCCACCTCCACTTCGGGGACGCCGTCGACGGTTGATGTTGAACGTTCGAGTTTGGCAAGCTGGTCGGCATTCGAATGGATTTTGGCCCCTTCCGCCGAACCATCCCATGGCAGCGATGTTACCCTCCAATAGGCCATATAGGCCCCCGTCGATGCTCCTATAACCGCCGCCAAAACCACGACCACCCAAATTCGCATAGAACTTGACTCCAAACACGAGGCGAAGCGCCCTAGAACTATCACCCACTCAGGGGGAGTGGAAATGGAGTATCTCCGCCTCGCCACCGCTAAAGTTAGTTACGGTTTAAGGCCTGCTGGAGTTCTTTCGTAAGTTTTTTGTCTAAATGGGGGGTAATTTGGTCGAGTTCGAGGGCCTTCAGTCGCTCCTCTTGATACCGCGCCACATCGCCAACGGCTCGCAGTGTCAGCGCGAGCTTCGCTCGGAGGGTGGCAGAATTGGGGTACAAGGTCACGGCGGTCTGAAAACATTTTTCCGCTTGCTGGAGGTACTGACGCTGTTGCGTCATGTTGAACATCTGAGAAAACCGCTCGCCAGCCATCTCCCAAAATGAAGCGCACTTTGGGGCGATGGCAAGCAGATTTTCCGTATAGCCGAGGAAACGCCTAGTGGCTTTTTCATCGTGGGGGTTTTTTTTCCATACTTCAAAGGCCAGCGCGGCGAGTTGATTCCAGGGTTGGATTGCCCAAGGGTCGGCCTGGGCGGCCTCGATGAGATGTTGATCCGCCTGGAGCGGGCGACGTTCGGCCCGCTGCAATGCCGATTGAAAACGCAAGACCGGGCCATAAGCTGTCGTATAGCACGCCCAAGCCGCTCCGCCCACGACCAGCAAGACAACCCAACCTGTGCCTTTGGGCAAGGGTCTCATCTTTCCGCCATCGGCGAGATTAAGGCCGATGGCCATGAGCAACCACAGACTCCCCGCCACGCCGCCAAATCCGATTCCTCCCGACGCTGATAAGTGAATGAGCAGGACCGTAACACCGACGGCGGCCAGACCTCGGGGGCATTCGCCGTTTTGCACCCATTTCCACAAGGCCGCCAAAGTCACGGCCAAGCAAGGCAGGGTGACGAGAAAAAAGGGGAGCTTGGGTGGGGCCGGACTGATGGCGCTTAGCGGTAGGGCGAGAAGGAACCCTAAGGCGGCCCCGACATACACCAGCCCCGGCCGCTCCGCCTCATTGGACACCGTACCTGCGGCGTTCCCATCGCCTGGGGGCGAGCCGTCGCGCGAGGGTACCGGTTCCCGCACCATTGCAACGAAGAAACCTGCCAGCGCCGCAACAAAAGCAAGCATCGCTGGCGTGCCCGCCGTGGCCCAGATCTCCATGAGGAAATTATGCGGGTCGGCAATTTCCTCACTCGCTTCCGGGAGTTTGTAGGCCGTGTAAGTAAACTGGAAGTTTCCAGGCCCGCAGCCGAGCACGGGATGATCGGCGATCATCGCTAGGCTGCTTTGCCAATACTGCCCGCGATAGCCGAGCGATTTCCACGCCTCCGTGAGTACCTCGCGGTCGAGGCCGCCCAGGGTATAGGCAGCGGCGAGCACCACCACGGCCATGACCGCCGCTCCGGCGATCGCCTTCCCAGGCAAGCGGCGGTTTCCGCCTCGCCACATCCAGCCCACAAGCACCACGCCGAACGCCACCGCCATGTAGGCGCTTCGACTTTTGGTCAAAAGCAAGCAGATGGCAACGATTGTTGCGCCGGCGAGCAAACTCAGCCACCGCAGGATGGAGCCCCACGCCACCCGCCGAGTCGCCGCAGATGTAACATGGCTTCGATCGACGCCCGATTGACTTGGATCACCTTGGCTTAAAACCGAGGCGAGGCGAGGCGAACCCTTTTTGCTCTCGGTGCGGCCCAAGATCAGAAGACCAGCGAACACGACCAACCAAGGAGCGAGGAGTCCGGCCAGCGAGTTGGCCAAGGCGAACGTACCGATCGGCTCCACGCTGGCTAAGCGTTTTTCAAAAACTTCCCGCTCAGGACTCCCGGGGGGAAGCCAGAGACCCGCGTTGGCAAGGAATTGGTCGGGGTCTTCGGCGTAGGCGGCTCGTGTGGCGGGCAGGTCGTAGACATATTGGTACCCACCGAACGCGGCCACCGCCACGGCGAGGCCGCACATCACGGCCATCAAGGCCCGGCATTCGCGCGGACCGGTCAGGAGCTGCCGGGTAAGGAAGAATCCGGCCGCGAAACCAACCCACTCCCAAAGCATGTTGACGGCGGGTCGTGGACTGGCCCGGCCTGCCCACCAAATCGCCGAAAGGGTGTGCCAAATCACCGTGGCCAGAAAGGCAACATCGACCCAACCGAATCGCAGCAAGGGGCGGGACTGGCGGATCGCTCCAAACAACCAGATCAACACCAAAATCAGCCAGAGCATCACGGCGGGCAGGCCATCGCCCTCCAAGGCCGACGATTCACTGGGGTACAAAGGACGAGCCACCCAGAGGGCTACCGCGGCCATCAGCAGCCACGGCCGCAGCCGATCGGAAGAAGGAGCGAGGCCCCGCCTTGCGGCTCGTCGTAACGACAAGGCTCCCGGCGTGGTCCCGCCTCTATCGCGGCTTATTTGCTCCGCCACTTTCGCGTCTACGGACGACCTACGGCGTGTCATGACTGCCATCCTTCCCCTGCGTCGCCGGGCGACGGAGACGGCCCGCGGTCTCCAGGATCGCCACCAATAGCAAGATGCAGGCGACAAGGAGGAGAATCACGCACGCCCCAGCTAGATCGACCTGATGCAACAAGAAGGCCCCCAGCCCGCAGGTCGCTGTGGCCAAGTAAATCGTCAGCACCGCCTGACCCTTAGTCATCCCCAGTTCGACGAGGCGATGGGAAAAATGGCTCTTGTCGCCGGCAAAGGGGCTTCGCCCTTCGCGTAGCCTAATGAAAACCACCGTGGCCATATCGTATAAGGGCACGGCCAGCACACACAACGGGGCTAGGATCGCGTGTCGCGGGTTGTCGTTTCCCGCAAACGTGGCCGTCAACGTCGCCACGGCCAGCAAATAGCCGATCCAGTAGCTGCCGGCATCGCCCATGAAAAGCCGGGCGGGCGGGCGATTGTGCCAAAGGAAACCCAGCAACGCGCCCAATAAGACAAGCAGAAAACCCCCCACGAAAATTTGCGGTGGATGATTCAAGGGATCGGGAACCAGTAGCAAGACTGCGGCGAGAATCGCCGCGGCAATCGATGCCACGCCGGCTGACAAGCCGTCCATGTTGTCCAACATGTTGAACGCATTCACCAGGCCGACGATCCACAGCACGCTCAAGGCGGTGGTCAGCCAAGGCGCGTCGAGGAACAAGGTCATTCGCAGCCGCGGTTGAGCGAGCACAACGGCCAAGGCCAACACTGTCTGGATGGTCAGCCGCAGACGCCAATCCAAGCCCCGCCGGTCGTCGATCAGTCCGACGAGCATCAGCACCGTTCCACCGGCAAGGATTATCCACAGGTTGCCTACCTCTTGGGCAAGTCCGTTCAGGTGCGGCTCTACGAAAGAGGGCAACGGGATGGTGAAGTGAAGCCAAGCGGTCTGCTCGGCCCGGGAGGCCATTACCACGGCCAACACGGCGTGTCCCAAAGCGAAGGGAACAATCAGCCCCAACCAAATCGCCAGACCACCGCTGGTCGGGGTAGGTTGGGTGTGAACCTTGCGATGGCCCGGCCGGTCGATCAACCCCCACGAAGGCCCCCAACGGCGCACCGCCCAACCGCCCGCCCAGGCGATCATCATGCTGGGGATCACCGCCCCTGCAATCAGCCAAATCACATTACGGACTCCTCGCCAGACCAGGGGGCGGCGGGCCGGTCTCTTTCATCGACTGGGATTTCGCCTCTTGCAGTTGCCGCTGCAAATACGCCCGACACTCGTTGAAAAAGCAATGGTACGCCTCGGACCGATAGTCAGGAAAAGTCCATTCGTGGTGCCGCCATTGATGCTTTTTGTAGTATAACGTGATCTCCGCGTAGATGCCTCGGTCCAGATAAATGCGATGGGCGAAGTCCTTGGTCGAAGCCAGGACCAACTTGCCCAACGCCAGGTAGCCCGGGTCCAGATTCAACGGCCGAGGCTCCCCATGTCGGGCGGCAGCGGCATACTCCTTTTCCCAGGCATTCGTCGTGGTTTTCCAAGCGGCCAAGTCTGCGGGACTCGCCAAGTGCGCCAAGGCGAAAAAGGTCTTGCGCAGACCCCGCCCCATCTCCGCTTCATAGTAGGAAGTCTGCTCGAAGGCGAACCTCGGACTTTCCAAGGCGATCGGGCCCCATGCGGCTTCGATACGAGCCCGGGCCCATTGCAACGCAACCTCGTGTCGGCTGAACGCCGCAATCAGGGGTAGCACGGGAGTGGGTTCGGACGGCTGGCCCATCGCTCCGCCGAAGTTTCAGTGCGAGTGAAGCCGAACCATCACGGCCGCCACTTCAGCCAGTTTATAGCGCTGAATCTTGCCCGTCGCCGTCTTCGGCAAGGCGTCGATGAACACGACGCGGCGGGGATATTTGTGCGGCGAAGTCCGGGTCTTGACGAATTCCTGAAGCTCGCGCTCCAGGCTGGCAGAAGCGGCCACTCCGTCCTTCAGCACCACGAAGGCGCAGGGCTTGGTCAAGCCGTCCTCGTCGGTCATACCCACGACGCCGCTTTCGAGCACGGCGGGATGGGCCTTGAGCAGGGCCTCGACATCGCTGGGCCAAACCGCCTGGCCGCTCACCTTGATCATGTCGTCGGTCCGGCCCGCGTACCAAAAATATCCGTCCTCGTCCACACGGAACTTGTCGTGCGTGTTGATCCACTCCCCGCGAAACGTGCTCTTGGTCTGCTCGTGCTTGTTCCAATAGCCCGAGGCGATGCTTTCGCCCTTGATCCATAGCGTGCCGACCTCTCCGACGGGCACTTCCCGATCCGCGTCGTCCACGATCTTGGCTTCGTAGCCGGGCACGAGCTGCCCCGTCGACCCTGGACGCGATTGCCCTGGCCGGTTCGAAATGAAAATATGCAGGATCTCCGTCGAGCCGATGCCGTCGAGGATCTCGATGCCGAAGCGATCACGCCACTGCTCGTAGATCGTACTCGGAAGAGGCTCGCCCGCCGAAATGCACATTCGTACCCGACCCAGACTCGTCCGGCCCGACTTCTCCGCCGCGTGCAGCAGCGCCGCGTAGCTGGTCGGCACGCTGTAGAACACCGTCACGCCGTGCTGGTCGATGATTTCGAATACTTTGTCGGGCTGGGGGCGGTCCGGCAACAGCACCGTCGTCCCGCCGGTGCTCAACGGAAAGTACAAGCCGTTGCCCAGCCCGTAGGCAAAAAACAGCTTCGCTACCGAGAACGACACGTCCGATTCGCGGAGATCGAGCACTTGCCGGGCGTAGAGATCGGCCATGACGATCATGTCGTGGTGCAGATGGATCGTGCCTTTGGGAAAGCCCGTCGTGCCCGAACTGTAAAGCCAAAATGCCGCGTCATCCTTGCTCGTATCGGCCGGTTCCAACGAGGGCGAGGCGTCTTCGAGCAAGCGATGCCACGACAAACACCCTTCCCGCGGCTCGTCCACCATGACCACGTGCATGAGGTGCTTCAGCCGTGGTCGAATCTCGGCGACGATGGGCCAATGGGCGCTTCCGACCACCAACACCCTCGCCCGGCTATCCGCCAGCAGATACTCGTAATCCTTCGCCACTAACAACGTGTTGATGGGAATGGCGACCGCGCCGATCTTGATCGCACCGAGGAAGGCGATCGCACACTCTGGGCAGTCCGGCAACAAAATCGCGACCCGCTCCTCGATTCGGACCCCCAAGTCCAACAAGGCGTTGCCAAAGCGGTTGACCGCCTCGAACAGGTCGCGGTAGGTCATCACCCGCGACCCACAAATCAGTGCCGGCTTTTCGGCCCGGCCGTTGCCCAGATGGCGGTCCACCAATTCGGCGGCGGCATTCAATCGCTCGGGAAGCTCGACGGAGAACATGCCTCTCTCCTGACGGATGGCAGCGCACGAAACGAAAGACGAGCCTCTCAATGGCGGCTCCAGTGTAGTCCGGCAAGCCCCAAACGTCAAGAAAACCGCAAACCTCGCTTCGAACCGCAACTCCATAGGCCCCAACCACCTGCGGCCGCAAGAGGTGCTACAAAATCAGGGCCTAAAGCAGTTCACCTGCAAGTCTGTACAAAAGGCCGAGTCGGGTGAGACCTCAAAGCCGATTCTCACATGGTGGATTGTGGGGGGATTCAAATAACCCGGAGTAGAGACAGCCCGGGGTGCCAGCGGTCGGATCGACTTCGACAGTCGGGGACGCAGGGTAAATGGTCGAGGGAGTCATTCATTCGCCTCGGGGGCCCGAAAATTCCAACCCTTAAGCATTGAGCGACTAACCTCCCAAACTACTCAGATTTCCCCGAGCACAAAAACCTTAAAGAAGAAAATACTCCGTTAAACCCGCAGAATCCGTTCCGCCGATACCGCATGATGGTTCCGAGGTCTGGACATTGCTTGTGAGGAAAAAAGCCTCATGTTGCGGCACTATGTGACTTGGATTGTGGTCGCGGCTAGCGTCTTTATACCTTTTTGGGGTGCTGCTCAACCACCCTCAGAAAGGAACAACTCGCCAACTCCGATCTTGGATCGCCTCGACAACCTCGGCCAAAAAATCTTCTCGCCATTTCGTCCAGCCGAGCGAGAGCACCCTTCAGGTTCCCGAGCGCCGTCGCGTTCCACCAATGATGAGGATAAGCACACCAGTCCTTCGAGTGGTGGAAATCACGGATCGCGGGCAGGGAGAGTGGCTGCAACAGCAACGCGATCCGACCTGGAGCGTCCCTCGCCGCAACAGAGTCATATTAGTGAAGCTGCGGCCCCGCGCCGCGACCGCGAGTCGTTCTCGGCATGGCGCGACAGGGATTCGCTGACGGTGCGCCCCGAGGCCGAACCGGCGCCGTCGGAAGCTGATGGTGAGCGGGCGGAGGAAGCAGCCACCTCGTTGGCAACGGGCACGTCGCAGCATGGGCAGTCGCGAAGGGCGAAGGACGATTCCGCGATTTCCGAAGAACCATCCTCGGCCTCACCGCCGGCGGTGACGGGCCTTGCGCCGATCCACCGGCGGCTGAGCATGTTCCGCCAGTCTTTGGTCGAGGCGTCGGGAGACACGACATCGCAAACGGCGACCGACGACAACTCGTCGACCAGCGAGCGGGATTCGCCTGCCGCAATTCGGACACCGCTGGAGACCAGCACGCGTCGGCATGATAAGCCACAAGAGACGCTCCACAGTACGCAGCGTGCGACATCGAAATCCCCTGCCACCGAGGGCCGCCCCACGCTGGCTCCGACGGCCACGGCAACGCAAGACGTCAAAGCTCAAGAGGGAAACGAGCCGAGAACTCTCTCGATTTCCGCGCAGCCTGCGGCGTCGGACAACACCCGCGAGGACCCTGAATCCCTCCAGAACGCTCGGTCGTCTGATCGCAACCGTTCGACACAGACTTTCTCCAGTTCCGGCGGTTCGACTTTTTCCGCTGAGAGCGCGGCGTTGAGCATCGAGACGTCCGGACCGCGGAAAATCGTGGTGGGAAAAGAAGGAAGCTACGAGGTGGTCCTCCGCAATCGCAGCGTCGTTGCCGCTGAACAAGTCGTCGTGACGATCGCGTTGCCGTCGTGGACCGAGGTGGCCGGCGCCGATGCCACCGCCGGTGCCGTGTCCCCGGTCGAAAAGCCGGACAAAACGAGGGAGATTCGCTGGCAATTGACTCGCCTTGGCCCCCAACGATCGGAGAAGCTCTCTCTGCGGATCGTGCCACGACAAAGCAAGCCATTCGGATTGACACCTAAAATCGACATCGCCCCGCCACCGTCCCAAGCAGTGATCGAAGTCCAGGAGGCCAAATTGGTTTTGGCATTGCATGGGCCGCGTGAAGTAGTGTTTGGGAAGCCCGAAACCTATAAACTTGAAATCACCAACGACGGTACGGCCGACGCCGAGAACGTGACGCTCCGCTTTGCCTCGAACGCCGCCGGCGAGAAACTGGCCGCGGCCACGCAACGCCTGGGCGTGTTGCCGGCGGGCGGCAAGAAGACCTTGACCATGGAACTGGTCGCCCGGCAGGAAGGAACGCTTGCCGTGTCCATCGATGCCCAAGCCGACTGCGGCGCTAAGGCCCAGCTCGCCGAGTCGATCGCCGTCCGGCGTGCCAAGCTGCTCGCGGAGGTGGAGGGGCCGAAGGTCGCCTACGCGGGCAATGAGGTGAACTATCGCATCCGGGTTCGCAACCAAGGGGACGCCCCCGCCAACCAGGTGAAAATTCAGGCCTCCCTCCCGCCCGGCGCCAAGTTCGTCTCCGCTCTCAAGGAGGGACGGCCCTCGGCCGACGGCAAGGTCCTGTGGACTGTCGAACAGCTCAACATTGGCGCCGAAATCGTCCTGGGATTGAAATGCATCCTAGCCACGGACGGCTCTAATCGACTCGAGGTGCGGTGCGATGGCGATGGCGACACTCGGGCGATCGCGTCGGCCGTCACCCTCGTCGAGACCGCGCCGAAACTGGTACTTACGGTCGAGGAACCGCCTGGACCGGTGGGCCTCGAGGGCGAAGCGACCTATCAAATTCGTTTGGAAAACCGCGGCACGGCCGCCGCCGAAGCGGTGGAGGTGGTCATCTATTTCGCCAAAAATTTGGAACCGGTGGCAGCCGAGGGGGCACGACACAAGATCGGCTCGGGCCAGGTGGTCTTCGATGCCCTGCCTTCCTTGGCTCCGGGGCAAAGCACGACGTTCCAGGTGAGGGCCAAGGCGGACAAGACCGGAAATCACCTGTATCGCGTCGAGGTCCACGCCACCACGACGGGAATCCGCCTCGTGCGCGAGGGGACAACGCGCTTCTATTCGGCCGATGCCGCCGTGGACCCGCCCATGCTGGCCCAACCGGGTGGTCACGAAGCCGTGCAGGCCGGTCCTGCGGCGCGAACTGCGGATCGCCGGGATGGCGCGACGGGATCGCGCGTCGAAACCCGACTGCCCCGATGACGAGGGGCAAACCAAACGTCAAAACGGTCCCCTATCGTCCGCGACGACGGAAAACGGCGCCGCCCCCGGCCGAGAATGCTCTTGGAGCACATGGCGATTGGCCATCGAAATCCCGCTCCACAGCGCGCCCACGATGCCCACCAGCCCCTGGTCCGTCCCGCAAATGTACACGTTTTCCAGATGGGTGCGGCCGTCATACCGCTTTTCCGGCGAGCCATAGACGGCCCCGTTGTGGTGACCAGTAAATCGGCGGATCGTGGTCGGCGTGAACAGGTCGTGGGCCACCACGTGATCGCGGAAATCGGGAACGAACCGGGCCGCCGCTTCGAGCAAGCGTTGGTAGCATTGGAGCTTGGCCTCGTGATAGGCCTCGGGCGAGAGTTGCGCCCAGCGATCGTAATTGGCCAGCGCCGTCAATCGCACGCATCCGCTGGTCATCGGCTCGTCGTAAGCGAAGTGGTTCGGCACGCAAACCACGCCGCTGCGGAAATCGACCAACTCCTGCGGTTTGGCATAAACGAAACGCGACGAATCGTTGAAGAACACGACGGTCTTGTCCAGCCCCAAGTCGGCGGGCTGCACATCGAGGATCGAGATGGATTCGAAGAATGAGATTTCGCCCGCAGGCGGCAGCGGCGTCGCCCGGCAAAGCTCCATCGTTTCCCGCAAACCGGCCGACGACAACACGAAACGCGTTGGCAGCACCTCTTCGTTCTCTAGCCGCACGGCCACGGCCCGCTGACCGGAACAAACGATCTCGCGCACGCCCGCGTTCACGCGCAAGAGGCCGCCGGCCGATTTAAACTTCCGCACCAGGGTCTTCAGCAGCGGTCGCACGCCGCCGAGCGGTCGAGCGAGCCCTTCCATGAAAATGGAACGAAACAGGACCGAGAATTGCCCGAAGTCCAAATCGTGCGGTCGCGGACCCCCGTAGAAAAGGATTGGACAAAAGAGCATCTCCACGAGAAGGGGGTCCTGGATATACGCGGTGACCAGTTCGCGGGCGGAGCAGAGCGTGTGCGGAGACCCCAACTCGCCGTAGTCGGCCAGGTGGCGCACCAGTTCCTCGAAACGCTCTTTTTGGTCGGGAAAGTGGCGATGGACCTCGGCGCGAAAGTGCTCGAAGTCGTTGGTGAATTCCAGTCGCGCGTCGGGGAAAACGATGGCTGATCCGATCTGGGGGGCCAACGCCAATTCTTCCCGCGCGATCCTCAATTGGCGGCAGAGCAAGGCCAACGGACCGCGGCGACATTCGCTCGGACGGTAGTTGGTCAAGGCGTGCAGGCCCACGTCGAAGTTCCGGCCGTCCAAACGGTAGAACGAATTCAGCCCGCCAATCGAGCTGTGGCGTTCGACCACGCACACGCGAAGGCCGAAATGCGCCAAGCGAATCCCCGCTGCCAGTCCCGACATGCCCGCGCCGATGATCACGGCGTCGTAGCTGGCGTGGGTCGTAGCGGGCATGGGTCGTCAACGAGGATCAAGGATGATGGTGCGTGTGGGACGGCGGTAAGCGCCGTGGCAGCCGAGGGGGCGAGTGCCGTTCGCCGGATGCTTCGGGATGCAGACGGCAAGCGCCGATCACGCCGCCGGGATGTCTTTCATCCGCGGCAGGAGATACTCCACCGAACTGTTCATGCTGGCCAAGGCCGGGTAATCTTCCTCGGGAATCTGCACGCGATACCGCTTGCGGAGTTCCATGACGATGTCAAGAAAATCCATGCTGTCCAGTTCCATTTGGTCACGGAACGGCTTTTGCGGATCGAGCTTGCTGAGGTCTTCATCCGGCGCGATCGAGGCCAGAATATCCAAAATCGCCTTTTGAATCTCGGCGCTCGTCATCAACGTCACTCCAAAAATACGATTGGCATTCGGTCAGAGTCTTCTCACGATGACCACTGAGTTGATGCCCAACATGCCGAAGGAGTTGTTCAGGATCGTATCGACCTTGGGCAATTCCCTGGGCTGGTTGGCCACCAGGCCGTTGAGGGAGCACTCGGGATCAGGGCGGTCGAGGTTGATGGTGGCGTGGCACACGCGATCCTCGAAAGACGGCAAGTTGCCAGCCAGCTCCAAGGCCCCGGCCGCGCCCATCGCGTGACCGATGAAGCTCTTCGTGTTGTTAAAAAGGGTATGGCCGTTGTCACCGAACACGCGGCGCAAGGCCAGGCACTCTTGCACATCGCCCGACGTGGTTCCCGTGGCGTGGGTGCTGACGATGTCGATGTCCTTCGGACTTAACTTGGCTCGCCGCAACGCCGTTTCGATGCACTCGGCTTGGCGTTCGGGGTGAGGAAGAACATAGTCGTAGGCATCGCTATTCATGGCGTAGCCGACAATCTCGCCATAGATTTTAGCGCCGCGGCTTCGGGCATCGCTGAGGCGTTCGAGAATGAACAGGCACCCGCCTTCGGCCACCACGATCCCGTTCCGGTCGGCATCGAACGGCCTTGAGGCTTTGGCGGGGTCTTCGTGTCGCGCCAAGGCCCCCTGGCTATGGAAACTGGCGAAAATCCCGAACGTGTGGATGCTCTCCGAGACCCCGCCACAAATCGCCAGCTCGCACTCGCCGAGACGGAGCATCTGCACGCCCTGGATGATTCCCGCATTGCCCGCCGCACAAGCCGCTCCCAACGTATAGTGCGGTCCGGTAATGCCCAGGTTGAGCGAAATCTCGCCCGCCGGATTGTTGGCCACCGTCCGGGGGTTGTGATGGTGCGACCAGTACTGGATGTCGTAGTCGTACTGCTTGAGCTGGTAAAGTTCCTGTTCGGTTTCGACGTTGCCGTGCTCGGTCACGCCGACGTAAATGCCAACGGCCGATTTGTCCACATTCTCCCAGTCCAGGCCAGCGTCGCGGATGGCCTCGTTGGCGCAATAGATGCCCACGCTTCCGGCCCGGGTGCCACGGCGGAGTACCTTGCGGCTCTGATAACGCAGTTCGTCGAACTGGCAGACTCCCGCCACGGTTTCCCCGAAATACCGCGTTTCGTATCGCGTTACTCCACTCCGCCCGGCCAGGAGACTTTCCCGAAACTCCCGAAGGTTGTTGCCATTGGGCGCGGTCAGTCCCACCCCGGTAATGACAATCCGTTGGCAGTCTGGATGAGGTGCGATCATGGCGAAGGCTAGGTCGACAAATCCGAAACTACGAGCCTACCCGCAGAACGCCCTGTTGACAAGGGTCCGCAGTTTTTTCGCAAAGATGGGTGTTGATTGTGACATAGAAATAGGGGGCCTTTTGATTTGCGCAAAGCCGCGAGGCACGATTTCTCGTCCGACAGGATGGACAGACCACAACCGAACAGAGGGTGAAGTCCCAGACCGCGATATTGGCTTAATCGGTCGAGGCGGGGTATTAAACCGTTCCAGCCCCCAAGGCACCTGCCCATGCCGGCAACAAAGGGCCCGATCATGGCAGATCACCGAAGTTCTTGAGCATCCGCAAGCCCTCCGCCTGGCTCTTCTCGGGATGGAATTGGGTCGCAAACACGTTGTCGCGCCAGATCATCGAGCAAAACGGTTGAGGGTAATCGGTCTTGGTGGCGATGATCCCCGCATCGGCTGGCACAACATAATACGAGTGGACGAAATAGAAATACGTCCCATCGGCGATCCCTTCGAGAATCGGGGCCTGACGTTCGATGCGGATCTGATTCCAGCCCATGTGAGGAACGGCGTATTCGGCGGGCAGTTGGAAGCGGACCACTTCGCCGGGAAAAACGCCTAGTCCTTCGTGGCGGCCATTTTCGTAACTGACCTCGAAAAGCAATTGCAATCCCAAACAAATTCCCAGAAACGGCCTGCCTGACTCGATCGCCTCGAGCACGGGTTTCACGAGATTGCGGCGATGCAGCTCGGCGCGGGCATCCTCGAAGGCGCCCACGCCAGGCAACACGACCTTGCTCGCCTGCCGCACGATGCCCGGATCATCGGTCACCACCGCTTGGTGACCTACACGCTCGAAGGCCTTCTGCACGCTACGGAGATTGCCCATTCCATAGTCGATGATGGCGATCATGCAAAAACTCGGAGATTAGCGAAAGGAAAAAATTGATTGCCAAGAAAGTCGGTTACTACAGATGCCGTGAGCGGGGCTGGGGGACGAACGCACAGTGCCCGAACCTGCGGTGCCCTACGTGCCGCGTAAAACACCCCCGAACCATTCCACCTGTCGCCGCGGGCAAAACCTTAAGCCGTGCTGGTTGCAATAGGGTTCTAGCCAGACCGCCGTCTCAGCCAGCCGAGGCGGCTCCGTGCCCATGGGCATCAACAACACGCGGTCGCGGTCGATTTCGGGAAATTGGGCCAAGTACTTCTCGACCTCGCGACAATCCTCAAGGGAATCGACCACGAATTTGATTTGGTACGGGTACTCCGCGACCAGGCGGCGGACGACCTCGGGGGCATGTCGCCGGGCCTCGTGACGCCCCGCCCAGGCCGTGTCGACACTCGCGTCGGGCGTGCTGTTGGAGAGTTTTGGGCTGATCGACATGAGGTCGGCGGTCACCGGAAGGTACCTCGTCCCGGCCGTCTCGATGGTGATGTGCCGCCCCAAGGCACGCAGACGCTGCGTCAGCTCCACCGATTCCGCGAAAATCATTGGTTCCCCACCGGTCAAAACGAGGTGCTTCTCACCCAATTCCGCGACGCGCGCGACGATCCGGTCGATCGTCAATTCTTCCCCTTCCGGCCACCACGAGGCAAACGGGGTATCGCAAAAGCGACAACGCAGATTGCAGCCGCTGACCCGAACAAACACGCTGGGCGTGCCTGTGAGAAGACCTTCGCCTTGAAGGGACTTGAAAATCTCCGCGATCCGCATGGTGGAAAGATACTCAGTAAACGCATGGTGAAACGGATAGCGCCGGAGAGCGACCACCCGCAACCATCCATCATGCCACAAGCTGGTGGTCTCTCCAAGCAGCATCCGACAAAGGGGGGTTGCCCCCTGAGCGCGCCGCGAACCTACATCAGCGTCTGCCTGGCCGCCGAAGGGATGGCCTACGAGGCCCGGCTAACTGGCAATCAGGAGCACCTGCGGATCCTGCGCGAGGGCCTCCGGGAAGCATTTCAGAAGAGCGGCTCTGACGACGGCAAAAGTCTGGCGCAATTCATCCACTTCACGCCCTACGCTCTGGAGGCGCTGGAGACGCGATAAGCAACCTTGCGCCGCCCGCCCTCGTGGCCGGACTCAAGCAATCATCGCCCGTCGCGAAGGAATTCGCTGATCCGAGAACGTGCCCTCGCGAAGGATCACGTCCGTTTCAGGCTTCGCGATCGGGGCTCGTCGGGTTACCCGAGCGTCGTGTCACGGGGTCACTGATCTTTGTCGGCCGGGATCTGGCCGATCGGGCCATTAGGGCCACCCCAACGGACATGCGGGCCGTCGACCGTGGTGGGTTTTCCTTCGAGAACCCGCGTCCCGTCCGTTATGATGAACCACTGGGCTTTCGTCTCCGGAGGGAATTGTTCCTTAAAATGGCAGCCCGAAAGGGTGGCCCCGCGAATCAGGCACTGGTAATCGCCCGGATTGATTGTGGTGGCCTTGTGTGTAAACGTGCAGTCCCTGAAAATCGCCCCGTGGCCGCTGCACCAAATGGTTCGGCGGGAGTTGGCCGTGAAGGTGCAGGCCTCGAAAAGCACGTTCTCGAGATTCCCGTTCAGTTCGGCCAGGAAGTTGCCGTAGGGTCCCTTGCCTTCCCAGGGCTTGTCCTCGAACGTGCAACGAATCCAGCGGGTGGCAAGCTCAGGCTTGGGGGATCCAACGGCGTGGACCGCACTGCCGTGGAAGACGCAATCCTCGTAAACCAAGCCGGGCTTGGCCGACCAAGCGCTCCAATTGGTGGATCCCCAGAAGGTGCATCGGACGAACTTCGAGTAACCGCCGTCGCCCGAGTCCGCGACCATCCCGCACCCGCCGTTGTTGACGAACTCGCAATCCTCGAAGTAGCCGTCGCGGCAGATGGATTCCTCGGCCTCGATGTCCACCCCGGCGCCGGGCGCGGAGCCGAACGGCTGTCCGCCGTTGAGGCCGCGCTGCGTGTGGTTAAACTTGCACCGAATCGCCTTCAGCCCGCGCCCCCCGACCCAGGAGAGGCCCTGCCGCCCGTTGTATTCGAACACGCAGTCCACCAACTCGTGGGGCGTCGGAGGATCGCTTTCCTTCAGTCCATGCCAGCCGATCATGACGCCATCCAAGGCGTGGTGGTGGCTATGGATGCGGTGGAGCCGCACGTCCACGTTGTTGTAAAGTTGCAGACCGCAGGCGGAAAGCTGCCGCCCGGTGTCTCCAAACTGACCGCCGATGATCAGTTCCGCAAGATTCCCGTCCAACTCGAGGTCGCGGATTTCAATGTTTCGGCTTTCGTCCACATGGATAATGCTGCCCACAGCCACGGCGTAGTTGTAATCGGTGAATGGCATGGCCGGAGGGTCGTAGCGCTCGCCGGTGTCCTTGTGGAACGAGCCGAAGCGGAGCCCTGGCGCGATGCGTATCAGCGCCCCATTGCCCTCGATCACGAGGTACTTCACCCCCTTCACGTAGAAGATCGGCTCGCGGCGATAATAGGGAGTTTTACCTGGCTCGTGGGTCTGCCGTCCCACGACGTATACGCCTTTGGGGATGATCAATGTCCCGCCACCGGCCTTTTGAATTCGTTCAGCGGCCTGCTGGAAGGCGGCCGTGTCATTGGTTTTTCCGTCGCCTTGGGCCCCGCAATCTCTTTTGAGGTCGATACGTGGATAGCTGTCCGCGTCCCCCGGCGGAGTCTGGGCCCCCAGCGCCGCAGAACCAATAGCCCAAACGAACAGCAAAGCGACAGCCGACAAGAATCGCGTCCGCAGCGAGACCAAAGTAACGCGCATCTGAGTCAACCTTTCTACTTCACATTCGGTAAACGCGGTTGAAACACCCCAAAAAAACTTTTAGACGCGGCGAACAGCTTTGTCAAGCAACGCTCCTCGAGGGCGTTGTCGAATGTACTTTTTTAAGCTACGCTTGGGGTTCGCGGCGTGGTGGAGCCCGGCACGTGGCCGCGATCCAACGAAGCGTCGTGACATGAGGCAAATAGTTCAGCGGATTTCAACGTGAACATGAGTCCGATCCGAATTGCAATTCACGGGGCCGCGGGCCGGATGGGCCAGCGGCTGGTCGCGTTGGCCCGTGCAGATGCCGAGCTGTCGCTCGTGGCGGCGATCGACGCGCCGTCTCATCCGCGATTAGGGGAAGACGCGGGCATGGTGGCGGGCGTGGGCCCGATCGGCGTGCGACTCACCGCCAACCTCGAGACGCCCGTAGACGTGGTGGTTGACTTCTCCGTGCCTCAAGCAGCGGAGGCCATCGTCGCGCGGTGCCTGACGGAGCGAATTCCCCTGGTTTTGGCCACCACGGGCCTGGAACCCGCGCAAACAGCCCGGTTGGCCGCCGCCGCCCAGGAAATTCCCCTTGTCTGGTCGCCCAACATGAGCTTGGCCGTCAACCTGACAATGAAGTTGGCGGAGATGACTGCCCGGGCCCTCCGCGACAAGAACGCCGACGTGGAAATCTTGGAACGGCACCATCGCTTCAAGGAAGACGCGCCGAGCGGCACCGCGCTGAAGTTCGGCCAGATCATCGCAAACGTCATGGGCCAGACCCGGCACTGCCACGGGCGGCAGGGGCGGCCCGGCGCCCGGCCCCGGGACGAGATCGGTTATCATGCGATTCGCGTTGGCGACAACCCTGGCGAACACACCATCGTCTTTGCCATGATCGGCGAAACGATCGAGCTGACCGTTCGCGCCACCAACCGGGATTGTTATGCTTTGGGCGCGTTGAGCGCGGCGAAGTTTTTGGTGGGCAAACCGCCGGGGTTGTACGGCATGGATCACGTCCTCGGCATCGCCTGACGCATCCCCATTCCAAACGCCCTCTTCGACGCCGCGTAATCGGCGGACGAGCGTCATTGCAGCCAGCGCCCGACCGCATACCCGATCGCCGTAACGACCGCCGCTAGCACCGTGCCCCAAATCATGTCCACCACGGTCACGATCCAGGGCCAGTTCTTGACCGTGGCCATGTTCGTCAGGTCGTAGGTGGCATAGGTCACCAGGCCGAAGAA
>CALFBP010000050.1 GCA_937951625.1 uncultured Thermoguttaceae bacterium
TCCCAACTCCCATCTCCCATCTCCCATCTCCCAACTCCCATCTCCCATCTCCCAACTCCCATCTCCCATCTCCCATCTCCCATCTCCCATCTCCGAGTTCCTAGCCATGCTTCCTGATCGCTTTCGTTGCTATCTGGTCACTAAAGATGCTGAAGGTCGCTTCTCCGGCCGGATCGACCAACGGGCCGTTGACGAATTGCCCCAGGGCGAAGTCTTGGTCCGTGTGGCTTATTCGTCGCTAAACTATAAGGACGCCTTGGGGGCGACGGGGCACCCGGGCGTGAACCGCACCTTCCCCTACATCCCGGGGATCGACGCCGCGGGCGTGGTCGCGCAAAGCGGCGTCTACGAACACGTGCCGGGCGACCCAGTGGTTGTTACCGGGTTCGCCATGGGCATGGACCGCTGGGGCGGCTGGGCAGAGTATGTTCGCGTGCCGCAAGACTGGATCGTGCCGTTGCCTCCGGCCCTCACCCTCTGGGAAAGCATGGCCTTGGGCTCGGCGGGTTTCACGGCCGGGCTGTGTGTCGACACCCTCCAGAAACACGATGTCCTGCCGGATCGCGGTGAAGTCGTGGTCAGCGGCGCCAGCGGCGGCGTCGGCAGCGTGGCCGTGGCCCTGCTCGCGAAACTCGGCTACCGCGTGGTGGCCTCCACGGGCAAGCCCGCTGCCCACGAGCTGCTGCGCCAGCTCGGCGCCAGCGAGATCATCCCCCGCGAGGCGCTTGACGATCGCAGTGGCAAGGCGTTGTTGTCGGGCCGCTGGGCAGGCGGGATCGATACCGTGGGCGGGAATACCCTGGCCACCATCCTCCGTGGCACACGCCATAGCGGCTGCGTGGCCTGCGTGGGCCTGACCGGCGGCAACACCTTGAACGTCACCGTCTACCCCTTCATCCTCCGCGCTGTCCATCTGGCCGGCATCGACGCGGCGTGGTGCTCCCCGGCCCTTCGCCACCAGACCTGGGCGCGCTTGGGCGGGCCGTGGAAACTCGATTGCCTCGGCCTGATTGGCCGCACGATGGGCCTGGAGGACCTGCCCCAAAAAATCGAAGAAATCCTGCGGGGAGAGATCGTCGGTCGCATCGTCGTCCAAATCGGCGGCGAGGCGGTGCGCGAGGGGCTGTCGCCGCGTTGAGTTCTCCTGCGGCCTTCGAAGCGACATGCGCGATCTGGACAAATTATTTGTCGCCTTGCGACGCAGCCGATTCCGAAGCCGTTTTCGGCTTGAACCGAAGGACCAAGCCTATCTGGAGCGGAAGGGGCTTTCGCTGGTGCTTGACGAGGCGCGACGCTTCGTGGTCACGCGGCTGGCCCCGGCCATGCCGCGCAACGACGGCAAGCAGACGCCGTATCGCGGCCACCCGGCGTTCGTGGCCCAACACGCCACGGCCACCTGCTGCCGCGGCTGCCTGGCCAAGTGGCACGGGATTCCCCAAGGTCGCCCGTTGGCGGATGAGGAAATCGACTACGTGCTTCGCGTGCTCCAGCGTTGGCTGACGGGCTGGACTAGTGCCGACAAAGAAATGCCCTGAGCCGTCTTGGCAAGCTCCCCGCTTCCACGTGGAGGACGGGGGTGTGGGCATGGGGCCTACGAGGCCTTCAGCCCCAATTCCTTTGCGGCTTTGCGGACGGCGAAACGCTCGGCTTGGGCTACGATGTCCACGCCGACCCGCTTGCTCCATGCGGCCAAAAGGCTGCGGAACACCGGCCCCGGCTCGCCAGTGCCCACTGGCCGACCCTCGAAGCGGGTCACCGCCATCAAGCACCACGGCGTGCTTGTCAGCAGCACTTCCTGAGCTCGGGCCAGGTCGTGGGGGGTCAAAGGTCGCGTACTGACCGGAATCCCCAACTCCGCCGCCAATTCAAATACCGTGGAGGCGCTAATTCCCTTGAGAACGGTGCCAGCGGGCGGAGCGATCAAACCTTCCCGATTCGTGTAGATGAGTACATTCGCGGTCGAGGCCTCGGTCACGTGACCGTTTTCGTCCAACAGGATCGCCCGAGCGCCGCTTTCGCGCCGGGCGGCCTCCTGGTCGGCCAAGTAGTAGTGCATCCGGCTGCGGCACTTCAACTCGGCCGGCCAGCAACGCCCCGGCACCTGGAGCACGCTGGCGACGACCAGGGCCTGGCCCTCGCGATACTTCGAGGCCCAGAGCCGAAAGGGCAGCGGATAGGTGTGCATGCAGATGGTCGGCTCGGCCGGTGCCGCTTCGTCGGCATACGAGGCATAAAGCCCGGGGGTGACGACCACCGATAACCCCAGATCGTCCCCTTGAGCGAGCAAGCGATGGTTGTGCGCCACTAGCTCTTCCGCGGTATCGATGAAATCGCGGCGGCTCATGCCGGGATCCAGCCCAATCAACGCCAACGATTCCTCGAGACGCTCGAAGTGCTCATCGCGCCGAAAGAGCCTTCCTCCAAAGGTCCGAAGCTGCTCCGCCACCGCCGCACCAAGTACAAACCCCGTGTCGATCGGCGAAATCGCCAGCGAAGTCGCTGGCAGGAACCGTCCGTTCAGAAAAGCGAGAGGCTGTTTCATACCACCATTATTCAATTACCGCAGCGGGAAGACCAGTGTATTGATTTTGTTGTCAGCAGAGGTTTCCGTCGGGTGGAACTCCGCAAAGGCCTTGAGGCATTCTACCCATGTTCCCGTCTTTTTCGTTCCACGCTTATCTAGCATTGCCCTCGCGACTCGACTTCGCTCCGCGGCGCAGCGGCGCCTCGATGCCGCCCATCCCTGCCTTAGCTGCTGGCGCTGCGATAACTCGCCAGGGCCCGGTTGAAAATCCATCGGCTCACGGCGAGGCTTGCCACAGCGGCAAAGAGGGTGAAGGCGGGCAGGAACCAGTCTTCGAGGGTTTGCGGGCGGAGGGAGCGGACGAGAAATCGGGCAGGGACATTCACGACCACCAGCACCGGGACCAGAAAAGTAAAGAACCATCGCAGGGGATCGCCGTACTTGCCGCGGTAGATTTCCCGCGGATACCGGGAAAAGTTTGTGATGTAAAACCAGAAGTCGTACAGGGTTTGGTTCCGGCCGAGCCAGACGCTGGAGGCCGCCAGCGTGATCATCAAGGAATAGAGAATCGCCACCCCGCACAGCACGTAGCCGAGGTACAGGCTGATGGCCACTGGGCTTGGTGCGTAGCCAAGTTGCGAGTAGGCATAGACGATCAACACCAGGCCGAACCCCAAATTGCCCAGCGACGACCAATCGATCCGTTGCAACGAGACGAGGAACTGCGTGTCGATGGGCTTGAGCAGGGCGAAATCCAGCGCCCCGGTGCGGATCAGTTCGCTGAATTCGTCGGCGTTGGCCATGAACAAGGTCTGTACCAAGCTGTTGATCAGCAACGTGGTGGAAAGGAACAGGAAAAACTCGTATTTGCCCCAACCGGTGCCAGCTCCCAGCATCGGCGTGTATTGGAAGATCAGCACGTAAAAGGCCAGGTTGATGCCCATCCAGGCCAGCGAAGAAATGGTGTCGATGATGAAGTTCGCGCGAAAGGTCATATCGCGGACCAAACTGTTCCGCGCAAAAAGCAGGAGCACGCGAAAATACGCAGGATGGTCACTCATCGCTTCAAGCGTTCATGGCGTCGTGGGGTGAGTCGGAGCCAACGCGACCGAAAAGCTTTGTTGAATCCTGCCGCAAATGAGGCGTGAGGATCGAATTCACCGCTTCATCCTCCCAACCGATCCCATTCTTCTGCCTGTCGACCGCTTCATCCTCCAAATCCGCTGTACCGCCGCACGCCGAGGTGGAACGTCCGGCGGCTGGCGACGATGAAGAACACGACCCAGCCCAATTGGGTCGCCAATCCCCAAGCCAAGGCCGGTCCGGTGACCTTTCCTAGGAACACCGCCGAGGGAAAGTAAGCCAGGTACTGCAAGGGCAAGGCATGGACAATGGTTCCGAGAATGCCGGGCAGCATGTCGATCGGGAACATGTGGCCGGAAAAAAAGTAGGAAAACAACATATACACGAACAACAACGAGCTGACTTCAAGGAACCAAAAGCCGATCATCCCCAGCGTCGCTTCGAGGAAAAACCCAAGCAAGAAGGCCATGCCCAGCGAGGCCACGAAGGCCGCCAGCGTGAGGGGGTCAGGCCAGCCAGGAAAGAACCCGCGGCACAAGTAAAACACCAAGGCGAACGGCCCAGCCGCCACCAGATAATACACCAACTTGTGCGCCACCCGGTACAAAAGCAGGAAGCCCAGCATATCGACGGGTTGGATCAGGTATTTCTTCACGGTACCGTCGCGGATGCTTCGGGCGATGCCGGAGGCCAAACCCGGCATGCTGGAAAACGCCCGGCTCAACATGGTGAGCAGGTAATAAGCGATGAAATCGCGATAGGAATAGCCTGCCACTTGAGACGAGCCGGCCGTGGCCTCGATCGCCGAAAACACGGCGCCCCAGAGAAAGATTTGGGTGACGATGGGCAGGAATCGCATCAAAGTCCCTAGGGCGAAATCACCCCGATACACGAGCCGTTCCTCGATGCTGATCCGCAAGATCGTCCACCAAATGGCAGCCCGGCTGCGGAACGCCTGCCAAGACCAGCCGCCCTCCAGGTGTCCACCCCAAAGGCTTTTGGAGGATTCTCCGCTTTCGGGCGAATCGGCGACTTCGGCTGAAAGCTTTCGCGATGCGCGGCTCACGCTGGACGTTCTCCCTCGTCGGCGTGGCCGCCTGGACCGTTGGGGTGCGTGAACATCTCGGCGATCACCTGTTCCAACGGCGGGTCCTCCACGCTCACGTCCTCCACGGCGCAGTGGGCAAGAATGGCGCTGAGGACCTGTGGCACCATAGATCTTTCCACGCGAAGCTTGATCCGCGGCGGTTCGGCGGCAAGGACCTGGCCGTAGCGGGCCATGACATCCGGCGGTTGACCATTACTCATCTGGAGCGAGATCACCTTGTGGCCGCCGAAGCGGTCGATGATTCCGCTCAGCGACCCGTCGTAAATGATTCGCCCCAGCGAGATTACCACCACGCGCCGGCAGAGGGCGGCGACGTCCTTCATGTAGTGGCTGGTCAGCAAAATAGTGATTTGCCTCGTCTGTTGGTAATGGCGCAAAAAGTTCTGAACGTTGTATTGGGCTACGACGTCGAGTCCGATCGTCGGCTCGTCGAGAAAAAGCACCTCCGGCGAGTGCAGCAAGGCGGCAATCAGCTCCATCTTCATCCGTTCGCCCAGGGAAAGCTCGCGGACCGGCTGGGAGAGCAGCTCGCGCACCCCGAGCATCGAGGTCAGTTCGTCCCGCGTCCGCTCGAATTGGCGACGCTCGATCCGATAAATCTGCTGGTGAAGCCTGAACGATTCGTTGGCCGGCAGGTCCCACCAGAGCTGATTTTTTTGGCCCATCACCAAGGCGAACCGCCGCCGGTAGGCGTTTTCTCTCTGCCAAGGCACATGGCCGAGCACACGAGCCGTGCCCGACGTGGGGGTGATGACCCCGGAAAGCAGCTTCAACGTGGTGGTCTTGCCCGCACCGTTAGGCCCCAAAAACGCCACAAATTCGCCTCGATCCACACGAAGGTCGATCCCTCGCACGGCCTCCACCGTGCGATACTCCCGGTGGAATAGCCCCTTGATCGAAGGCCAAATCCCCTCTTTTTTCTGATACACCCTGTAGGACTTCGCCAGTCCGTCAATTTCGATGACCGTCATGTATGACGATTATAAACCCCTGGCCGCACGGGGAAAGGATCGTTGCGTTGGCAGCAAGACAAACGTGCGGACAGCGACGGACTTTGTCAGGCTGGCCTGAGTGTATTCAAAAAGCTACACTGGGGGGGCGCGACGGGGCACGCAGCTTTGGCGCATCTCGCTCGCGGCTGTTTACCGTCCCCCAGTTTGATGTTTATTTCCGAGGTTTTCGCAAGTCACAGGACGGAGAAAAGGTCCATGACTTTTTTGAAGCGTCTCGGCTCGGCGTTCCACTTCATCGGCGTTTTCCTGATTTGGACGCTCCCCCTTCAAGCCGGGGAGCAAACGCCCTCTTTGTTTTGGCGAATAGACCATCGGTATGCCCCGGTCTGGTGGCAGACGTTGATCGGCCTGCCCGACGATTGGCAAAAGACCCTCGTCGGCAAGGAAGGCACGCTCCTTTACGACTATCCCGGCAAGCACTCGGGCTTCAAAACGCGGATCGGTGTTGGGTTCGGCCCGAAAGTCCAATGGGTTCGTCAAGAGTTGCTCTCGCCGCGCGTGCCCGTCGTGCGAACAGTGAAGCGGTTGGATGGTTTGGAAATCGTGGAAGAGGCCTTCGCTGCGGCGCCGCCGTTGCGAGGGCCTGAAACCAAGCCCGCGGTCCCACCAATCGTCGAGCGGATGGATAGCGGCAGTGGGATCAAGGATTGGGCCCAGCCCAAAGTGGCTTGCGACGCGGCTTTCCGCGACGTAGCCGTGGGTTGGAATTCGGAAATTCTTTATCGCCTCCGCGCGGAGGCTGGGGCAATCTATACGGTGGTGTTCGGGCTGTGCGAGGGTTGGCACGCCAAAGGCGGCCAGCGGATTCTCGATCTGAACATCGAAGGCCGAACGCGCCAGACGATCGACATGGCGGCCGTGCATGGGCAGAACGTGCCCGCTGTGTTCGCCTTCGAGGCCCAGGACCAAGATGGCGATGGTTTTATCGACCTCGAGGTCGTTCCCTCGCCGGGCTCTCCCGATCGCAACCCGATCCTCAATGTGCTCTGGGTGTTCAAGGGACCGCCGGAGTCAGTGCCGCCAAAGGACCAGCTTCTCTCAGGCAAGTTCCATCCGGAACCACTCGCCCAAGTGAATTGCGGCACCGAGCCGCCACGGATGGGCCCACCGCGACACGATATCGTGTTGGTGCGGCTGCGTGCGGCGGGACCGCGGCCCGGAACCGCTGACGGCAAATCACCCGCCCAGCCGCCGCAGCCCGCCACGCTCCGCCCGACGGTCACCGTGGATAGTGAGTTCGATGTTCGCCTCGAGGCCGACGGCCGCCGCGTGACGATCGGAACCGGCACCACGCTGTTCTTCCCTAGCGGCATCCGCTTGGCCAGTCGGGCCGAGGGCCAAGTGGTGCTGGAGTGGCCCGCGCCGATCCACGTGCCCGCGGGAGAGGAAAAGACGCTGGCGTTCGGTGTGCTTCGAGGTCCAACAAACCCGGCCCTGTACCAGTTGTATCCCATCTCTGCCGAACAGGCCGGGCAACTCCGTCTTGTCGCTCAGCGGTACTGGGAAACGCTCGACTTGCCGTATGGCTGTTTCGAAATCCCCGATCCCGCCATCCAGGCCCAAATCGACAGTTCCATCCGCAACATCTACCAGGCCCGGGAAATCAAGAGGGGACTGCCGGCCTTTCAGGTCGGGCCGACGTGCTATCGCGGCCTTTGGGTGGTGGACGGTTCGTTCCTGATGGAGGCCGCGGCTTATCTGGGCCGGTTGGACGAGGCCCGCAACGGAATGCGTTACCTCTTGAGTTTCCAGCGGCCCGACGGCGCCATCATGCTCATCGACGGACATCTGAAAGAGACGGGGATTGCCCTTTGGGCCGTCGCCCGACACGCCAGGCTCAGCGGCGATAAGGCCTGGCTGGCCGAGAACTGGCCGCGCGTCGAGCGGGCGGTGGCCTTCATCGGCTCGTTGCGTCAGCAGGCCTCGGCCGATCCCAAGGCCCCGGAGTATCGACTCCTGCCCGAGGGATTCAGCGACGGCGGGCTAGGCGGTAAGAACCCCGAATATACCAACGTCTACTGGACGCTCGTCGGCCTGAAGGCGACCGTGGACGCCGCGCGATGGCTCGGCAAACAGGATCAGGCCGAGGCTTGGCAGAAGGAATACAACGACTTTTACGCCACCTTCCGCCGCGCGGCCGAGCGCGACTCACGCCTCGATCCGCATGGCAACCGCTATGTGCCGATCTGCATGAAGCCGGAAGTCCAGGTTTCGCCGCAAAAGGCCCAATGGGCGTTTTTGCACGCGGTCTACCCAGGCCAGCTCTTCCCCCCGGACGATCCGCTGGTACAGGGCAACATGGCCATGCTCCGCGCGGCGGAGGTCCAGGGCTTGGTCCGCGACACGGGCTGGGTCTCCAACGGCGTCTGGACCTACTTCGGCTCATTCTATGGCCACGCCTGGCTTTGGCTGGGCCATGGCCACAAGGCCGCGCAGACGCTTTACGCCTTCGCCAACCATGCCTCGCCGCTGTTGGTGTGGCGCGAGGAGCAGATGCCGCAAGGCGAGGGCGACGCCATCTGCGGCGACATGCCCCACAATTGGGCCAGCGCGGAATTCATCCGGCTGGTCCGATCACTGTTGATTTTGGAACGCGGTGACGAACTCCATTTGTTCGAGGGCCTTCCGCCCTCGTGGATCCAACCCGGAAAATCGCTCCGCGCTCGCGGCGTGGCGACGGAGTTCGGGCCGATCTCCTTCGAATTCCAAATTGCTTCCGACGGCGCCAAAGCGAGCCTTGCCCTTCAGCCACCGCAACGCAACCGCCCACGTCGGATTGTTCTCCACCCAACGGCCTGGTCAAGCACATCTGACCCCATGGAACTTCCAACTGAGGGACCCGTCCAACGCGAGATCGTGTTGAAACCCTGAGGCGAAGATACCGCGATTGACCTGGTTTGCGGATGCGTCGGTTACTCACGATTTGAGGTCGAGCACTACTTTCAGGGGGGCTTTTGTCATGCACAAGCAAACAAGGATTTCACGAAGAACACTTCTCAACGCCGCCGCGGCGGCCGGCTCACTGGCCATTGTCCCGCGACACGTGCTGGGCGGCGAGGGCCACGTCGCCCCAAGTGAGAAAACCACGCTGGCCTCGATCGGCACGGGCGGGCAGGGGCTTCAAAACACTGCCATCTTCTTGGAGTTTCCCGAAATCCAGGTGATCGCCGTTTGCGACGTGAACCGGGAAAGCGGGGGCTACATCTCTTGGAACTGGATGCAGGGCAAGGAGCAGCACACAGCCGGCCGCGAACCCGCCCGGCGGATGGTGGACGAGTTCTATGGCAAGCAGCAGCCGTCGGGAAAGTATCGCGCCTGCAAGGCGTACCACGACTACCGCGAGTTGCTCGATAAAGAAGACGTGGATGCGGTGATGATTGCCACACCCGACCACACCCACGCCGTGATCGCCATGGCCGCCATCAAGCGGGGCAAACACGTTTACTGCGAGAAGCCGCTCACTTGGTCGGTCGAAGAGGCCCGCCGCGTCGCCGAGGCCGCGAAGGCCGCCAAGGTCGCCACCCAGTTGGGCAACCAGGGCCAGGCCACGCAAGAGGCCCGCATCGTCTGCGAAATGATTTGGGACGGGGCGATCGGGCCAGTCCGCGAGGTCCACGCCTGGAGTGGTCCCCGATTCTGGCCGTGGCCGACATGGGAGGGACGACCGAAGGAGACGCCCCCGATCCCCGACGGGCTGGATTGGGACCTCTGGCTCGGACCAGCCCCTTATCGGCCCTACCATCCGGCTTACTGCCCCTGGACGTGGCGCAACTGGTGGGAGTTTGGCACGGGAATCTTCGGGGACCTGGGCTGCCACAAGCTCTCGACCACGTTCAAGGCCTTGAAGCTCGGCCACCCGACGACCGTAGAGGCCAGTAGCACGAAGATGGACCCCGAGATCTACCCCCTGGGCGTGTTGGCCCACTTCGAGTTCCCCGCCCGGGGCGACATGCCGCCCGTCACGCTCCATTGGTACGACGGCGGGCTGAAGCCGCAACGCCCCAAGGAACTCGAGCCCGGTCGAAACATGGACGACATGATCTACGTGGGCGAGAAGGGGATTTTGATGGGCCACCGGCTCATCCCCGAATCGCGGATGAAGGCCTATGGCCGCCCGCCAAAAATCTTGCCCCGATCGCCAGGTCACCATAAAGAATGGGTCGATGCCTGCCGCGGCGGCCCGCCCGCCGGCTCCAATTTCGTTGACCATGCGGGCCTGTTGACCGAGGTTTGCCTGTTGGGCAATGTCGCGCTTCGGGCGGGCAAGCTCATTCAATGGGATGGGGAGAAGATGCGGGTCACCAACGACGAGAGCGCCAACCGTTTCCTGCGTCGCGAATATCGCGAAGGTTGGTCGCTCTAGACGCTCCTTCCGACCAAAACAACGGCCAAAGCCCTGGCCGCAGCTTGGCACACTTCGCCGGCAGCGGTCCCTGCCGCTTTCGGCTGACACGCCTATTCCACGTTGAAGGGGTAAGCTGGAACCTCAGTTGGCGAGCCTCATCTTAGCGTCAGGTTCGCGCTGCCGCCGCGATGCAGGCAGCCCTGTCGAAGCGCCGCCGGCCGAAAAGCAAAACCTCCTATCGGCTGCCTATCCACCGTTCCCCCAATAGGTGACATTGCATCGCTGCGCCGAAATGGGGCGATGGGCGCAGAATCGCGCGGTAAACCCAGCGTCCAACCTGCTGACAGGACAGTGTTTGTCGCCATTCTTATCGCCGTAAGTTGTTTTCTGACAGACGATTACATTTTAGTTGGCGGGCCGAGCGGGATTTTTCGACGTATTGGCATGAAGGATGCAGATAAAATACAACATGGGGATGTGAATTTCCCCGAAACGGTTGTTTTGCGAGGGGCTGATCCCATCCTTGCCTGTCCAGAGTGATCAAGGCCGCCTCCCCGGAGGCCCATAACCATGCCGCTGACCGACCTCGACCGACAATTGCTGGAGCGATGCCTGGAGCGGAAGCCTCGGGCGTGGGAAGACTTTGTCGATCGCTTCCTGGGGGTGGTGATCCACGTGATTCGGCACACGGCCCGAGTCCGGGGCATTTTTTTGACGAAGGAGGACCAGGACGATCTCTGCGCCGAGGTCATGTTGGCCCTGATCCGAGACGACTTCGCCATCCTGCGTCGTTTTCGCGGGCAGAGCAGCCTTGCCACCTATTTGACGGTGGTTGCCCGGCGGATCGTCGTCAGACGCTTCTTGCGACGTCGCCGGACCGTCTCGCGTCAAGCTTCGGACCCCCGGCCGGTGGAGGCCGCTGCGCCATCCAAGGAGCGGCCGGACCGCAGGGCCGAACTCCGCGAGGAGGCCCGCTGGCTGTTGCAGCAACTCCGTGGCGCAGAATCCCAGGCCGTACAGATGCATCACCTGGAGGACAAGACTTACGCGGAAATCGGCCGGTCGCTGGGCATTCCGGAGAACAGCGTCGGGCCCATGCTTAGCCGCGCCCGGGACAAGATTCGCCGCGCCGTGGGACGCCACAGCGTGGGTTGAGCGACAGCGCGGGAGGCCATGCGACTGGCTGAATAGGCCTGCTCGGTTCACCTTTGGCATGCGGGGCACGTCGCCGAGGGTACGACCTTCGCCGCTCCGCGAGGCTCGCTGAATGCCCATTACGATCCGCCGAGGCCATCTCACGTTGCTGGCCACCTGCCGTCCGTGGTCGAGCCCTGGGTTAGGCGCCAAGGCGATACAGGCACGCCGACCAACAGACGGTCACTTCTCTCCAATCAGTCGCGTGAGTCGGGCCACTTGCACCCGCACGGCTTCGAGGTCGGGGTTGAGCCGCAAGGCCCGGCGGAAGCTCTCCAGCGCGGCGATCGGATTGCCGCGTTCGAGATAGGCCTGGCCCATCCCCGCCGCCGCCGCGAAATGATAGGGATTGATCTCCAGGGCCTGGCGGCAATCGTGAATGGCGTCGTCGTAATGTTTCAACGAAAAGTGAGCAATCGCCCGCTGGTTCCACGCCTCGGCGATCCAATCCGCATCGCGGAGCAATTCATTCGCGCGACGGATCGCCGCTTCGAAACGCTGGGATTCATTCAAGCGGATGATCACCGCCAAGGTCCGCCGTTGCCGGGCGTTGCCGACGCGGGTCCAAACTTTGCGGATGCCGTGTTCGGCGATCGTGCGCACCAGCCGGTCCTCGTCCTGGAGGGCCTTGCCCAGCGTGGCGTTAGCCTCATAATCACCGAGAAACCCCAGCGCCAGCACGGCCGCGCGGCGGATACGGGCCAAATCGTGTTCGGCCAGCCGCTGCAACGTGCCCTGCGTATACACCCGGGAAACTTCGCGAATAAACGCCGCGGCGTCCTGGCCGTCTAAATATCGATCGTAAGCCTGGGACAGAAAAGGAAGGATGATCGTTTCGTCGCCCACTAGAATTGCTCCCACACCACCGCACGGATCACGATCTTTCCGGAAACTCCAAGGCAACCAAGGCCGAGCCTCGTGTGCCGGGTGATTGCCCCGGCGTGAAAACAACCGCAGCCTGCCCTGCTGCCTCGCCTTCGTGAAAAACGTTCACCGCCTTCGTTTCGAACTCAGCACAGCAACTTCGATTGTAACCTTTCGAGACGTCGCGACCAAGTAAAAACCCGGTATGGTAGGCTTTGACTTTCCGTTAAGAAGGAATTAGGAGACAATAAAAAATCATCAGCGGAAGCCGGTCCAAGCCAAGCCCGATGGTGAAAGGGCAGTCTTGGCATCGGTCCCCGAATCGAAGGGAAGGCTCCGCACAACGTCTTTGCGATTCAACGGACACCATGGCCGGACGCGGCGTTCCGGGGCGATTGAACGTATACGAAAGCCATATGTTGGCTGAAAGCTCGGTCTCGAAAACACTTGCAACGGTGCGGTGGGGCCTGGCCGCCTGCTGGATTGTTGTTTCCGCCCACGGAGGGGCCTTCGCGAGCTCACCGCCCGGGGTGGTCTGGCTTACAGGCGAGGCCCTTCAAGCCCGCCTCGACACCCCGATCCCCAAGGTCTTTTGGTCCGGCGTGCCTTTCCGCTCGGTGGTTCGAAGCCTTTCGACGAGCCAGCGAGTTGCCATTTTGATGGATCGCCGGGTCGATCCCGACCAGGCCGTCGATCTGTCGTTGAACGATGTCACGGTCCGCACGGTGCTGGAAGAACTTGCCGAGCCGCGAGGACTCGGTTGGTCCTCGATCGGGTCGGTCGTCTATCTTGGTCCGGCTGAGACTGCGGCGATCGTTCGGACACTGTCGGCGCTTCGGCACGAAGATGTGGCCAAGCTCCCCGCTCGTGAGGCGGCGGTATTTCGGCGGAGAGAGCCGCTTACCTGGGAGGATTTCGCCACGCCCCGCGAGGTGTTGAGCCAGCTTGCCCGTTCTGCGGAAAGGAACATCGCGGGGCTCGATCGCGTGCCGCACGACCTCTGGGCCGCAGCGGAGCTGCCCGCCTTGCCTTGGATCGACCGCTTGACCCTCGTGGCCGTGCAATTCGACCTGACCTACCGTTTGATGGACGACGGCCGCTCCGTCGAGTTGATCCCGTTGCCCGATGACATCGCCCTAGTGCGGCGCTATCCCGGCGGCCACGATCCCCAACAAACTGCCCGACAATGGGCGGAGCTGATTCCAGAAAGCCAGATCAAGGTGGTGGAAAACGACATTTGGGTACGCGGCCTGCTGGAAGATCACGAACGACTCGCTGCTGCCTCGCGGGGCAACGTGCGGCCCCAGTCGAAACGTGCGGCGACGGGCCGCGTCGCCCCCAAAAAGCCTCGGGAGATTCGCTTCACCGTTCAAAACACCAAAGGCCCCCTGGATCGCATCCTCGCGGAATTGAGTCAGAAACTGGACGTGGAGGTGAAGATCGACTACGAAGCCTTGGCGAAGGCGGGGATTTCGCCCCAACAGGTCGTGGCGTTCAGCGTGCAAAACGCCACGCTCGAGGCCTTGTTCGACGCGGTGCTCCGTCCCGCCGGATGCACATTCCGCCGCCAGGGGAACGTGATCCTGGTCGTGCCCGCCCCACCGTGACGATGAAATCGGCTATACTCAGGGCATTGCTTTCCCAGCTCCACGCGACATTTCCAACGACCATGAACGATTCCCCCTGCTTGATCCGCGTCGGCCACAGTCCTGATCCCGACGACGCCTTTATGTTTTACGCTTTGGCGAAGGAACGCATCCCCACCGGCCGTTACCGTTTCCAGCACGAGTTGGTGGACATCGAAACGCTCAACCGCCGGGCGTTCTCCGCGGAACTGGAGCTGACGGCCGTGAGCCTGCACGCCTATGCGCATCTGACGGATCGATACGTGCTCTGCACGTGTGGGGTGAGCATGGGCGACCGCTACGGCCCGATGGTGATCTGCCGAGAGCCACGCAGCCTCGACTCGTTGCGTCGGGCGTCGATCGCGGTGCCGGGGACGCTGACCACGGCCTTCCTTGTCTTGCGTCTCTGCCTGGGCAGGGACTTCTCCTACGTGGTGGTCCCCTTCGACAAAATTCTCGACGCCGTGGCCGCCGGCAGTTATCTTGGTCAAAAGGTCGATGCGGGATTGGTGATCCACGAGGGCCAACTGACCTATGCGGAGTCGGGGCTGAACCTCGTCGTCGATCTCGGCCAGTGGTGGTTCGCTGAAACCGGCCTGCCCTTGCCCTTGGGGGCCAATGTCCTTCGAAAGGACCTCGGAAGCGCGGTGATCCGGGACGTGAATCGCCTGTTGCTGGAAAGCATCCGCTACGGCCTGGAGCACCGCGACGAGGCGTTGGATTATGCCTTGACCTATGGCCGCGGCCTGGACCGAGCCAAGGCAGACCGGTTTGTCGGCATGTACGTCAACGAATGGACCTTGGATTTTGGTCCCCGCGGACGCCAGGCGGTCGCGGAGCTTCTGGCCCGGGGCCACGCGGCAGGTGCGATCCCGCAGCGCGTCACACCGGAATTCGTGGACTAGAACGTTCGTCTTCCCTGGATCTCGCGCGGAGGAGGAAGCATGAAATTACGGACCTGGGTGTTTGCAGGGTTGGTCGCTTGCCTAGCCGCGAACCCAACGCAGGCTGCTGCGACCATCTGGATCGAAGCCGAACAGTTCCAAGACCTGGGCGGCTGGGTCAACGACGCCCAATTCATCGATCAGATGGGCTCGCCCTACTTACTGGCGATCGGCCTGGAAGGGCCGGTGAAAGATGCTGTGACCCGCGTGATGGTTCCTTCGCCGGGCAAGTATCGCCTCTGGGTCCGCACGCGCGATTGGGTCCCCCAGTACAGCCCCGGCCGCTTCCAAGTCGTGCTGAACGGCAAGGCGGTCGAGCACGTCTTCGGGCAGAGCAAGGCCGAGGGATGGATTTGGGAAGACGGCGGTGTCCACGAGCTGGCGTCCGGCGAATTGGAAGTCCGTCTTCGCGATCGGACCGGCCATTACGGCCGCTGCGACGCCATCCTCCTGACCTCGGATCTCGAAATGCGTCCGCCAAACGACCGCGAAGGGCTTTGGGCCGCCCGCATCGCTCACGGCGGTTTGAGCCGCGAGGTGGAAACGTGCGGGCCGTACGACACGGTAGTGGTTGGCGGTGGACTGGCCGGTACCATGGCGGCCATCGCTTCGGCACGCATGGGGGCCAAGACCGTCTTGATTCAGAATCGTCCCGTGCTGGGCGGCAATGCCAGCACCGAGATTCTCGTCGAGCCCCAGGGCGACACGACTCGGGAACCGCTCGATCCTGGCGAGACGGGCATCATCGAGGAGTTCCGCGGCCCCAGCGAAGAATACTCCGACCGCATGCTTAAGCTCTGCAAGGCCGAGCGGAACCTCGAGGTCTTTTTGAATACTCATGCCACCGGCGTACAACTCAAGGCGCCGGGCCAGATCGCCGCGGTGGAGACGCTGGAAGTGAGCACGGGCCGTCGCCGGGCCTTTCACGGCTCGATCTTCATCGACTGCACGGGCGATGGGGTGATTGGGGTTTGGGCAGGGGCAGAGTATCGCCATGGGCGCGAGCCACGCTCGATGTATCAGGAAACGCGGGCGCCCGAGCAGGGCGACGGCGGCACCATGGGCGGCACGCTCCGCTACGCCACGGAACTCGCCGCCGGACCAATAACCTTCGCCGCCCCCGACTGGGCCCACAAGTTCCTCCACTGCTCCGATTTCAATCCGGGCCGCCATCCCCAAGTGCATTTCGGCGGCTGGCAATGGGTCATCGAATATGGCGGCGTGCTCAACACCTACGACAACGCCGAAGAAATCCGCGACGAGCTGTTGCGGATCATCTGGGGCATGTGGGACCACGCCAAAAACCATTGCCCCAAGTTGGCCGAAGAAGCGAAGAACTACAAGCTGGCTTGGGTCAGCCACGTGGTCGGCAAGCGGGAGTCGCGGCGTCTGTTGGGCGATTACATCATGACCGAGCACGACATTTCGCCCAACCGCCTGTTCGAGGACCGCGTAAGCTACGGCGGTTGGGGCGTGGACCTGCACCCGCCCAAAGGTTTCTATGACCCTGGCCCGCCCGCCGAGTTTTCCCATAAAGTCAAGTTCTCCGTCCCCTTCCGCAGCCTGTACAGCAAAGACGTCGCCAACTTGATGATGGCCGGACGGAACATCTCGGTGAGCCATGCCGCGCTGGGGGCGACGCGGGTGATGATCACCTGCGGCCTACAAGGCCAGGCCGTGGGGACCGCTGCTGGACTTTGCAAGGTCCACAAGACCACGCCGCGCGGGCTGTATCAGAGCCACATCGCCGAATTGCAACAGCAACTCCTCAAGGACGGCTGCTATCTGATCGACCTGCCCAACGCCGATCCCAAGGACCTGGCCCTGGGGGCCAAGGCCACCGCTTCCAGCGTTTCGCCGCCCGTGAGCCTTGCCTCGGTAGGCGCACTCAAGCTCCATCCGCTCAACTTCGATCGGGCGGTGATGTTCAAGACGCCCGGGCCGGAAATCAAGTCGATTTCGCTCTACTTGGAATCGACCAACGCGGCACCGACCGAGATCAGGCTCCGATTGCGGAGCGCCTCGGCCGTGACCGATTTCAGTTCCGAGAGAGACTTAGCCACCGCCACGGCCACAGTTCCGCCGCACAACAAGGGTTGGGTGGAGTTCCCGCTCAACGCGGCGGTCAAGCCGGGCTTTTACTACGCGATGCTGCCTAAGACCCCGGGCGTGGGCTGGCGGTTGTTCGACATCCCTCCTCCCGACACCGCGAGAGCGTACCGCTCGGGCAACCAATGGGTGGCCATGTCCGAGTGCTACCAGTTCCGACTCGTCCCGGCGGTCTTCCCCGAACCGGCGGAAGAAAAGCCGTTCCCGCGTCCACACGACAAGATGTTTGCCCCGGAGAACGTGAACAATGGCTTTGCGCGGGCCGTGCGCGGATGGCCCAACGCGTGGCGACCGGCCCCGGACCAACCGCTTCCCCAGTGGGTCGAGTTGGACTTTGGCCGCGAGGTGACGTTCAACACGGTTCACGTTTCGTTCCAGACGCGGGAACACAGGGCAACCGCGTTTCGCGTGGAAGTGCCGCAAGGCGGGGCCTGGCACAGCGTCGCGGAAGTATCCGGCAATGCGCAGCGACGCCGCGTGCTCTGCTTCGAGCCGGTCAAGACCGACCGCCTCCGCCTGGTCATCACCGAGGCCAAACCCGAAATGGGCGTCTGCGAGATTCGCGCCTACCACGAGCCGTAGCGACAAGGTCCCCAAGTCTCCCTCGCACGCCGGGCAATGCCGAAGCCCTCGTGGTGGTCGCAAACCAAGGCCACGCCTCGGTCTACCGCAAGTCGCGGTGGTATTCCTGGAGGCTCTTCACTTGACCGCGACCCTCGCGGAAGGCCGCGATGCCCTTGGCGGCGGCGGCGGCCGCGGCCAGCGTGGTGATGTAAGAAACCTTGTGCCGGACGGCCGTCAGGCGAATGTAGGAATCGTCCTCTGCGCCGAAGCGGCCTTTCGGCGTGTTGATTACCAATTGGATCTCGCCGTTGACGATCGCGTCGGCGATGTTGGGGCGGCCCTCACGCATTTTCAAGATCGGCTCGGCGGGAATGCCGTTGGCCGTCAAGAGGGCATGAGTGCCCTGGGTAGCCTTGATCTTGAAGCCGAGATCGACGAATCGCCGGGCGACCTCCAGCACGGCCGGCTTGTCGCGGTCGGCCACGGTGATCAGCACTGTGCCTTCCAGCGGCAATCGGGAGAGGGCCGCTTCCTCGGCCTTGTAATAGGCCAGACCGAACGAGTCCGCCAAGCCCAGCACCTCCCCGGTGGACCGCATTTCCGGCCCCAAGAGCGGATCCACCCCGTGGTACATGTTGAAAGGCAGCACTGCCTCCTTCACGCCGAAGTGCGGGATGGGGCGATGTTTCAGGCCCAAATCACCGAGCTTTTTGCCCAGCATGACCAGGGTGCCGATCCGGGCCATGGGAATATTGCAGACCTTCGAGACCAAGGGCACGGTGCGGCTGGCGCGGGGATTCGCCTCGAGAATGAAGACCGTATCGCGGCAGATGGCGTACTGCACGTTGAGCAGGCCCACCACGCCAAGTTCGATGGCGATCTTGCGGGTGTATTCGCAGATCGTCTCCACGTGCTTGTGCGGAATGCTGACCGGCGGGATCACGCAGGCCGAATCGCCCGAGTGAATGCCCGCCTGCTCGATGTGCTCCATCACGGCCGGGACGAAGGCGTCGTGGCCGTCGCAGATCGCATCCGCTTCGGCCTCGATGGCGTTTTCCAGATACTTGTCGATGAGGATCGGGCGTTCGGGCGACACATCGACCGCGGCAGCCACATACAGCTCGAGCATCTTCTCGTCGTAGACGATCTCCATCGCCCGGCCGCCCAGTACAAAGGACGGACGGACCATAAGCGGGAAGCCGATCTCGCGGGCCACGGCGAGGGCCTCGGCCAGATTGCTGGCCATGCCGGAGTCGGGCTGAGGGATGCCGAGTTTGCGCATCATCTGGCGGAACCGGTCCCGGTCTTCGGCCAGTTCGATCGTCTCCGGCGTGGTGCCCAGGATCTTCACGCCCGCCTCGGCCAACTCCGCGGCGATGTTCAGCGGCGTCTGCCCGCCAAACTGGACGATGGCCCCCTCTGGTTTCTCCTTCTCGTAAATCCCCAGGATGTCCTCCACCGTTAGCGGCTCGAAGTAGAGTCGGTTGGCCGTGTCGTAATCGGTGGAGACGGTCTCCGGGTTGCAGTTGACCATGATCGACTCGATGCCCTCATCGCGCAAGGCGAACGCGGCATGAACGCAACAGTAATCGAATTCGATCCCTTGGCCGATGCGGTTCGGGCCGCCGCCCAGCACCATGATCTTGCGCCGCGAGGAAACGCTTACCGAATCCGGCGCGTTGTAACTGGAATAGAAGTAGGCAGCGTTTTCCACGCCGCTGACGTGGACGGGATGATAGCCTTGCTTCAGGCCCAACGCCGTGCGCCGCTGGCGAATCTCCTTCTCCGGCACGCCGAGGAGCTTGGCCAGATAGCGGTCGGCAAAACCATCTTTTTTTGCGGCCATGAGAAGCTCGTCGGGCAGGACGCCCCCTTTGTACCGAAGGATCTCTTCCTCGCGGTCGACCAACTCCTTCATCTGCTGGATGAACCAGGGCTTGATATAGGTGCGTTGGTAGAGGCTCTCCACGGTGGCGCCCTTGCGGAGGGCCTCGTACATGATGAATTGGCGTTCGCTGGAAGGGTGGGCCAGCAACCCCATCAGTTCGTCGAGCGACTTGGTGTGGAAATCCTTGGCGAAGCCCAGGCCATAGCGGCCGATTTCCAAGGAGCGAATCGCCTTCTGGAAGGCCTCCTTGTACGTCTTGCCCAGGCTCATCACCTCGCCAACCGCCCGCATCTGCGTGCCCAACTTGTCTTCCAGGCCACGAAACTTCTCGAAGGCCCAGCGGGCGAACTTGACGACCACGTAGTCGCCCCACGGTTCGTACTTTTCCAGCGTTCCGGCCCGCCAGTAAGGGATTTCGTCCAGCGTCAGTCCGCCTGCCAAAAGCGACGAGACGTAAGCGATCGGGAATCCGGTGGCCTTCGAGGCCAGCGCGGAGGAGCGGGAGGTGCGGGGATTGATCTCGATGACCACGACCCGGCCCGTCTTCGGATCGTGCGCAAACTGGATGTTGGTGCCGCCGATCACGCCGATCGACTCGACAATGTCGTAGGAATACTTTTGCAGGCGTTGTTGGAGTTCCGGCGCGATGGTCAGCATGGGGGCCACGCAGTACGAGTCGCCCGTATGCACGCCCATGGCATCGACGTTTTCGATGAAACACACCGTGATGATCTGATTCTTGGCGTCGCGGACGACCTCCAGCTCGAGTTCTTCCCAGCCCTCGACCGATTCCTCGATCAACACCTGGCCGATGAGGCTAGCCGCCAGCCCGCGAGCAGCCACGGTCCGCAGCTCCTCCATGTTATAGACCAGGCCGCCTCCCGTGCCGCCCAAGGTGTAGGCGGGCCGGACCACGACCGGCAGTCCCAGCCGCTGGGCGATCTGTTCGGCCTCTTCGACCGAGTGGGCGATCTCGCTCCGCGGCATGTCGATGCCCAACCGGTTCATGGTCTGCTTGAAGGCCAGGCGGTCCTCGCCGCGCTCGATCGCGTCGGCTGGCACCCCGATCAATTGGACGCCGAACTTTTCCAGCACCCCGCGGCGGACCAGTTCCGACGATAGGTTCAACCCCGTCTGTCCGCCCAAGTTGGGCAACAGGGCCTGCGGCCGCTCCTTCTCGATGATTTCTGCCATCCACTCCACGGTGAGCGGCTCGATGTAGGTCACGTCGGCCATGGCCGGATCGGTCATGATCGTGGCTGGGTTGGAATTGACTAGGAGGATTTCGTAACCCAGCCGCCGCAGGGCCTTGCAGGCCTGCGTCCCCGAGTAGTCGAACTCGCAGGCTTGTCCAATCACGATCGGCCCCGAGCCGATGATCATCACTTTATGAATGTCGTTTCGTTTTGGCACGGTATCTGGCTCTCCCGATAGGTTGATCTTTCTAAGAGGAACGCCCTTCCTGTCATTCCGCGAATGGGCCTTGGACGTGGGGGGGAATTCCCCAGAGATCCGAAACCGCGTTTCCCGCGGTCCCGCGACGTTTACACATACTCGATCGTCGCCGGTGGTTTAGGAGTCAAGTCGTACAGGCATCGGTTCACGCCCGGTAGCGCCGTGATCCGTTGGCAGATCCGCTTCAAGGTAGGCCAGGGCAACTCGACCACGTCGGCTTGGCGCGCATCGACGCTATCCACGCAGCGAACCACCACGATCTGTCCAAATTCCCGCTGGCCGTTGCGAATGCCCGTCGCCTTCTCCTCCAGCAGCACCGCCATGTATTGGAAGACCTTCCAGTCCGCGAGCTCTTCCTCCACGATCGCCGTCGCCGCCCGCACCGTGGCCAAACGCTCGGGCGTGACCTCGCCCACGATCCGTGCGGCCAAGGCAGGGCCGGGAAACGGCATGCGGTGGACGATCGCGTCGGGCAAGCCCAGCACCTTGGCCACCTCACGGACACCATCCTTGCGGAGCGTGGCTAGCGGCTCGAGCACCTGATAGCCGTATTGTTTTTCCGGGTCGATGCCCAATTGGGCGAGAATGTTGTGTTGGCGCTTGATCCCGGCCACGGTCTCTTCGATGTCCGTCAGGATGGTGCCGTGGAGGAGGAACTTCGCGCCGCTGTTGCGCACCAAACGGCCAAACACGTCTTGATAGAACGTGCGGGTAATGGCGCACCGCTTTTCCTCCGGATCGGTCAAGCCCCTCAAGGCCGCGAGGAACTCCGCCCGGGCGTCGATGAGCTCCACCGGAATCCCCATTTCGGCAAATGTCTTGACCACGCGTTCCGGCTCGCCCTCGCGCATCAGGGCGTTGTCGATGAACACGGTCTTCAGACGATTGCCCAAGGCACGAAAGCCCAGGACCGTGACCACCGAACTATCCACGCCACCGCTCAAGGCGTTGATGGCCGTTTGATTGCCAACTGCGGCGCGGAGGGACTGGATTTGCTCTTCCACGAACTTCTGGTAATCCATGCAAAATCTCCTTAAGAACTGACCGGCCGTGAGCCCTTCGCCAACACGCACGCTGCCGCCGCGTCCGTTACCCCCGGCACAAACAAGGAAGCCAACGGCAGTTGGCAGAGCGCGGAGGTCCCGTTACAGCCGCACCGCGATCCCCCGGCTTGCTAAGTATTCCTTCATTTGCCGAATGGTGAAAATGCCGAAGTGGGCAATGGAGGCGACGAGGACCGCGTCGGCGTGGCCTTCGACGATC
The DNA here is from genome assembly GCA_937951625.1 of uncultured Thermoguttaceae bacterium. Classification (GTDB taxonomy): domain Bacteria; phylum Planctomycetota; class Planctomycetia; order Pirellulales; family Thermoguttaceae; genus CALFBP01. The sequence continues at coordinate 21,980 of CALFBP010000050.1, forward strand.
GCCTCGTAGAGGTGCTCCAGGGTCCCGGCCCCACCCGACGCGATGACCGGCACACGTACCGCGTCGGCGATCGCTCGAGTCATAGGAATGTCGTAGCCGGTCTGCATCCCGTCGGTATCCATGCTCGTGGGCAGAATAGCGCCAGCCCCGAGGGCCTCCACTTTTTTGGCCCAAGCGACGGCATCCAATCCTGAACCTTGCGTGCCGCCACGAACGACGACCTCGAACCCCGACGGAAGGTCGCTGGACTTGCGCGTGTCGATGGCCACGACAATTCGGTCCGAACCAAAACGCTGGGCAGCCTCTTGGACGAATTCGGGCCGCGCAACAGCGGCTGTGTTGATCGAAACCTTCGCCACTCCAAGGTCGAACAACGTCTGGACGTCCTCCAGCGACCGAACGCCTCCCCCAACCGTCAGGGGGATGGAGATCCGCTGGACCGTTCGCTCCACGGCCTTCAGGAGCGTAGGCCGGTTTTCGATCGTGGCTGTAATGTCGAGAAAGACGAGTTCATCGGCCCCGGCGTCGCTGTAGGCAGCCCCTGCCTCGGCTGGATCCCCGACCTCCTTCAAACGTACAAAATTCACTCCCTTGACCAAACGCCCGTCCTTAACATCCAGACAAGGAATCACCCGACGATAATCCATGGCGGCGTATCCTTCATGCGAGGGATCAAAGGGGGCGGTATCCGGGCCGAGTCATCCGTCCCCGCGGAAGCCGTGTGCGGCAAAAGGCCAATGACTCGCGCCGGTACTGGTGAAACGAAGCTATACTGTAGTGCAACCCGGGCCGCTCCTCAAGGAACCCAGGAACTAACTTATCCCTAATCTTTGGCCTGAGCTAAAAACAGTGTGCCGCTGCGAGCTTGTTTAGCAGTGCATATCGTGGAAGGGGTTTGTCGTCGGCGGCAATGCTTCCGGAGGGAGCGTGGTTCCTTGGTTATGCCGCACGCAGTTCCCAATGCTGAACAAGCTTTTAGTGGCATCAACGCCTAAAAATAGTTCTGACCCGTTTTTCAACCGTTTTTGACCATTTTGATATCCATGCCGTTGCCCTAAAACGGTATTGATGGCAAAGCCAGCCCGTCGCCCTAGATTGAGGTGAAAGTCAGTGTCTGGTCAGACACTGCCATAAGGTTTTGGCACATTTTTTCCCTCGCAAGACTTGCTGACAAAGGCCCAAAAGGGTAAGCTTCGATCCATGAGCTTTTGGCGGGAGAAAGTGGTTCTGGTGACCGGCGGGTCGAGCGGCTTGGGTCGCGTGATCGCCGAGACGTTTGCGGCAGCCGAGGCGCGGGTGGCCGTCGCCGGTCTCGAGCCCGAGGCGGTCGACGCGACCGCGCGGGCGTTGGTCGCCGCGGGCAGAGAAGCCATCGGCATCGTGGCGGACATCACGCGTCAGGACCAGGTGGACTCCCTGTTCCCGCAGGTGGTCGATCGCTTTGGCGGCCTCGACGTGTTGGTGAACAATGCGGGCCGGTCGATGCGTGGCAAGGTGCTCGACACCACGCCGGAGCAGTTCCGCGACCTGATGGAATTGAATTTCATCGCCATGGTCCGTTGCACGCGCGCCGCGGTTCCCTTGTTGTTGCCGCGGCAGGGCCACGTGGTGAACATCGGCTCGCTGGCAGCCAAAGCGGCGTCGCGTTGGGTGGGGGCCTACCCGGCGACCAAGCACGCGGTTGCGGCCTTCTCGCAGCAATTGCGGTTGGAGCTGGGGCCGGAGGGATTGCACGTGCTGCTGGTTTGTCCCGGCCCAATCTTTCGTCAAGGCGAACGGCTTTATCCCTTGGAGGGCCTGGAGGACGTGCCCCCGCGGGCCCGGCAGCCGGGGGCAGGCGTGCGCGTCCGGCCGATTCCTCCGCAAACGTTGGGGCGGGCGATTCTGCGGGCGTGCGAACGACGCAAGGCCGAAATCGTCGTCCCCTGGCATGCCAGACTCCTCTTCGCTGCCGCGCAGATCTGGCCTCGGTTTGGCGACTGGCTGGTGCTGCGGATGACGTGAAACGACAAATCCAGCCTGCTCGATGAATGGCAGGTCCTGCTGATTCCCAGGCCCGGCGTGGCTGTCGGGCCCGTGCAGACCCTGGTCACCGCCCGCGACAGCCAAAGCGCGCGATTAGCCGCGATGCAGCAATAACCCGGCTACGTCGCCACACAGGTCCTGCGCCTCAATCGCCGCTGGTGGCGGTGATCTTTCAAGCCTTTTCGGGCCGGCGTGTTCGCGCGAACCGCGTTTCAGCCCGTCCCCTCCAACGCGGCAGCGAGCTTCGCCAGGGCCTCGGTCTCGATCTGGCGCACGCGTTCGCGGGTCAGGCCGAGGCACTCGCCGATCTCTTTGAGCGTGCGGGGCTCGTGGTTGTCCAGCCCGAATCTCATCCGAAGCACGGTCGCCTCACGCTGATCCATGATGTCCAGTCTCTCCAGCACGTGGGCGAGATTGTCGTGTTCGAGCATTTCCTCGTCCGGGCTGCGCATCCGCTCGTCCATGAGCATTTCGCCGAGCGACCAGCCGGCGTCGCCCTGATCGGTCTGGGGCGTGAGGTTGTAAATCTTGATCGCCTTTTTAATGATCGGGAGCTTCTTGCGTGGCAGACCAAGGACACGGGCAACTTCTTCGGCCGTAGGCGTTCGCCCCAATTCCTCCGTGAGCCGGGTGCTCGCTCGGCGCCACTTGGACAACAGCTCGACCATGTAGGCCGGAATACGAATCGTCTTGGCCGAATTGATCAACGCCCGCTTGATCGACTGCTTGATCCAATAGCTGGCGTAGGTGGAGAACCGCGTGCCCATGGCCGGGTCGAAACCCTCGACGGCGCGCAACAGCCCCAGGTTCCCTTCTTCGATCAAGTCCTGAAGGGTGAGCCCTTTGCCGGTGTAACCCCGCGCGATATTGACCACCAGGCGGAGATTGGCGCGGACCATGCGGTCGCGGGCGGTGGGATCGCCCCGGCCAATGGCGAGCGCCAACTCTTGCTCGTCGTCCGGCGAGAGCAGCGGCGTTTCGTTGATCTCCCGAAGGTAGGTTTCCAGCGGAGACTGCGGCGTCGATGTGTTCGGTCGGCGTCGAGACTTGTTCGTCATGGTGCGAGATGCGTACTAGCCCGAGGACTTCCAACCCCTAGGAACCAGGGGAAGTCCCAGGTGATCCACCGGCTTGGCCCCTGACCACTATCGACGCGCCTTCGGGCGTTTCTCCAACCAACGCCCTGGGCAACAAGGTGGAGCGATTGTACCGAAGTTGCCGACCGTATCGATCAAAGGAGGACCCCGAAAAATCCACCAACTGCCAGGATAGGGCGGCGATCCCTCTGTTATCCATCCTTTAGAGGGATCGATGATTCAGCCCAAGAACGGCGAATCATTGTGTTGGGCAACGACTCGGTCCTGTTTCCGCCGTCACGGGATTCGGACAGTAGCGCTCGCCATGGTGGGACGACTTTGCCAATTACCCCCGTTGCACAGTCTTGCCAACTGTCGACGCGACCCGCCTCTTGACGGCGAGGCGTGCAACAGGTTGGCGGGGGTCCAGAACCGCATCCAGAGCGACGATACCCCGGAGCATTTTTGGCCCGGGCGGAGGCCCGACCAAGCATAGGAGCAAAAGTCGGACCGCCTCATCGCCGCAGCTCTGTCCTTGTGAGCGGGACAGGTTGTGGAACAAGCTGCACGCCGTGAGCGGCCGTGGCTGGTCGTCGCCGAACTAGACCGTTTCCGGCACTTCGTAGCCTTTGCGTTTCGGGCAGTCGAGGTATTGGTTGGCCTCGTCGTCGCCGGGGAAAATTTCCTTGACCGGGTCCCATTTGAGGCGGCGACCCAAGCGGCGGGCGATGTTGCCCAAGTGGCACAACGTGGCCACGCTGTGGCCCGCCTCGACCGTCATGATCGGGTCTTTGCGCGACACGACACAGGCGAAGAAGTTCTCCATGTGGTCGTCGCTTTCGTAGACGCGAACGGCATTGGGCGGGAGGGGATCCTCGTCCAGCCCCGGCGGGTCGCATTCGTAGCCCTCGCGAAAGATCGTGATTTTGCCCTTTTCGCCGATGAACGTGGCGCCGCCGCCCAGCTTGGGGTCGATCGAACTCAAGACCAATTCGACGCCATTGGGATACTTGTAATGGATGATGGTCTTGGACATCGCGGCATCGCCGCGATCGCGTTTATCGGGATAGTCGTAAACGACGGTTTCCAAAGGCACCGGCGGATCGACCCAGATCTCCACCGGCCCGCTGTGGTCCATGTCCAAGGCCCAGTGAACCATGCTCAGACCATGGCAGCCCCAATTCGGCAGCTCACCGCCCGAGTACGGCCGGAAGGACATCCAGCCTGGCCCCACCGCGTATTTCTCCGCGGGGTAAGTGTAGTAAGGCGGTTCGCGATCGTAAGGAATGCGGGAGAGGTAGATGTCGTAGTGGAAGGGAACGACCTCATTCTGGCCGCACCAACGGTCCCAGTCGATCCACTCGGGGCATGGCTGAGGAGGCAAATTCGATTCCCAAGCGCTTGGGTAATTGTAGCCGATGACTTTCAAAATCTTGCCGATCCGGCCGTTGCGGATCAGTTCCACGGCCTTGCGCGTGGCGGGATGGGAGCGCTGCTGCTCGCCCACTTGAAACACGCGCTTGTATTTCCGCACCGCCTGAACCATGGCCTGGCCCTCACGGATCGTGTGGCTCAGCGGCTGCTCGCCGTAGATGTCCTTACCGGCCTGGCAGGCATGGATGCACGGCAAGTAGTGGGCATGTTCCGGCGTGGCGTAAATCACCACGTCGACTTCCTTGCGGTCGAGCAGGGCGCGGTAGTCGTAAAAAGGTTGAGCCTTGTAATTTCGGGCCCATTCCGCCGCCCGCTTCTGGTTCAGGTCGGCGACGGCAACGATGCGGGCGTGGGCCGGCGGTTTGCCTTGCCCACCCTTGCCAATGACCAACTGCCCATTGCGACGTCCGCAACCAATGATTCCCACGCCGATCTGATCATTAGCCCCAAACACCGCCGAAGGCACGAAGAGGGCGCAAGCCGGGCCCGCGACGGCACCCGCCAGCGTCTGTTTCAGCAATCCTCGCCGGGAGATTTTTTTGGCCAAGCTCATGGGATTCTCCTGACTGTTTTTGTTTCGAGGTCTTTCGCCTTCCGACTGGGAGCAACTTTGGCGGGGATCGGCAGCCCAGCGGCGCGGGCTGGGAGTAGGAAGGCTATTGAAACAATTCTTTGCCCCTTGCGCGGCGCCCACGAAGCTCACGCCGCGAAGTGGCGCGCGACTTTCTCAATGGCCGCCGCTACTTGGAGAATGTAGTCCTCCGACATGCGCTGGTCAAGAGGCAGCCGCACGCCGGTTTGATGAATGGCCTCTGCCTCAGGGCATCGGTGTTTCGTGTAATCCATGGCGGTCAAGCCGAACTCGCGCACCGGCCAGCGTCCGGCGAAGAAGGCATGGCGCTGGAAGACCGGCTTTTCATACAGCGGCCCGAACATAATGCCTGTCGAAGCAGGCACCCCTTCGGCGATCAGGGCCTTGACGAACTGCGCTCGATCGCAGCGGAAGACGTCCGGTTGTATGCGAAACATGTGGTGCCAATAGACGCAACGATCTTCCGGCCGAACGTGGACCGGCTGAATGCCGGGGAGACGGCCAATCCGTTCGGCAAGCAGGCCACCGAGTTGCGCTCGTCGGGCAGCGATGCTTTCCAATCGCGTCATTTGCGCGGCGGCGACGGCGGCCTGCGGCTCGCTCATGCGGTAGTTGGTTCCGAATACCTCGAAGTGGCGGCCCGTCTCGCGATTGAAGCCCTTGTCGCCAAACCCGCGGAGTAGCGGGCCAAATCGTTCGTCGCTCGAGGCGACCACGCCCCCGTCGCCGCAGGTGATGTGTTTGGAATCCTGCAAAGAAAAGCACGCGATGTGCCCCAACGTGCCCACAGGGCGGCCCTTGGTCCGCGCGCCCCAAGCCTGGGCGCAATCCTCGATGAGCACCAGGCCTCGACGATCCGCCAACGCCTTCAATCCGTCGATATCGCACGGATTGCCCAAGAGGTGGACCGCGATGATGGCCTTCGTCTTCGCGGTAATCCGCCGCTCGACGTCGGCGACGCTGAGATTGTAGGTATTCGGCTCGACGTCGGCGAACACCGGCACCGCCTGTTGATAAAGGACGCCAATCACGGTGCCCATATCGGTGAGCGGCGTGGTGATGACCTCGTCGCCGGGACCGATGCCCGCGGCCGCCACGGCGATGTGGATCGCCGCCGTGCCCGACGAGCACAGATGCACATGCTTCAAGGGACACACCTGTTGGAATCGTTCGCTCAGGAGTTTGCCTTGCGGCCCCTTCCACCAGAAGAGGGAATCTTGTTCCAGCATGGCTTCGAGCTGCTGGAGTTCGGGCTTACCCCAGCGGCGTGCCAAGGCCAGGGGCGTTTTCACGGCCTTCTCGCCCCCGTGGATGGCCAGCGACGAACCAGGCTCTTTCCCGGCTTTGGGTTCACCTGCCGCTGCGCTTGCGGCAAGGGCAGCAGAGGCACCGGCCACGAATTGCCGTCGAGAGATCGGCTTGTTTCCAGCCATGATTTTTCTCCCTTCGGATCAAAAGTTCATTTGCTTCGGTCTTGGATCGTTGGCGACGTTCCCTCGCGTTGGCCTCACGAGGTTGCCACGACCCGGCGGGCAGAGGCAGCGGGATATGCCGGCTCGCCGTCAGCGAATCCGAGTACCCGCCGCGCTATTCGGAAGCCCTTTCCACTAAGAGGCAAAGCAACGCGGCCCCAACATTCCGTTCACGCTTTCGGCTCAGGCCTTGGCCAGCTCGGCGCTGTGGGCGTGGATTTTTTGCACGGCGGTAATGATGTCGTCCATGGCGCTGCGTTCGGCCAGCAGCATCGATTGATACATTGTTACGGTAGTCTGACAAACCTGCCGGTTGCCTTTGAGGTCCTGGAAGCTTTGACGATACGCCTTGAGGCGTTCGGGGCTGAACAGGCGTTGGAAACCGCGCGAGGCGATCGCCTCGTCGAACATCCCGTCGAAGTACTGTTCGGAGTATCCACCGCCGCAGGGGATGCCTTCCGCTTGTAAGGCCCGAATAAACTTCCCATGCGGCAGGCCGTGGAACTCGGCGGCGTCGTACCGGAAGGGGAAGAGGTGCCAGACGGGGCGGCTGTTTTCGGGCCAACGGACGGGGTGGATGCCCGGGATTTGTTTGAGGCCGGCGATGAGGTAGTCGGCGTTGGCACGCCGGACCTCCGTCTCGCGGACGAGCTTTTCGACTTGCGCGAACAGAAGGGCGGCCTGGTAGGTTTTCATGCGGAAATTGCTTCCGCGGGTGAAACAGCCGGAGCCTTTGAAGGTGCCCGTGGCGCGGCCGCAGTTGATGAACGAGCGGCAGCGGTCCAACAGTTCGATGCTCATCCCCGTAATCGCCCCGCCCTCGCCCGCCGGAATATGTTTCGACTCCTGGAAGCTGAAGCATCCCAGGTCGCCGAGCGTACCGCACTTGCGGCCCTTGTATTCGCCCAGCCAAGCCTGGCAGGCGTCCTCCACGACAGCCAAATTGTGCTTCTTGGCGATGGCGTTGATCCGGTCCATGTCGCAGGGGAGACCGTAGATGTGGACCGGCAAGATGGCCCGGGTGCGGTCGGTGATTCGGCTTTCGATGGAGTCAGGGTCCATGGTGAGCGTGGCTGGGTCGGTGTCGGCGAACACCGGTAAGGCCTTTTGCATGAGCACGGCGTTGTAGGTGGCGTTAAAGGTATAGGGCGAAGTGATGACTTCGTCGCCCGCGTCCACTCCTGCCACGTAGAGCGACGTAATCAAGGCCGTAGTCCCGCTGGCCGTGGCCACGCAACCCTTGGCACCGTGCAATTGGGCGTAGGCCTTTTCGAATTCCCCCACCTTCCCGCTCGCCCCCGCCGAACACCAGTGGCGGCTGCGGAATACATCCAAAATCCCCGGTTCCCAGGAGGCATCCCACTGCGGCCAGGCGACCCAGCCGCCCTTGTGTGCGGGCGTGCCTCCAAGTAAAGCGGGTTTGTCGGCCGCCGCAGCATGACGGGGAACGGCCAGGCTGGTTGCCGCCGCCGCGGCAGCCCCGGCAACAAACGATCGACGCGTGATGGTTTCTCTCATCGTGTGGCTCCCTTTAGTTATCCGAACTCGGTAATTCCCAACTGTGGATTTTACGACTTGGATCGGCGACTTGAAATAGAGGCCCCAGCCCCAAGCGGCCCAACCGATTGACAATCCCCTTTCCTACCCGCAGAATAGCCCAAGGTCCAACAAGGCAACCATGTGGCATAGGAGGTTCGCGAGATGGGCAAAATCGCCATTGGCATGAATCTGGAGGCGATCCGGCGGCACGAGAAACCGTTCGAGTGGGGCGTGGAGCGGGCGGCAGAATTGGGTTACGAGTACGTCGAACCCATGATCCATTGGGGCCGTGAGCTGATGAGCGAGGCCCATTATTACCACACGGTCTCGATGTGGGACGATCCCTACCGCATCCGTCGCGCAGTCGAGAAAGCGGGGCTGAAGGTCTCCGGCGTCCAAGCCCACGGACCGATTTGCCGCCCCGACGTGCATGGCGATTATTTGAAGCAGGCCATCCGCTACGCGGCCGAGTGTGGGGCGCCGGTGGTCAACACCGATGAAGGAATCAAGGCCCCCTGGACCACGGAAGAGGAAGACCACGTCCTGATGCGCTACACCCTCTACGAGGCCGCCCAAGTGGCCGAACCCCGCGGGATCATGATCGGGCTGGAGTGCCATGCGCAATACTCCAAGACGCCCGAGGGACTCGACCGCATCTACCATCTGGTCAAGTCGCCCGCCATCGGCATCAACCTCGACACGGGCAATGCATACCTGGCGGGCCAGGATCCCTATGCCTGGTTGGAGCACGTGCTCGATCGATTGGTCCACCTCCACGCCAAAGACATCACCGTGCAGCACTCCGAGGCGGAGCGGGGCAAAGTGACCGGGACGCCGGTGGGCTGCGGCTGCGGCGACGGGGTGATCGACTGGCGCCGCGTGATCAACATCCTCCGCCGTTGCCCTCGCGACATCGTGATGTCCGTCGAGTGCGGCTCGATCGACGACGCGGCCCGAAGCATCAAGCACCTCAAAGCGCTGCTAGCTGAGTAAGCCGACTTCAAGGTCGGAAAGTGTGTTGAAACGCACCGTTGGAAATCAAGCCAGCAAGCACGAAGGGGAGGGTTGGTCCAGGCCCACGAATGGTGACGCGGACACTCCACACGTTGTTCCCAAGGAAGTCGTGTTCTTGGGACTTGCGAACCGGCGCACAACGATGTTTGGCAAGCACATCCGCAGTCAAAGGGGTTTCCCATGAACCCGATCCTCCATCCGTTCATCTCGCGGCGAAGCCTTCTTCGCTCCGCGACAGCCTTGGCGGCGGTTCCCTGGGTCGTTCCCTCGTCGGCGATCGGCGCTGACGGCGCCACCCCCGCCAACGATCGGATTACCTTGGGGTTCATTGGCGTGGGCTGCATGGGTCGCGGCCACTTGCGGCACTTCCTTCAATACCCTGAAGTGCAGGTGTTGGCCGTCTGCGACGTCGATGCCTGGCGATTGGAGGACGCCAAGACCACGGTGGAACGGAAGTACGCCGAGGCCCGTGCCAGCGGCGCGTATCAGGGCTGCGCTGCCTACGTGGACCTTCGGGAACTGCTGGCCCGAGCCGACATCGACGCCGTGGTCATCGTTACCGGCGACCGTTGGCACGCCGTCGCCACGGTCTTGGCGGTCGAGGCGGGCAAGGACGTGTACGTCGAGAAGCCGCTATGCCTGACGATTGCCGAGGGCCGCGCGATGGTCGAGGCGGTGCGGCGTCATGGCCGCGTGTGCCAGGTCGGCTTGCAACAGCGTTCGGGGCGCGAGTTCCGCATTGCCTGCCAGTTGGTTCAGGACGGCGCTTTGGGAAAGATCGACCGCATCTACACCATCTTCAATCAGCCCAGCATCGACATCCAACTTCCCGCCGAGCCTGTCCCGCCCACGCTCCACTGGGACCTCTGGCTCGGCCCGTCCCCGTGGCGGCCGTTCAATCATCGCTTCCATTATCTCGGTCAGCCGCTGAACGTCGTGCCGTGGGAGTTTTGTCGGGATTTTGGCAACGGGGGCATCGCCAGCGGCGGGGTCCACGCCTTCGACGTGGTGCAATGGGCCCTGGGGATGGACGCCTCAGGACCGGTCGAGGTCATCCCACCCGAAACCGGACTGTTTCCGGATCTGACCTTCAAGTATCCCGGCGGGGAGCTGTTGCACGTGACCGACGGCCGCCTAGACACCCGGCGCCATGCGGTACCCAAGGGCTGGGACCCGCGGACGCCGATTCAAGCCTTTGGGGCGCTGTTCGTGGGCGAACGGGGCTGGATCCACGTGGGTCGCAACGGCTACTTGGCCTCCCACCCCGCCGAGATCGTCCGCGACCTGCCCGGCCGATACGATCACTTGCAGGCCGTCCAGGATCACCACGCCAACTTCCTCAAAGCCATCCGCACGCGAGGCCGTCCGGCCTGCGACGTGTCGATCGGGCACCAATCCACGATCCTGCCGATCCTCGGCTGCATCGCCCGCTGGACTGCCCGGGCCTTGAAATGGGACCCCTCGCGTGAGGAGTTTGTTGGCGACGACGAGGCGAACCGCTTGCGCCAGCGGGCCATGCGCGAGCCGTGGCGAGTGTAGGTCTTGGTGCGGGCCGATTGAACCACGTGACGTAACTGGTTCAGAAAGGCACTGCGAGCGATACTCGGGCTGAGCAAGGCCAGCGAGTCGTCTTCCCGCCCGAGTGTCCTTCGTCGTCTGTGCTCTTCTCCTTCATGCTGAGGCTCCTTTCATCGGGCGGGCGAGGGACGCTAAGGTGGACCAAACGACTGCAAGTCACAAGTCAGGTTGAGTGCAAGTCATCTCGCCTGAGATGTTTACCAGGATTTTGCATACTTCCCAAAGTTTTTGTTTTTCCTCTACAATCACCAATTGCTCCGAGGGAGGGTTTTAGTTACACTGAGGTCTTGAACATCGTTAGGTTTATGACCAAAGAGGACCGTTGTACGTATGGGAATTCGACCGCGGACCACGCATGTCAAGAGACTGAAGGCCCGGCGCTGTCAACGCTGCGGTGCCAAGGTGAATTCGCAGAGAGTGCGTTGTAAGCGTTGTCATACTGTGCTTCTGCGGCCTAGGAAAACGAGCAATAGCTGATGCAAGGCAGATTTACCCCGGCGAGCGAGGCGATTCGAGAAACCCTGGATTGGGGATCGCTCGGTTGGTGCAGTCGCCCTTCCAGCAACGGGGCGAAGCAGATTGTGGCCATCGAGGTCACACTCTCCCCGGGTGGCGGACATGCCTTCCACAAGCACCCCAACCAAGAGGAAGTGATCTATGTGATCGACGGCGAAGTCGAGCAGTGGTTGGAACAAGAACGTCGAGTGATGAAGACCGGCGATTCGGTCTTCATCCCGCCCAACGCCGTTCACGCCTCGTTCAACACTAGCCAGCGCGATGCGAAGCTGCTGGCGATTCTTGGCCCTTCCATGGGTGGCGAAAGCGGCTATCAGCTCGAAGAAGTCGCGGATCAAGCCCCCTGGAATACGCTCCGCGGACAGGCGGGGTGAGCTCCGCGGGCGGAAGGGCCCGCCCGTTTGACGCTTTCCTTGTAGCGCGAGCAAGCGCCTTTTCTTTGGGCCGCTAGCGAAAGCATTCCCGATGATCGAGCGATTCTGGCTCCACTTGCGATCCCTGTTGGCTTGGCTTGCGTAGGAATGGCAGCACATCCACGTTCCTTGAAGGCAACGTTTTCGCCTAGGGAATGATGCTTCGGAGCGTCATCTGAGGTTTCCTTTCGGCATCGCGAGAGCTTTTTCCGCGAACTGGTAAAAACTCATTTGACGCCGGGCCATTCCTGACACAGGCTTTATTTTAGCTAGTCTACCCAGCTTTTCAGCAGTTTCTCGTCAGACCGCCAGGTTGCCCCCTGGCAGACCTCCGGGAGTTGAATCGGCGGGTTCGCTTGTCGCACCCCGCGTGTTGGCGGTGACGCGACAAAGGGCCAGGCCGTGACCGCGCTCGCAGTGCGCGCTGGTCGCGTGGTTCTGCGGCCTCCCGGAGGCAAGAGGACCATGCCACCATGTCACGGCGTCGTGCGATCCGAGGTCAGGCCGACAAGCAAAACACTTCCCAGCAGACGTTCCAAGAACCAAGCCAGAATCCTCCCGAGCGGTCGCGGCAGCCCATGGGGCACGGCCGCCGCGCCGCTTGTGGTTTTTCGTCGCGCCGTAAGCCGCGATTCGGAAGGCGAACCACGCGTGGCCTGAGCAAAGTCATGCGGCGCACCCGCCTGGAATGCCTTGAGCCGCGTCTTGCCCCGTCGGCAACGCCTCTCCTGTCGGTGGCCCCGGAATGGTTCCAAGATGTCTCCAATGGTTGGTGGCCGCCAAGTTCGGTTGGATCGAATTGGACCGCTTTGTCTGAGGGAGATGCGCCCGCAACGTCGACCTCTTCGCCCCAGACCAGCGACTGGATTGTACGATTTCGCGAGTCGGCCTTGGGGGGCATCGGCGCGGTAGCGCAAACCGCGAGCCTGTTGGTGGGCTCGGGCGTGGAATTTCAAGTGCTCCGCGGGTTGGGACTGGTGGGACAGGTGTTGGTCCGCGCAGTAGGCGTTTCGCCCGACTTGGTGTCTTCAGTCTTGGCGACGAATCCCTTCATTGCCGCCTTCGAGCAAGACGTGGTCCACCAGTTCAACGTGATGCCCAATGATCCGCAAGTGGGCCAGCTCTGGGGCCTGGAAAACTCCGGCCAGACCGGCGGCGCTTCCGACGCGGACATCGACGCGGCGGCCGCCTGGGGCATCTCCACCGGCAGCCGCAACATTGTGGTCGCCGTGATCGACACCGGCGTCGATTGGCGGCACCCCGATCTGGCCGCCAACCTTTGGGTCAACCCGGGCGAAACGCCCAACGGCTTGGACGACGACGGCAACGGCTTGGTGGACGACGTTTACGGCTACAATTTCGCCGCCAACACCGGCGATCCGATGGACGACAACGGCCACGGCACGCACGTGGCGGGAACGATCGCCGCCGTGGGCAACAACGGCGTGGGGGTGACGGGCATCAATTGGTCCGGCTCGATCATGGCCCTGAAGTTCCTCCGCGCCGACGGCTCGGGGACCACCTCGGACGCGATTCGGGCAATCAATTACGCTACGATGCAACGCGTCCGTTTTGGCGTCAACGTCCGCGTGATGAACATGAGTTGGGGCGGCGGTGGGTTCTCTTCCGCGTTGCGCGACGCGATTCAGGCGGCGGGCGACGCGGGAATCCTCGCCGTGGCGGCCGCCGGCAACAGCGCGCGGAACAATGATCTCGCCCCTCAGTACCCCTCGAGCTACGAAGTCTCGACCCTCGTCGCCGTCGCCGCCACCGACCACCGCGATCAACTGGCCAGTTTCAGCAACTACGGGGCGGCGAGCGTCGATCTGGCCGCCCCCGGCGTGTCGATCCTCAGCACCTACCCGAACAACCGCTACGTGGCCCTTTCCGGCACGAGCATGGCCACACCGCACGTCGCCGGCGTGGCCGCTTTGGCTTGGTCCGTGGCGCCGAACGCCACGGTGGCTGAAATCAAAAACGCCCTGTTGGGCGGAGTGGACCAGCTTGCTAGCCTCCGCGGCAAAGTCCTTAGCGGCGGCCGACTGAACGCTTACAACACGCTCCGCCTCGTGAACCCGGCGGAACCAGCCTCGCCTGTGGTCGGCACTTTGGAAATCACGCCCGACGCGCTGATCGCAGGCTCCGTGGCCACGCTCACTGCCCGCGGTGTCCACGATCCCGACGGCGCGGTTGCGAGTGTCTGGTTCTACTTGGACGCCAACGGCAACGGCCAATGGGACGCGGCCGACCGTGTTTTGGGGAGCGTTTCAACGATCGTTGACCAGCAGGCAAGCATCTCGCTTTCCACAACCGGATACTCGCCGGGCACGTACCGGGTGTTTGCCCGAGCCCAGGATACCACGGGCCGATGGAGCAATCCGGCCTCCACGAGCTTCCAGGTCCTCGCGGCCGACGATCACGGCAACAACGCCGCGACGGCCACGACGGTGTGCGTGGGGAGCCGGGTCGCGGGTGAGATCGAGCAGAATGGGGACCGGGACTGGTTCCGTTTCACCGCCGCGGCCGGGCGGCGGTATATTTTCTTCACGGAGTTGGGATCGCTCCAGGATTCCGTGCTGACGCTGTACGCTCCGGATGGGGCGACGGTGATTGCCGTCAACGACGATGCCCCGGGGCGGGGATTGGCTTCGGAAATCGCTTGGACCGCGCCCATAAGTGGCACGTACTACCTGGAAGTTCGGGCCTATTCCACATCGCAGGTCGGCAGCTATTCCCTTGTCTTGCGAGGCGGCGTCAATACCGCGCCGAAGCTCTCGCCGATCGCCAACCAGGCGATGTCGGTCCAGCAGGACGCGATCTTTGTGACCTTGGTCGCCGCGGATCGCGAGGGCGACCCGCTTACCTTTACGGCCGAAGTGGTCCCCAGCGATTCCCTGGCCCGGCGGGCATACGAGCTGGATCAGCGTCTGAAACTCAGCGCCCCCAGCGGCATTCTGCAAAACCGCCTGCGGTTGCAAGAGAAATGGATGCGAGGCGAAGGAAACGCCTGGTACTTCATCCTGCCCAGCGGCGAGTTGCGACAATGGACAGGAAACGCGGCCAACAGTCCTGTCGTGGCCGCGCTCAGCCGCGACTACTGGATCAACCCTCGGCTGCTGTACAACGCACGTCCTGCGCCGCCGATCATTCCTGCCGAGGCGGTCGTTCTCGGGTTGCAAGGCAATGTGCTCACGATCAACCCGGCCGACGGGCTGGTCGGCCAATTCCAGGTCCGCGTCACGGTCTCCGACGGGGCCCTGACCGACGCCCGAGTCTTTTCCGTTACAGTCAGCCCGTCGGGCCCGAGCGCCTCGACATTGGCCGCTGGCGGTCTGTATTCGCTTCAGCCCACGATCCTGAGCCGGGCGATCGACCAGGCGTTGGTAGGATATGCCGAGGTCCGATCGATCCGGACCGTGGCATCGCTGTGGCGTTCGATTGTCCCAGACCAGGCAACTGACGTCGCCAGATCCGTTGGGAATGGCGCAAGTCCGGGGTGGTCTGCAAGCCTGGCGTGGTCGGCGGCGCCCACCCTGGAGGAGAGTCCCCCGCGATCCCGGACCACGGTCCAAGACGCCGGTCTGGCCCTGTTTCTTTCAGACCGGTCGTGGGGACCAGAAAGGGAGAGTGGCCCGTGGGCAGATCTTGCTGAGGAGCCCATGGTTGTTGTGGCCGAGTCGTTTCCTCGCTTGCCCTGACGGACAGGGACATGGCGCGACGGTTCGGTAGTTTGCACCAGCCGAAGCGATTTTGATTTCGAGCAATTCGGCTCTTGGCCGTTTCGCTCGTGGCGCGGGCGAGAATTCCCAAGACAGCGGGCGGGGAAGATCCGCAAAGATTTCGGACAGCGAGGGCCTTGGGGGGTTAGGGAGATTTCTCGGCCTTTTCTTGGTCGATGCCGGGCCCTTTTTACGGCAAACTTTTCCTCTTTTACGCGTGCCGAAAGGTTTGCGCAACAGTTGCAGTAACTTGTTTGGTGAAAACCACTTTCATGGATTCAAGGGGCGTTTGCAGCATAGCCGATACGGAACGTGGCCCTTCAAGAGAAGCACGTGCCTTGGAGGCACATTTTTGGGGGCGCGTCAGAATGCCGAGGGTGAATGGTATCGGGCCATGGAGCGGCCCGACGGCCCTGACGCATCAACACCATGTGAACTGTGGGAGCCGACCCACCTTCCCAGCCCACCTTGGGATGCGAATCACCCCAGTTCACAGCAAAGGAGAGTTTGCTCAATGAAAGGCAAGATGGTACTTGGAGCGCTCCTGGTGAGCGTGGCCCTCGCAGCCCAAGGGTTCGGAATGGACCTTTTGGAGCGTATGGGGGGCCTGAGCGGCGGTGCGTGCGAGCCGTGTGCGGCGCCTGCCGCTTGTAAACCGGCCGTGAAGGCGTGTGCGCCGGAACCCACGTGCGGCCCAGCCTGCGACACCTCCGGCAAGCGGCGTGACCTATTCGCAGGCATGAAGGATTTGTTTGCGTGCCGCAAATGCGGCAAAGTGAAGTGTCAGTGCGAGACGGCTTGTGCGGCCCCGAAGGCCTGTGTAGCCCCGCAGCCTTGTGTAGCCCCGCAGCCCTGTGCTCCGGCTCCGAAGCCCTGCGCTCCGGCCCCGAAGCCTTGCGCTCCGGCCCCGCAAGCCTGCGCTCCGGCTCCGAAGCCCTGCGCTCCGGCTCCGAAGCCCTGCGCTCCGGCCCCGCAAGCCTGCGCTCCGGCCCCGAAGCCCTGCGCTCCGGCCCCGAAGCCCTGCGCTCCGGCCCCTAAGGCTTGCGCTCCGGCCCCGAAGGCCTGCGATGCGGCCCCGGCAGCTTGCGACAAGCCGAATTGTTGCCCGCGGACCCCGGTCCGCAAGGCAGTGGTGGCCTTGCTCGACGGGCTGTTTGGCCAGAAGTGCTTCCAGCCGAAGGCTGGCAAGGCCGCTTGTGCGGCGGCTGCCGATTGCGGCTGCGGCGTGGCGGCCCCGGCTTCCGGCGGCAGCGCTCCCACGGCGGCCCCGGCCCCGGCGCCCAACAAGGTTTCGGAGGATTTGGCGCCTCTGCCGATCGCCCCGAATCCGCGACCTGACCCTTCGGCCTGAGCTCACTTTCGGCAAACTAGCTTCCTGGCGCCTCCATAGCCAGCAGGAAGACAAGTCCGCCGGGGTCTCCTCGGCGGACTTGTCATTTTCTTGCCAAAGGGACACGATGAAATCTTCCCTTAGTCGACCTGGAGCGCCTGACAAAAAGGTCGTGGTTCATGTCGCATTCCCAGGACATAGATAAAGTCCGCCAAGACCTACGTGCAATGACGGACGTTTGCCCGATTGTGCTCCAGTTCGGCACGGGCAGGTTCCTTCGGGCCTTTGTCGATTTGTTCCTTCAGGAGTTGAACCAGTCCGGCGGACCGCGTGCGGAGGCAGTAGTCGTGCAATCCACGGGCAGGGACCGCGTCGACGCTTTCCGGACATCGGGGGGACGTTATCACGTAGCGATTCGCGGGCTGGAGAAGGGACTGACCGTGGATCGGTTGGTCGAAGTCGCTAGCGTTGGCCAAGCGTTTTCAGCCGAGCACGATTGGCAGCGCGTGCTGGAAGTGGCGCGGCTGCCCACGCTGGTGGCCATCGTATCGAATGCCACGGAAGCTGGATTCGCGCTCGAATCAGGCGACGAGCCAAGCAACGACCCGCCTCGATCTTTCCCGGCAAAACTCCTGAAGGTGCTGGCGGCCCGATTCGAGTCGGGCCTTGCGGGAGTGGCCATTTTGCCGTGCGAGTTGCTGGAAGACAACGCCCAGCGTCTGCGCCAGCTTGTCTTGCAACAGGCCGCCCGATGGAAACTCGCGCGGCCGCTTTTGGATTGGCTCGCGGATGCCTGCCCTTGGTGCGACACGCTAGTGGATCGCATTGTCTCCGCGCCTCGGGCCGACGATCCCATGGCAGCCGCCGACCCGCTTTTCGCCGTGGCCGAGCCATTCGCCCTGTGGCTTCTGGCAAAAAAAGACGTACCGTTGTTCCTGCGACATCCGGCCGTGAAGGCCGTCGAGGCGTTGGAACCGTACTATCTCCGCAAGGTCCGGATCCTCAACGGCGCCCACACGGCGTTGGTCGCTAAGGCCCTGCCCTTGGGCTTCCCGACGGTCCGCGAGGCCATGCTAAATCCCGACTTGCGTCGTTGGCTGGAAGCGTTGTTATTCGAGGAAATCGTGCCCACGTTGGAAGGCCGAACCGAGCAGCCCGAACAGTTCGCGCGACAATGCCTGGAGCGCCTGGCCAATCCGTTTCTAGAACATCGTCTGGCCGACATCGCGCTGGCGCACGAGACAAAACTCCGCACCCGGCTTTGGCCGACGTTCGATGAATTCCGTGCCCGCTTCGGTCGCCTGCCCAAGCTCCTTGGCGAAGTCCTCCGGCCATCGGCCTAAAGACTGGAAGATCGAGCGAGCGAAGGTGGCGCCAGGAGGCTCGACATCAATCGGCGGCGGACCGAGAATCGCACCAAACCCAAACCCAAGTGCTCATCGCGGGTTCCTCGTCTGGAATTGGGACGCCACGAGGCGGGCGAGCTTGCGGCCAGTGGTGCTCAAGGGGTAGGCCTCCAGCGCGGCCGGCCGAAGCCAACGCATGGTGGCCATGCCGTCGCGCTGCACGGGGCCCGCGATGTAGTCGGCGTCGAAGCATTGAAGTGTAATCCGGAAGCGGGTCACGCCGTGACGCAACGTGGTCCGCTGCCCGCGCAAGCGAACTGTCATGCCGGTCAACCGCGCAACATTGTCGATCAGCTCGCGGTGGAGTTCATCAGGCCGCTGAGCGCGGACCTCGAACCGAGGGAAGTCCCAAAGACCGGCCCAACGCTTACCCTCCGGCTGACGGATGAGCAACACCCGGCCGCGGCGGTGGATGATCACGGCGGCCTCGCGGCGCGGCTCGGTTGGCCGCTTGGGCTTTGTCGCAGGGATCTCCGCCTGAAGCCCCATTGCCCGAGCCTGGCACAGCATCGCGGCCGGACAAACGTTGCATCGCGGGTCCTTGGGCAGGCAGACCATGCTGCCGAGTTCCATGAGGGCTTGATTGATCTTGCCGCTCCCGCGACGCGGCAGTACTGCCAGCGCCGCGGCCCAAAGCAAGCGGCTTCCGGCCGCCGAGGTCGAGGAGCCGCGATAGGCCAGGAGTCGGGCCCACAATCGGGTGGTGTTCGCTTCAAGAATCGGTTCCCGGGCATCGAAAGCGATCGACAGGATCGCCCCGGCCGTGTAGCGGCCGATGCCGGGCAAGCCACGAACGACCTCCGCTTGGCGGGGAAAGCAGCCGTCATGCTTGGCCACGAGAATCTTGGCGGCCTGATGCAGTTGCCTTGCCCGGCGATAATAACCCAGTCCCTCCCAAAGCCGGAGCACCTGCTGTTCGTCGGCCGCAGCCAGGGCGGAGATCGTCGGCAGGGCCGCGATAAAGCGTTCAAAATAAGGCTTCACTGTGGCCACTTGCGTCTGCTGGAGCATGATCTCGCTAACCCAAATGCAATACGGGTCGCGCGTGCGCCGCCAGGGCAAGTCCCGCGCGCTGTCGTTAAACCACTTGGAGATTCTTCTCCGCAGGGTGCGAAACCAGGATGGGTCGGGAAGTGCCACCGCGTCGATTTTTAGGCCTTCTCTCGCGCGTCGTGGGCGATTGGCTGTCATGACTCCAACATGGTATGGTTACGGAAGACCATTGGTTGCCGAGGCATTCGGTAACGAATCCCATACGCTTACGATAATCTCCCAGCGAAGGCAAGCCGCCGCGCCTGCGTGGTCCCGCAGCGTGAAGGAGAAATCGCCACCAGGCCCCGCGAGCGAAAGCGGCCAGCGGCCGACGGCGCGGCCAATCCCAGGCGGAAGGCAACCAGGGACCACAGCAAATCTCGTTTTCGCCGCGTGCGAAAAGGCATACGTCACCAGTGCTGAACTAGCGGTAGAGGATCGATGACCGGGAAAAGATTCGTAAGGCGATTTGCCGTGCTGCGGATCGTTCCGTTTCTGGCATTGTGGGGAAACGTGGTCGGTATCGCCCAGGATAAGGCTGGGGGATCGGAAACCGCGGCCGCAACCTACCGCGGCAAGCCAGTCAGGGAATGGATCGATGCCTTGAAAGACAAGGACTATTGGGTCCGCTGGCATGCGACCTACGCTTTGGGGCGCATGGGCCCAGACGCGGCCCCCGCTGTAACCGCGTTGGAACGCGTTTTGGAAAATCGTGAGGAGCACGAATATGTGCGCGGTGGAGCGGCCTGGGCCTTGGGGCGAATCGGTCCACGGGCCGCCAGCGCGGTCCCGCTCTTAGTGCAGAGCCTGTCGTCCAAACACGCCTCGGTACGGCGGAACGCGGCCAGGGCGTTGGGACATATCGGATTTCACGGGGCATCGAGCGGGAGAGCCGATTCTGAAGCGTCGGCGGCGCGACTCACACCGCAGCAAGTCGCGGCCTTGGTGAAACTTCTCGATGATGAGGAGCCGACGGTCCGGGTCGCGGCCGCGGAGGCCCTCTGGCGCATCGAGCGGCATCCCCAGGCTTTAGCGAGCCTCGAGGCGATGCTTCGGAATGCGAAGGGTGCCGTCGCCTTCGAGGCGGCCACCACGCTAGGTGAGTTAGCGGCCGTTGGGGCCCCGGTGGCTTCGGCCTTGACGACTGCCCTAGGGCACCCGGACGGCGATGTACGACGGGCGGCGGCCCAGGCCCTTGGTCGGCTGGGACCGAACGCGACTGCCTTGCTCCGCGAGGCCCTTGCTAAGGCCGACGAACCAACACAACTTCAGGCGGTGGAGGCCCTCAGTTGGGTCGGCCCGGCTGCCGTGCCTGCGCTGACCGACGCCCTCAGCAATTCCCGCCCGGCGGTCCGCCGCTATGCTGCACGCGCCTTGGGCCGCTTTGGTTTGGCGGCTCGGGCGGCGGAACGCGATCTGCTGAAAGCTGTCAGCGATCCCGACGTCCAGGTGCGCGAGGCAGCGGCGGGAGCCTTGCGGCGGGTGCAAGCCGAGTCGAGTCCCAAACCGGCCCCATAATGAGATGAATCGTCTCGTGAAATCATAACGTAAGCCTATCGGTCTTTATGGGCGTAACGATCGCGTTTTTTTCTTCCAACACGCGGCGTTCCTCGCGATCGCCTCGCGGTGCCCGGACTTCTGGCCAAGCCTCGTTCAGGGCATTACAATGCGGCATGGGAGTGCGGTTGTGCAAGACTTTTCCTGCTCTCGCGAACGCTGATGCCTTGGATGCGATTGCCCCTGAGGAATGGGTGCGGGGATGTCATGCAGTCCGAGTAGGCCCGGCGTTGGGGGCATCTCGGCGGTGCCGTTGACGGAATGGCCGCGTATGAACCATCGGACAGCCTCGACCGTTGCGGGAAGGCCCTGGTTTCGGGCCCTGGTCCTGGTGTCGGTCGGGCTGGGATGCCTGATCGCCGCGATGTTTCTGTTTTGGCCGAATCACCAAAGCTCCGGGGCAGGCATGTCTTCGTGGCGGTTGGAACAAATACCTTTTGATGGGGCCCGGGCATACGAGTATCTCAAGCAACTTTGCGAGATCGGTCCGCGGATGAGTGGTTCGCCGGGCATGGAGATGCAGCGGAAGCTCCTGGTGGACCACTTCACCAAGCTCGGGGCGAAGGTCCGTTTGCAGCGGTTTCGCGCACGTCATCCGCTGGGCGAGGCCGATGTGGCCATGGCCAACGTGATCGTCGAGTGGCATCCGGAGAGCAAGGAGCGAATCTTGCTTTGCACGCACTACGACACGCTGCCGTTTCCCATGCTTGATCGCCAGAATCCGCGGGGCCGGTTCGTGGGCGCCAACGACGGGGGGAGCGGTACGGCCTTACTGATGGCGTTGGGCCACGACATGCCCACGCTCAAGTGCCACTATGGTGTGGATTTCGTGTTCTTCGACGGCGAAGAGTTCATTTTCAGCCCTCACGACCCGTATTTTTTGGGTTCGGAATTCTTCGCCACGATGTATGTCGAAGAACCGCCGCCATACCGCTATCGCTGGGCGGTGCTGTTGGACATGGTGGGCGACGCCGATTTGCAGATTTTTCAGGAGCGATACAGCATGTCCTGGCCCGAGACGCGGCCGTTGGTCGAAGAGATTTGGGCGACGGCGCGGCGGCTAGGGGTGCGGGAGTTCATCCCGCGGCGAAAACACGAGGTCCGCGACGACCATCTGTCGTTGCGCAACATCGCCAAGATTCCAGCCTGCAACATCATCGATTTCGATTACCCCGCTTGGCACACCACGGCCGACACGCCGGAGCGCTGCTCGGCCTTGAGTCTGGCGAAGGTGGGCTGGGTGGTGCGCGAGTGGTTGAGCACGACGCAACCGAAGCGACCTTGAAACAGGACGCGGTTTCGACAGCGCCGGCCGCATCGCGTGATTTTTTCGTGGATTGGTGGAGAGACGTTTAACCGTGGACATGTTGCTTTGGGCGCCGTTTGCCGGGCTGATGATGGCCTCGGCCGTGGCGCTGATGATCGCCCACCTGCGTTCGTGGCGGACACAGCAGGCGGCCGGTTTGGCCCCGGCGGAATTGGAGTTTCGCCGGCGACAGTTCCGCCGCCGGATGCAGACCAGCGGCATGTTGGCCGTGATCGCCGCGAGTTTGCCGCTGGGGCTGTGGATCCTGGCCCGGTGGCCGAAAGTGGGCGTCTACTTCTGGGGCGGAGTGCTCGTCATGGTGCTGTGGCTGGCGGCCCTGGCCTTGGCGGACATTTGGGCGACCAAGCTCTATTACGGCAAGATTCGCTACGATTACCGTGTGGAGCAGGCCCGACTCGAGGCCGAACTTCGCCGCGTGCAGAGCGCTCAAGGCAATGGCAAACCGTCCCGCTCGTTTCCCAGCATTCGCGGAAAAACCAACGGAGAACAATCCCCTTGATGGACTTCTGGAGCATTCTCTTTTCGATCGTCCTGTTTGCGTTGGCTGTCTCGCCGCTGTGGTTCATGGTCGATGGTTTCAACTTCGGCGTCAGCGCGGCGCTGGTGGTCTTGTGCCTGTTCCTGCCCCTGGTGTTGGACGAGCCGTTCGCCATTTGCCTGGCGGTGGGTCCGGTGGCGATCTATTTGATGTTGTTCGGGGCCATCAATCTGGCGCGGCGGCCGTTTTTGGTTTCGGGCGGGCGGGACTTCGCCGTGCTGGCCCTGGCCGCCACCGGCCTGGTAATCGTCGGGCCGATGAATCTGTTCTACCCCTTGACGGCTTCCATGCGATTTGGTGCCAACGTGTGGTTGATGTTGATCAGCCTATACATCTTGATCGTAATCTGCCTGATCCTCTTCATGCGGCCCCGGTTGGTGATCTACAACATCACGATGGAAGAACTGCGGCCCATCCTGGCCGAAGAAGCGGCGAAACTCGATCCCGACGCGCGTTGGGCTGGCGACAGCCTCTCGCTGCCCAACTTGGGCGTCCAGCTCCATCTGGACAGTGTCGCCAAGATGCGCAATGTGTCGCTGGTCTCCAGCGGTCCTTCGCAGGATCCCCAAGGCTGGCGGCGGCTCGAACTGGCCCTCCAAGCCGCGCTGGCCGACTTGGAAGTGCCCCGCAACGTCCGCGCCGTCAGCCTCCTGAGCGCCGCGACGATCATTCTGTTCTTCCTTGTCCTCTCGGTATCCAGCGATCCGCAGAGCGTGGGCCAGTCGATCGTGGAGATGTTCTGGGAATGAAGGGGTGTTCGGCGAGGGACCTGGCCGATCCATCGAACCCAACGAAGTTGCGGCCCCTGGGGTGCTTTTGTTCCTACGATTGCGCCGTATGTCGAGCTTATCGCTGACCGATGCCTTGAAGCGCGAGGCGGTCCGCCTTGGGTTCGATCTGGTGGGGACCTGTCCGGCCGTGCCGCCGCCGGGGATCGCGCGGTTTCGACAGTGGTTGGCCGCTGGTTACGCGGGCGAAATGACCTACTTGAAAGATCGGGCCGAGGCCTACGCCGATCCATGCCGCGTGTTGGAAGGGGCGCGAAGCATCCTGATGCTGGGAATAAGCTATCGCAGTGTGGAGCCGAATCCCGTCGATACTGGCCAAGGTCGAGTCTCGCGCTATGCCTGGGGACGCGATTACCACCGCGTGGTCCGTCGCAAGCTTCGTGCTCTGGCCGATCTGCACCGCCGCCTCGCGCCGGCCGCCGCCTGCCGCGGCGTGGTCGATACCGCACCGCTGTTAGAACGGGAATTCGGCCAGATGGCGGGATTGGGCTGGATCGGAAAAAACACGCTGCTCTTGAATCGCCGCCTGGGCAGTTGGTTCTTTCTGGCAGCCTTGTTGACGACCGAGGTCTTGGAGTACGACGCCCCGCATCAGGTTGACCACTGCGGTCGATGTCGGGCGTGCCTGGAAGCCTGTCCCACCGGGGCCCTCATCGCCCCCCGGGTGCTCGACGCGCGGCGCTGCATCAGCTATCTGACCATCGAGTTGCGTGCCGATGTCCCGCCGGACCTGCGAGCGAACGTGGGCGAGTGGTTTTTCGGTTGCGACGTGTGTCAAGAGGTATGCCCCTGGAATACCAAGGCCGAGAGCGGGTCGAACTTGGAATTCGCTCCCCATCCGGGGAACAACCCGGTCGAACTGGCCGGACTGTTTTTTATGGATGCGGAAGCCCTTCGGCAGCGTTTTCAATCGACCCCTCTGTGGCGGGCCAAACGCCGTGGCTTGTTGCGCAACGCGGCCGTTGTTCTAGGAAATCGTTATGATGAAAGCTGCCTCGACGCCTTGATCCACGGGCTTGACGACGTCGAGCCCATGGTTCGCCGTGCTTGTGCCTGGGCCATGAGCCAATACGCTTCGCCGCGGGCTGGGGCCGCCCTCCAAACTCGACTCGAAACGGAAAACGATCCCAGCGTGCGGCACGAACTGGAAACGGCTTTGCAGGCCCTAAAGTCGGAAAAAGCGGTAAAGTCGTCATCGTAAGGTCCCCGGCGGCGCCGCAAGAGGCCTCCGATCGCGGGCCCGTCTTTGCTCTTCCGCAAGCAATCGCCATCCTGGCCGAGTTTCGTTGGTACAATAAAAGGATCGGAAGATACGCAAAATGAGGCGAGAAGGCCGCGCAAGCCAAATCGAGGGATTTCCTTATCGCGCGTTGACGGCCACCGGTCATGAAAATCAGTTCCATCCCTCAAATTTACCGGCACTTAGCGCGATGGCGTGAGATTCTCGCCGTGCTGAGCAAGTACGGTCTGGCGGACTGGATCGGTCGGCTGGGTCCGGAGTTTGCGAAGGATCTGCTCAAAGACCGCGAGGGGATGGCCATTGCGCGGCACACCTGGCCCACGCGGATTCGTTTGGCCCTCACGGAATTAGGCCCCACGTTCATCAAGCTCGGCCAATTGCTGAGCACCCGACCCGACCTGGTGGGCACCGAACTCTCGGCGGCCCTGCAACACCTCCAGGACAACGTGCCGTCGGACTCGATGGAGCAAGTCCGCGGGATGGTGGAACGGGACCTGAAGCGGCCGATCGAGGAATGTTTCGCGGAGTTTGAGGAACGGCCTTTGGCGTCGGCGTCGATCGGCCAAGTGCATCGGGCCCGGCTCAAAAGCGGCGAGCGCGTCGTGGTCAAGGTCCAGCATCCCGACGTGCCGCGCAAGTTCCAGGTGGATTTGGAGATTTTCGTGGGGCTTGCGCAGTGGGCGGAGATGGTCCCCGAGTTGGCTCAGTACCGCCCCTTGGCCATCGCCACCGAGTTCCAGCGGATGTTGCGGCGGGAGTTGGATTTTGCTCGCGAGTTGCGAAATATGCAGGAATTCGGCCGCCACTTCGCCAAGGATCCGTCGGTTCGCATCCCCCGGCCGTACCCCGAGTTCTCCGGCCCCCGCGTGCTGACGATGGAGATGCTCGAGGGCATCAAGTTGGTCGAGACCGAGCGGCTGGTGCAGGCGGGCGTGGACATGAACGAAATCGCCCGCCGTGGGGCGAACATGTACCTCAAAATGATCTTCTCCCACGGATTTTTCCACGCCGATCCACACCCGGGAAACTTGCTGGTCTTGGAAGGCGGCGTGATCGGATTGCTCGATTACGGGATGGTGGGGCGGATCGACGAGCGGCTGCTGGAAGACGTCGAAGAGCTTTTTCTGGGGGTCACCAGTCTCGATGCCGAGCACTTGACGGCGGTTGTGACCCGGGTCGGCGCCGTGCCGGTGGAGCTCGACCGGTCGGCCCTGGCCGTCGACCTGGCCGACTACCTGGCCCATTATGGAAGCCAGTCGCTGGATACGCTCGACTTGAGCGCCTCGCTCAACGAACTGCTGGACCTGATCTACCGCTACCGGATCAGCCTGCCCGCCAAATTGGCGATGCTCCTCAAGCTGCTCGTGACCCTGGAGGGCACTTCCAAACTGTTGAGTCCCAAACTGAGCTTGCTGGAGTTGATGAAGCCCTACCGCAAGCAGATGCTCCTGCGGCGGTTTTCGCCCGCTCGTCAGATGCGGAAAATGCGACGCATTTCGTGGGAAATGCGGCACCTCCTGGACATCCTGCCCCGCGGGCTGACTGAAATCATCGAACAGGTCCAGACCGGCAAGTTCGACGTCCACCTCGACCACCGCGGCTTGGAACCGTCGGTCAATCGGCTCGTGCTGGGCATGTTGGCCAGCGCTTTGTTCGTCGGCTCGTCGCTGATGGTCAGCCGCCAGGTGGCCCCGATCGTCTACGACATCTCCGTGCCGGGAGCGGTGGCGATGCTCGTCGCCATCATCTTGAGCCTCCGCCTCTGGCGGGCGATCAGCAAATCGGGCCACTTGGACCGGCGGAAATAAGTTACTTATCCAGCACCGCAGAAAGCTGGAGGATACAAAGTGGACCGCCGGACGCGGAGCCCGGGATCCAGCGGGCGTCCGGAGAAAGCTTGCACAGCCAACACCCCCACCACGTTGGACTTCTTGATCCGAGTCTGCCACGCCTGGCAGGCTATGTTCCCACGCCGTTGATCCTCTTACGGCGCGGCGGCGGCCGGTCGCGCGGCGATCTCACGGAGCCTGCGCCAAAGGTCCCTGCTAGCCTCGGCCAGGTATTGCTTCTCGTCCGCGCTAAAGTATTCCACCCGGGGGATGATGCCCAAGACGAGAACAACGCTGAAAACCAGGCCGGGCCAGGGGGCAAGGCAGATCACTGTGGGAACCAGGGCCGCGAGGACCAGGCCTCCCTCCACGCGCATCCCCCGCCGCCAAGCAAACCACCAGATCAGGCCCAGCACCGCCAGGCGAGCCCCTGCGGTGGCCAAAGCTGCTCCCAAAAGGCCCAAACTCGGCAGCAAAGGCACGTTCAAGGCCACGTTGAGCACGAGCCCCAGTGCCAAGGCCACCGCGATTAGCCGCGACCCTTCCGCGTACCACAGATAGTTGTACGAGACCGCGGCCAGTCCCCACCACGCCGCGCACACCAAGGCCCAGGGTAACACCGCCAACCCTTCGCCAAAGCGATGCTGCCAAACGGTGCCGAACAGCACCGGCGCGATGGCCAGCACCGCCAGCGAGGCGGCCGCCAATCCTAACCCGAGTATTTTGAGAATCAACACCAGTCGCCGCGAGACTTCGTCGCGACGCCCCCGCTCCCAGTCGGCGCTCAAATGCGGCGTGAGCACGGCCGCAAGCATTTCGGTCACGCCGACCATCAGCAGGGGAAAAATGCGGGCGGTGTGGTATTGGCCCACCAGATGGAGCGCTTCGGCGTTGGGCAGGCCCGCAAAGTGGACCAGCATGAACCGGTCCACCAGCCCAAAGGCGTTGGACAACCAATTGGTCACCCAAAGCCAAAAGGCGAACGGAGCGAGTCGGGCCCAAAGCGATCGATGCGGAAGCTCGGTCTGGGCATCGGGGATCGCGGTCCAGAGGCGGCTCCAGCGGACTGCCGCGATGGTCACACTCGTGCAGGACGCCGCAAGGAAGGCGATCACCACCGCGTCCGTCCGAGCCGACCAAGCCAGCACCAGCACCACGCCCGCCGCCGCGAAGACCGCGCTGTTGACCAGTTGGGTGAAGGAAACGAAGCGGACTTGTCTCAAAGCGGTGTACAGCGAGCCGAAGGCGTTGTCGAAAATGACCACGCCCAGGCCCACGGCCAACAGCAGCACCAACCCGCTGTGCTCCGGGCTGCCGAAGATCAATTCCGAGAACCACGACCGGCCGACCGCCACGAGGGCCACGGCAAGTACGGTCAGGATCGCGATGGCCCCGCCCGTGCGGCGTAGGAACGGCCGTAATTGCCCCCGTTCCCGGTAATGTTCGATATAGCGTCCGAAACTGCCGGGCAGACCGAGCACGGCGAGCGGGGCGGCCAGCATGAGGAACCCAAAGGCCATGTCCCATTGCCCCAACTGCTCGGCATCCAACCACCGGCAAAAGAGCACGCCCCGCACAAATCCCACAAGCCGCTGCACCACGGTCAAGGCGAAAAGCATCACGACGCTGGCAGCCAGCGTATCGTGCTTCAGTCCGTCCGGCGGCGGGGGCGGAATCTGGATGGGCTCGGAGCGCGTTCGGGCCATGCGCAAGTGTAACTCAACAATGCGTCTGTGGTTGTCAGCCCGCTGCGCAGCCTCTCCGGGCGGTTTAGGGCTTTGGGTACCGCCGCTCTACCGCCGGAACCCTTACCGCCAAGGCCGATGCTATCGACCATGCGGCTTGTAGCGCTTGTAGCGATAGAAGAGAACGGTCATGGGTCCTTGCCTGGTGAGCAAAGCGAAAACTTCCCGGCGTCCCCCTTCCGGCAACCTTTCTTCGAGCGAAGCCGAACCCTTCCGCAGGCTTTAATCGCCCGGGAGGGCGGCGGAGAGTCGTTCCTGATAAAGGCGGTATCCAACTTTACGGCAGGCTTCGATGGTCTCGGGATAGGGGGTGTCGCAGATGTCGACAAAGCCGATTTGATAATTTTCGCCGTCGCCGCGGCCCGTCGTGGCTTGGTCGCCGTACTGGAACCAGTGGGTACCAACGATCCAGGGGTTGCCCAATGCGCTTCGGACGTAAGCCACGTAGGCGGTCGCGCGTTCCGCCTGGTTGGCCGTGGGCACAAGCCCGGTGTGGAACATGCCGCGGTCCAGCGCGCCGAAATGGAACTCGCCGATCACGATGGGGCGATCCACGCCCTTCGGCAGGCGGAGGTTGGCCACGCTCCGCTGGTAGCGGTTGAAGCTCACCACGTCGCAGTATTTGGCCGCCGCCCGGATTGCCCGTTCGTTCGCCCAAGCAAAACGACAGCCGAGGTACAGCCCCTGCGGATCGGCCTCCTTGACCGCGTCGCGGCAGAGCTGGAAGAACCGCTCGGCGATGACCGTGGTGAATTCCCCGAGGTCCGCGGCGGCCTTTTTCACCTCGGGCGGAGTGCGGCTTTCGAGCAGCGCATCCCACGACGCATGGTGTGTGCCCCAGACCGCGTTCAGTCGTTCGATGGTCGGATATCTGGCTTGGAGCCATTGGACAAAGGCTTTTTTGGCCGGCTGGTCGGGCGGCGAGGCCAGGGCGGCCACCGCCAGCGAGGTCTCGTTGCCCCAGCTCAATTCATTTCCCACGAAATACCCCACGCACCAAGGATCGCCCGCCGCGCGGCCCTTATGGCCTGCCATGGCCTTGCGCAGGGACTCCATGAAGCTGGGGTCGAACACGTCGACGAATTTTCCCCAGTAGCCTTCGCTGCCCTCCAACGGTCGCGAGTAAAAGTTGACTGTGGCCGTGTACGGCGTCTTGCGCATCAGATACACGCTGGAGTCCGACCAATTGGCGATCGTGTTCATCCCCCAGCTTCGCAAGCGTTGGTGGGCCCGTTGGGCCGAGGCCTCACGCCAGTGCTCACCATACTTACGGAACAGATTTGCCCCGGTAAAGTTAAACGTCTCGTAGGCTTTGCCCTTGTAGTAGCCGTGGGGCGCCCAGTTGCTGCGGCCAAAAAAAGCGGCCAGCGGCGACTCCTTGGGCGGCAGCTCGGCGAACCAATGGCGGCGGTCGGTGATGGGAGTCACGTTTTCCATGCGGACGCAGTCGATCCCGTGAGACCAGAACAACCGCCCCTCGGGATCGACCAACCACCACCGGCCCTGGTGTTTCTCAGTTCGGAATCGGCCTGTCGCCTTCAGCAGCGGTCCGGCCTGCCAGCCGCCGTATTGGTTCCAGTCGTTGGGGCCGGGATGCGCTGCCAGATCGGCCAGTTCGGCCTTCTCGCGGGCTGCGAAATCGTCGATGTCATGAATCTTTCCCGGCCAATCTGTGTGGAGGAACTGGCCAAAGGCGTCGATGAGCGGGAAGAGCTTTTCGTCGGTCGGCAAGGTCGAGGGAACCGAACCCCCGGCCCGAACGTTGGAGATCTCGAAACTGTGCTCCAGCTTTGGTTTGGCGACGAAAATCAGTAGTTTTTCGACGTTTGCAGGATCGATTCCGCCGGACTCCACCCAGCCGCCAGGGTAGCCGCGCATGCCGAACAGTTTACCGCGAAGCTCAGGCGGCATTTGTCGCTTGAGCGGCACGACGAGCGTTTTCTGCTCCTCAGGCCCCAGGCGGACGTGCTCGGTCACGCAGTTTTTCGACCCGTCGGCACCCGGATTATCCACGCGGCAGGAAACCTCGACAGGGTGCGGCTTGAGGTTCCTGACATCGACGGCCAGATGTTCGAAGGGCGTCAGGTCCCAACGTCCGCCGGGGGCCTTTAGCGTGATGCCCGGCCACGACTCGCGATTTCCGGTGGCAATCTGAAGCCACTCGCCCCGGACTTGAACTTTCGCGTCGCGTGCTTCGATTCCGGCTACATCCATTTTCGCGTCAAAAGTCAAAAGCGGCTGATCCGCTCGACCCTCCGGTGCGGCGGCAACGCAAACAACTATCGCACACAACAAAGCCACTGGTCGGGGCGACAT
>CALFBP010000051.1 GCA_937951625.1 uncultured Thermoguttaceae bacterium
ACCTGGGGATTGGGACTCATGGTCAAGGAAGAGCACGATCGAGCGGCCAGGGTGTTCCAGCGGGGGGTGAACGAAAAAGCCTTGGGCGAGGACGATCCGACGTTCGATTTCTACCTGGCCGGGGCCTTGGAGTTGGCGGGCCAAACCGAGCCTGCCCTAGCCGCCGCGCGCAGGGCCGCTGAACTGGCCAAGCAACGGGCGGTTGCGCCGAAGGCTTCCGGCAAAAGCGAGGAAACCCAACAGGCGAAGGACGAATTGCCCCGGTATTTGATCCGGCCCGCCTGGGTCCTGTACCATGCCAAACGCTACGATGAGGCGATCCAAGCCTATCGCGAGGTGGTGCAAAAGTATGCCCAGGACTACAGCTCAAGCGAGATCCGCAGGGTGGTCCGCGAAGCGAGATTGGTCCTCTCCAACCTCGCGGTCTTGAAGTCCGATTTGTCCCAGGCCGAAGAATGGCTGGAACAGGTCCTTGACGAGTTTCCTGACGATCCCTCGGCCCTCAACGACTTGGGCTACCTTTGGGCCGATCAGGGGAAACGGCTCAACCGGGCTTACCGCATGATTCGCCAAGCGGTTCAGCAAGAACCGGAGAATGCGGCATATCTGGACAGCTTGGGCTGGGTGCTGTTCCGCATGGGGAGGGTCCACGAGGCGTTGGTCGAACTGGAGAAGGCCGCACGCCTCGAGCCGGATCCCACTGTGCTGGATCATCTCGGCGACGCTTATCGTGCCGCGGGCCAGAACGCCAAGGCTGCCGAGGCGTATTTGAGGGCCGCCGACGCCCACCGCAACGCTCAGGAGCATGAAAAAGCCAAGATAGTCGAAGAAAAAATCATGTCGTTGCGTTAGATTTGTCCATTGCAACGGGCAGTTCGGATCACGCAAGGGAAATACGATTAGATCAAGTTCAACACAGCGGGCAAGAACCCAGGGGAAGTTTTGGGCGGACATCAAACTGTGAACGTATAAGCCGAAGGAGTTGGTCAACAGAGCGGGCATCAACACGATCCATAAACCCGAAAAGCTAATGGAGCGACTTGTAAGGGACAGCGCATCGGATTTGAATAGGGGCAAGTGAATTGGAAGCGTCGCCGTTTGTTGAGGCTAGGAAAATTAGATGGGTAACTGTTCGCAGCGACTCAAGATGACGCGGCGGGAGCTCGGCGGGGCACTGCTCAGCATGGGCGGCGGGGCGGCCCTTCCGACCATCGCGAACGGCGGGGCGGCGACTCCTTCCGTCTCGGGTGAGCCCCAGCAACGCTGCGGTTTTTGGATCGATCTCTACGCTGGGGAACCGATCGAAGAGGAGGAAGTGCTCAACGATTTGGCCGCGGTTCAAGTGGTGTATCTCGGCGAACGGCATCGGCTTGCTCGGCACCACGAGCTCCAGACCCGCGTTGTTCAGGGGCTCGCCCATCGCAAGACGCGGTTGGTTCTCGGCCTGGAGCAGATCGAGTCGGTGTATCAACCCGTTTTGGATCGATATGTTCGAGGCGAGCTTTCCTTCGAGCAGTTCGCCGAGGCGAGCCACTGGGCACAGCGATGGCCGGGCTACGCCCAGTACCGGGCCATGATGGAGGCCGCTCGCCAAGCCGGAGCTTGGATACTCGCCTTGAACGCCCGATCAGAAACGATCCGCCAAGTGGCTCGTGGTGGCGGGATCGATCAGCTCGACCCGGCCGCTCGCCGGGAATTGCCTTCCGAAATGCAACTCAAGGATCCGCCCTACGAAAACCTCCTGGCGATGCAAATGATGGTCCATGCCGCGGCCACGCCGGAGAGGCTTCGGCCCATGATCGAGGCACAAATTGCCCGCGATGAGACCATGGCCTCCACCCTGGTCTCCTATCTTCAGTCTCCGGCGGGCCAAGGCCGGACGGCCGTCGTGGTGTGTGGTTCGGCTCATGCGGCTTACGGACTGGGCATGGTGTCTCGAGTCCGGCGCCGCTTGGAAGGCGTGGACGATCGCATCTGCCTGTTCTCGGAGAGTGGCGATTTGGAACTCCGACCCGAGGAACTGGCCGCTGCGCGACCGATCACGATCTCTCACGCGCAGCTTCGCAGGATCGCTCTCCCTTTAGGCGACTACTTGCACGCCGTCAGCGCCAAGCCCGGGGCGGCCGAGTCGAACAAATAAGGAACCTAGCAGGAGAAGCCATGTCGCGCCAGCGGAGCCACCTCGCCTTTGCCCGCGCTAAGCAGCTCATGCCCGGCGGCGTCAACAGCCCGGCCAGGGCCTTCGGCGCCGTGGGTGGTGAGCCGATTTTCATCGACCGCGCCGAAGGGGCGTATTTGTACGACGTGGATGGAAACCGCTATGTGGACTACATCGGCTCGTGGGGGCCGATGATCCTTGGCCACGCCCATCCCCAGGTCCTCGCCGCCATCGAAGCCGCTGCCCGCCGAGGCACGAGTTTCGGTGCGCCGACCGAAGCCGAGAGCGAGCTGGCGGAAATGATCATTCGCGCGATCCCCTCGATGGAGATGCTCCGTCTGGTCAATTCCGGCACGGAGGCCACGATGAGCGCCATCCGTCTGGCCCGTGGTTTCACCGGGCGGGAAAAAATCATCAAGTTCGCCGGGAATTATCACGGCCATGTGGATAGCTTGCTGGTGGCGGCGGGAAGCTCGGCGGCCACGCTGGGCGTGCCCGATTCCCCGGGCGTCACGCCGGGCACTGCCCGCGACACCCTGGTGCTCCGCTACAACGATCCTCAAGGCCTCGAGTCGGCGTTCCGGCAGCATGGCGACAAGATTGCCGCGGTGATCGTCGAGCCGGTGGTGGGCAACATGGGCTGCGTGGTTTCTTCCCCTGAGTTCCGGACCGCCCTCCGCGAACTGACGCAGCATTACGGCGCCCTGCTGATCTTCGACGAGGTCATGACCGGTTTCCGCGCGACCTACGGAGGAGCGCAGTCCATTCTGGGCGTCCAGCCGGACTTGACTACCTTGGGGAAGATCGTCGGCGGCGGGCTGCCGGTGGGAGTGTATGGCGGCAGGGCCGAAATCATGCGCCATGTGCTTCCCGCTGGCAAAGTGTTCCAGGCCGGCACGCTGAGCGGCAATCCGCTGGCCACGGCGGCCGGCATCGCCACCTTGAAAATCCTCCGCGACACCAATCCCTACCCTCGCCTCGACCAACTCGCCACGCGCTTGGCCTCGGGACTGGGAGACGCCGTGCGTCGTGCGGGCCTTCCCTGTACGATTGGCCAATTCCACTCGATGATGACCGTCTTCTTCAACCCGGGCCCGGTCACCGACTGGGACTCGGCCTCGCGCTCGGACACCAAGCTTTACGCCCGCTGGTTTTGGGGCCTTTTGGAACGCGGCGTGTATATGCCGTGCAGCCAATTCGAGGCCCTCTTCCTGTCCGCTGCCCATACCGAGTCGGACATCGACGCCACCATCCAGGCGGCTCGCGAGACGCTTGCGTCGCTCTCTTGAGCCAACGACAATGGCGTAGCGTTTACTCCGGAATCCCGGGTGCCTGAAATTTCTAGAGGAGTTGCCCATGAACGCGCGAGGAACATGCTGGATCACCGGGCTGGCGATAGCACTGATTGCGGAATTGTTCCTGCCGGAGTTGCTGGCCAATCCCTCCGGGCCGAAGCCCCCGAAAACATGGCCGCAGCCGTACTCGGTCCAACGCGACGATGCCTCGGGCGTGTTGACGCTTCGGACCCCCTTTTACGTCATCGAGCACGATTTGAAACGGGGAGGCGCGATTTCGCGGATCGCCCTGACGCACGGCAAATCGCCCAATCTGCTGCTTCAGCCCATCGAAACCCGCATTCAGGACGAGAAAGGCGTCGCTTACGCGGACGTGAACGACGCATCGCCAAGCGTTTCCCTCACTCGCGAGGCGGGCAATGAACGCGAGCTAGGCAGTGAATTGGTGACGATCATCAGCGAATTGAAAGGTCCTGAGGGCAAGGCGTCGGGCGTTCGGGTGAAGACCACGCTTCG
Organism: uncultured Thermoguttaceae bacterium; assembly: GCA_937951625.1. Lineage (GTDB taxonomy): Bacteria > Planctomycetota > Planctomycetia > Pirellulales > Thermoguttaceae > CALFBP01. Next base: position 3,970 of record CALFBP010000051.1, read on the forward strand.
ATACCGTTGGGGCTACGTGAAGGTCCGCAAGGAATTCATCGCCCCTAGCGGCACCCGCATCAAGGAGCTTTGCCCCCTGGCCACCGTGCTGGCCCCTAGCCTCACGAACTACGGTTACCGCGAGGGAAAGACTGAGGACGAAGGCATGGGAGCTTTCTCCTTCGGGAGCAACGTTTGGGGCAAACTACGTCCTGAGACGCCCGCGGCACGCCCACTCAAGACCCACTACGTGCCACGATCCATGATCTTGGTCGATCCCGGCGTCGAGGGCATCGAATGGTTCGCCGGATCCGATTTGAAGTCATGGGAAAAGGGGCCTGCCGGGCGCCGTGGCCAAGGGCAATGCCTGCTTCACTGCAATACCGATCCCCCTGGGGTGACACTCGTCGTCTCCACGTTGTGGAGCCCTGAATCGGCCGTGGTTCTTCCTGATGGGTTTACGCTGGACTTCTATTTTGCTGTGCCAATCCGCGATGGTCGGGCACAGCGGCCTTGGCTGCACACCACATTCAATCGCAACCGAGGCGATTGGGTCTCGACCGAACAGATTCGCCGTTGGGCCGAGAGGGGAATCCAAACGACCCATTGTCACCACGACGGCGACTACTACCGCGACGGCCTGTTTTGGCGCGACGGCGCCTACCCGCCCTATCCCGACATGGATCGGTATGACAAAGTCCTGGGCGACTGCCGGGAGGTGGGAATCCGCACCGCCACCTACTTTTCAAACAAGGAATTGCATCCGAGCACCGAGCAGTTTCAGAAACACGGCCAGCCGTGGGGCCGCAAGGATCGCAAGGGCGAGTTGCGGCATAATTTCTACGCGCCCGGCGCTGAATTCGGCGCCCAGATGTGCCTCCGCTCCGGCTGGCTGGAGTTCCTCAAGTTCTCCATCGATCGCGTGCTCAAGAATCATCCGCTTACCGGGGTGTATTACGATTGGAACGTGGCCTTGTTGTGCTGCAATCCGCTCCACGAGGGGAAGACCGCCGACCAGCAAGCCGACGGCCATTGGGACATGGACGAGCTGATCGACCTGATGGAGTGGACGCGACATCGTGTGGGGCCCGAGGGACTCGTTATCGTGCATAATACCACGGTCCCCATGTTTGCGACGGAGAACTTCGCCGATTATGTGGTGGCCACGGAATGGGGCTACGGCAAATGGAAGGACCAGGCGCCGCCCCTGGAGGATTTGCCGGTCGAGTGGTCGCTCGTCGGGGCGGTCCCTCGCGGCGTGATCAGCTACGGAATGCTGGACGCCGAATCTCCGCCACGATTACATCGGGTGTTTGCCATCTACGCGGCGTTGGGCGGGGTCGCGACTTGGCCTGCCAGCAACGAGATGATCGAGTTGGCGGCCCTGCTCAAGCCCCTCGGGGAAATCGAGTCGTACAGGTTCGCCGATTGGCGCAATGCCGCGGTGCGACTGTCCGACGCCCGCGCCGCTTCGGCTGTCTACAGCCGCCCGGGCGAGGCCTTCGTGCTTCTGGCTAATTTGGAACCCGCACCCCGCGAAATCACTTGCGCGATCCGACCGGAGAAGCTCCCTTGCCCCTTGGCCCGACCCGTTGCGGCCGAACTGATCGGCTTGCTTGGCGGCGGTTCCACGCCCGACTCCGGCGGCAATGCTTCAAGCCTTGATCTTGGGCAACTGCTTGGCGATGGCGCGAAAGTCAAACTGCCAGGCGACAGTGTCGCCTTGATTCGCATTCGCTGACAGGCCATCGGGATTCGCAGGGGGGCGGCAGATTGACGGCTCGCGGTCCGCGATCCACAATGAGGCGCAGTTCGAAACCGTCAAACACCGGCGCGGCGGCAAGGCGAAGACATTGGTCTTTCCTCGTGAATGCCCCGGTGCAGTCGCGCCCTTGCCATGGTTCTTGAAAAAGGAAACCAACGATGCACGCCTCTTCGGATCAACGCGGATCGAATGCCCATGGCCTGAGCCGCCGGTCGAT
>CALFBP010000052.1 GCA_937951625.1 uncultured Thermoguttaceae bacterium
GAGTTTTTCGGAAAAGGAGCAAGATTCCCAGAAGAGGATGGCTCAGCTCGAGGAGCGTCTGGAGCGATTGTTGCGGGAAGCGGCCGAGGTGGAAGTGGAGCTGAGCCGGGCTGATGGGACGATCAAGGGGGTGCCGCATTACTCCCTGATTGAGGGGCGAGCCCACGAGCTGGGCAAGCGTCTCAGCCGCCAGGTGCAGCAGCGACAGATGAGGGAATTGGCCGCTTCGCAAACGGATCAGGCGCGGCGCCTTGGCTGAGGCAACCTGCTGCGTTGATGCCTGAGAGGTGAGCACGGTGGATAGCCAGGCGACGTTGCAAGAGTTGGTCGGCCATGGCCCAGATTGCCGGAAATCTTTATTTCCCTTAGCGTGAGCCGTTGGGTTGGGGTGTCCGGGAGTTGTCGGCGTCAGTTCTGAGCCTGGTCAGCGCCTCGGCCGCGAAGATCGGCCGAGAGGGATGAGACCCCAGGGGCGGGTTGTTTCAACTTGGGCAATTGGATTTTGTCGCGATGCGCCGCGGCGGCTAGCGCGACTTGGTCACCCTCGCGGAGCCCCTCGCGAACCACGAAGTTCACGCCGTTGCTCGGTCCTAAAACGACTTCCCTCGCCTCGAACTCGCCGTCTTTCACCAAGATGCAGTAGCTTTTCTCCCCATGGCGGATCACAGCGGGGCAAGGCACCTGTAAGGGATTTTCGAGGCGGTGGAGATGAAGTCGGGCCTCGGCGGTCATGCCAGGCCGCGTCCCCGGCGGTGCCGATTCGATGGCGATGATCGTCCGGTAGCGTTTGATGGCCGAGCGGAGCCAATCCTCGGCCACGGGATATTCATCGATTTTGGTCACGCGACCGCGAAGTACCACCTCGGGAAAGGCCTGCAACCGCACCGTGGCCGCCATGCCCGGCCGCACTAAAGCGATCTTCTCCTCTTCCACGAGGGCGGCGACCTGCATTTTTCGAAAGTCTGGCAGGCGGACCAAGACACGACTCTCCATGGTCAGTTCGCCCGGCTGGACCATGTGGGCATGGTCGTTGTGGAACAGATGGGCCAACACGACCTGGCCCGACACATGAGCCCGCACGACGCACTTCTCGATTTGCTCCTCGATCTTCTTCAAACGCAAGCGGGCCAGGTTTTCATGGCATTCCGCCGCTGCCAGCCGGGCCTGGGCCGTCACCAGCGCTGCGTTGAGCTGGGTAAGCCGGACCGGTTTGGTGAAATTCTCCAGCACGGCAAGCCGGATTCTGGCAATTTGAAGGTCGGTCTGTGCGGCCCGCCACGCATACTCGTCGGCGCGAAGCTGGAGTTCCGTGATGTAGCCCTCTTCGAACAATTCGCGGCTGCATGCCAAGAATTCCCGGGCACGGCGCTCAGCCTCCTCAGCGACCATCAGGGCAGATCGGGCCTTTTCCTCGGCCAATCGGTATTCATCACCGAGGTACGCTTCTTTGTTCAATTTGGCTGTTTCGTACCTGGTGCGGGCTTGAATCACGGCGGCCCTGGCCTGCTCGCAGACGATGCGTTGCCGATCCCGGTCGGCCTCCAGGCCAGAGGAATCGAGTCGCACCAGCACGTCGCCCGGCTGGACCATCGTTCCCTCGGGAATGACGTCCAGGATCCGCACCCAGGAACCCGAATCCGAGCGGACCTCGCAACGGACCTCGACGTTGACCGCGCTCTCCACCTCGCCCTGTACAACGACGTCGTGTTCAAAGGGCCCACGTGTCACGCGACAGGTGAGCGGACCTGAGGGACGGGAGCCCTGGCTGAGATTCATTCGCACGGCGGCGCCAACCAAAAACAGCGTCGCCATCAACGAGGCGAGCGAAAGGAGCCACCGCTCCCAACGTCGGCGCCGGCGGATTGGAGGGACTCGGCTCATCAGAAAACCGCCTTTCTGATGCCGGGGAGGGATGTCGAAAACCGCGGCCGAAAACGGTGTTATCTCCAGCCGCCCGAACCGTCTTCGACGGCGGGGGGCAGGGCCCTGCGGACCTGCCCAAGCTGCCTCTATGATAATTGCTGCGGTCGCCGCCTGCTACCCTGGCGGCGGAGAAATCACAAGATTGACCGGGGGATATTTCCTAGCCAATAATCGGGATAAACCTGGCGGCAAGCAGGGCCGCCCCTTCCCCGCGGAGTTTCCCTATGAGTACCCATGAACTGTACGAAATGCTGACGGAGATGGTGCGTCAGGGACCGGGGCATGTGGTGGCCTTTGCCCTGGGTGTCGGGGCCGTGGCGCTGATATTGACATCCGTACACTGGGCCTCGCGTCGTCCGCTTTTATGCAGGATCGAAAAACTGGCGTCGGAGAACAACGACTTGGTGGCGGCCAACGCGGCCAAGGACGCCAAGCTTCAGATCGCCCATGTTGAAACCGAAAAACTTCGCATGGAGGTGGCTTCACTGGGAAGCGAAGCCGAGTCGCTGCGTCAATCGAAAACGCAGCTAGCCACCGCCTTGGACTATCTGAAGGAGGAGGCCGAGCGGCTTCGCGCCGCAGTCGAAGCGGCCTCGCAGGAAAACCGGCAACTTTGCGAGATCAAGGGAAACCTCGAGGGGCAATTGGGGGCGGTCCAAGAGGAGGCCCACCGCCTTCGGGAGGCGCAGGGCGTGATCCAAGGCGAGGCCCGAGGCCTGCGCGAGGACCTCGCCCGACTCCAAATGGAGTTGGACGCTCTGCGCAAGGATCGCGAGCGTTTACTGACCATTCAAGTCGATGTCTCGAGCGAACTCGTGGCACGAAAGGAAAACGAGGCCGCCCTGCTCCAACAGGTCGCGGAATTGACGGAGCAAACGCAGCGCCTAGCGAGCTTCGACGGGAAAGTCTGGGAAAAGCCCTCTGTGGGACCTGTGCCCGCTTTTATCGCCCTGCCCCAGCGCGCGGCCCGGATCATCGCCTTGACCAACTTGAAAGGGGGCGTGGGCAAAACCACGCTGGCTGCGAACCTCGGCGCGCTGTTGGCCGAGACCCACCGCGTGCTGGTGGTCGATCTGGATTACCAAGGGTCGCTCACCTCGCTCTGCCTTCCGCCCGAGCAGATCGAGGAAATTCGCCGCCGCGGCGAATTCGTCGATCTGCTTTTCCAAACGCCGGAACCCAGTCAGGAGGTCTTCACCCGTTGCTGTCATAAGGTCGCGGAACGGCCGGGGCTGCGGGTGATCGCCGCCGATGAAAACCTGGCCGATGTGGAAAACCGTGCCATGGCCGAATGGCTCTTGCGACCCGAGCGTCGCGATGTCCGGCATGTGCTCCGTTCCTACCTCCACGCCCCTTTCGCGGCCCAGGAGTTCGATTTCGTGCTCCTCGACTGCCCACCGCGACTGACCACCGCTTGTATCAATGCCATTTCTGCCGCCGATTTCGTGCTGATTCCGGTGATTCCCGACCAGACCTCGGCCGAGGCCGTCCCGCGCCAGCTCCGCGCCCTGAAGAACCTTCAGGCGGTGCTCTCTCCGCGATTGGAAGTGCTCGGCTTGGTGGCCAACCGCACCCACCCCCGGGAACGCCCCATCCAACGCGAGCAGGCGATCTGGGACGCCTTGCCGCGTCTGTGCGAGGATACCTGGGGCCAAGAGGTTCATCAATTCCGGGTGATGATTCGCCAAAAGGGCTCCTTCGCCGACGCGGCCCGGGCCAATCGCTTCGCCGTGGTCTACCAGGATGTCGAACCGATGTTCCGCGATCTTGCGCGCGAACTCCGTGAAAGGATTGCCATTCATGAACGTCAGTCAGCTTCAGTCGTTTCTCGCGAGTCTCAGCCAGCCGCTTAGCGCGTCGGGAGCGAAAAAGGTGGCCGAGGACCTGGGCCGAGCATGTGCGGCCCTCGAACCGTTCCGCGAGTGGAGCCTCACCCAATTCGCCGACTTCCTCGCCGCCGCCGATCAGTACGCGAAGACGGGCGTGGTCCCGACCGCGGGCCGCTCGAAAACCGGGCGCTCGGCCGCCAAGCCCGGCGACCCGCAGGCGCTTGCCGCGGCCATTGAACAGGTGCGCGCCTTTTTCGATCGCGTCACCAGTCCGGAAGTTTCGTACACCGCCATCGAAACCGAAGTCAAACGTTTGGAGAAGCAATTCAAGAAGGACGATCTCTTCGAAATTGCCAAGGCACTCGGCATTGCCGCGAAGCTCAAGACCAAGAAAGACGCCGCCGCTGAAATCCAACGCCTCATGTCCCAACGCAAAGAGACCTTCGAACGCACGCGATTCTGACAGCTTCCAGGAGCGTGTCGTTTCCAAGAGCGTGCCGAGATTGTGAAAAAGTCCATAGGGAGCGAGCCATTCGCCGAAGCTCCCAACGCCGGGACCAACTGGCGGGCAGATTACGTAGATCCACTCACCCGTCGCGTCGCCGTCGCGGCTTGCCCTGTCGGAAATGGTCTGGCAGAATACCGCCAAATCGCGGGCAGTCGTGGCTGAAAGGCCGCCTAAGCGTGATTTCGCCATGCGACGAATCGTCTTGATGGTTTGGCATGAGGGCCGGCCGCTGATCAGCCTTCAATCTTCAGCTTGAGGAAAAAGGAAAGCGTACGATGTCGATGACCCACGTTATGTTTGCGGGGCTGTTGGTTGCAGTCGGAGTGACACTGGCCAAACAAGCCGGTGCGGGGGAGGACAACGACGAACGGGCGAGAAAGTTCATCGCCCAACACGAGGCCACCATACGACCGCTGGAGATCGAGGTGGGCCGGCGATGGTGGGCCGCCAACGTGTCGGGCAAAGATGAGGACTACAAACTCAAGGAAGAGGCCGAGGCGCGGCTCGAACTACGTTTGGCTGACCCTCAGGCCTTCGCCGAATTGAAGGCCATCAAGGAGCAACCCCTTCAGGATCCTGTGCTAGCGCGGCAGATCGCGGTGCTCTACCTGCAATATCTGCCCCGCCAAATCGATCCCGAATTGCTCAAGGCCATTCTGGCCAAATCGAACAAAATCGAGCAGGCGTTCAACGTTTACCGGCCTCAAGTCGGCGGCAAGCAATTGAGCGACAACGAAGTCCGGCGGGTCCTCCGCACCTCCAAGGATTCCGCAGAGCGCCAGGCGGTTTGGGAAGCGAGCAAGGCGGTAGGGCCGGTCGTCGAAACGGACTTGAAAGAATTGGTCGCGCTGCGGAACCAGGCCGCTAGGAAACTGGGGTTCCGCGATTTTCACGTGATGCAGCTTGCCTTGGCCGAGCAAAGTCAGGAGCAAGTGCTGCGGCTCTTCGACGAGCTGGATGCCTTGACCCGCCAGCCGTTCGAGGCCGCCAAAGCCGAGCTGGACACGGCGCTGGCGGCCCAATGCGGTGTGACCGTCGAGGAGCTTCGCCCGTGGCACTATCACGATCCCTTTTTCCAGGAATCGCCGGCCGTGTTCGGGCCAGCGGATGATGCCGTGTACGCGAAAATCGACATCCTTCGCGTCTGCCGGGATTTTTACACGGGGATTGGCTTGCCGATCGACGACGTGCTGGCCCGAAGCGACCTCTACGAAAAGCCCGGCAAGAACCCCCACGCCTTCTGCATCGACATCGACCGGGCCGGCGACGTGCGCGTCCTAGCCAACATCGTGCCCAACTATCAATGGCTCTCCACGATGTTGCACGAGCTGGGCCATGCCGTCTATTCCAGCAAGAACATCCCAGCCAGCGTGCCCTACGTGCTTCGCTGCGAGGCCCACACGCTTACGACCGAGGGCATCGCCATGATGTTCGAGCGCTTCGCCCGGGACGCGAATTGGCTCCAGGCCGTGGGCGTCGAAGTGCCAGACCCGCAGGAATTTCAACGCCGCGGGCAAAAACTTCGCCGCAACCAACTCTTGATCTTTTCCCGGTGGTGCCAGGTGATGTTTCGTTTCGAGAAGGCGCTCTATGCCGACCCTAGCCAGGACCTGAACCGCTTGTGGTGGGATTTGGTGGAAAAGTACCAGGGCGTGAAGCGTCCTGAGGGCCGCAACGCGCCCGACTACGCCGCGAAGATCCACATCGTCAGCGCGCCGGCCTATTACCACAACTATATGTTGGGCGAGTTGTTTGCCGCCCAATTGCACCATACAATCGCCCGAAATGTCTTGGCAGGCACCCCTCCCGCCCAGGCAGTTTACGTCGGCAATAAGGCGGTGGGAGAATATCTGATCCAACGGGTGTTCGCCCCGGGACGCACGCTCGACTGGAACGCGCTGACGCGGCACGCCACCGGCGAGGACTTGAATCCCCGGGCATTCTCGGAGGATTTCCGCGACTGAGAACCCGGAAAAAGGCATCAACTTTGTTCTTCGTGTCAGGCAGATAGGAAAATATAGCTCTGGCACGTTTTGTCGAAGCGAGAACCCATGAGTCACGATCCAACAAAATCGACGGCTGAAAACCACGAACCGCACCACCAGCGCGCGGCCTTGCGCGATCACCCGATCGGGTTCTGGTTCTTCTTCTGGGGCGAATTCGCCGAGCGGTGTTGCTACTACGGCATGCGGGCGATCTTGTTGTTGTACATGATCCGCGTGTTGGGCTTCAGCGATGGGGAAGCCAGCCGCGTGATGTCGTACTTCATCGCGGCCTGCTACCTATTGCCGTTGGTTGGCGGTTATGTGGCCGACAACTACCTGGGCAAATACCGCACGATCGTCGGGTTTTGCGTGCCGTACATCATCGGGCAGGCGATGTTGGGCATCGAGGCGATCCAGAACCGGACGTTCCTCTTTATCTCGTTAGCCCTCCTAGCCATGGGGAGTGGCGTGATCAAGCCGAACATCTCCACGCTCATGGGGTTGACCTACGACCAGAAGCGGCCCGGCCAGACCAAGCTCCGCAGCGACGCCTTTGCCATGTTCTACGGGGCGATCAACATCGGGGCCGCGTTGTCTTCGTTCTCCATGCCTTGGATTCGCGACCATTACGGCTACGCCACGGCCTTCTGGTTTCCCACTGTGTTGATGACCTTGGCGTTCATCATTTTCGCGTCGGGCAAACCGTTCTACGGCGTGGAGACGATCCAGCGCAAACGGCTCACGCCCGAGGAACGCCGCGAGCGACTCGTGGTGCTCCGGCGGATCTTCGGGCTGTTCGTGGTGGTGACGTTTTTCTGGAGCATTTTCGATCAATCGGCCACGACCTGGACGCTGTTCGCCAAAGACCACCTGGCCTTGGACGTGTTCAACCACCCGCCCGGGACATGGCAGCACACCGTGCTCTCGTTCGCCCGCGATCGGTTGGGAATCGACCTGTTTGAAACATCGCTTCCTCCCGACTTGCTCCAGACGATCAATCCGGTCTTGATCGTGCTTTTGTTGCCGCCGATCACTCTGTTGTGGCATTACCTGGCGAGAATCGGCTACGACCTGCGGCCGACCACCAAGATGCTCATCGGCTTCGTGCTCACCACGATTACCATGGCGATCATGTCGGCGGCTGGTTTCCTGGCCGCGGAATCAGGCAAGGTTTCGGTGCTTTGGGAGGTGGTTTCCTACCTGTTGATCACCGTGGCCGAGATCTGCATCTCGGTGGTCGGCTTGGAATTGGCCTTCACGGCCGCCCCGGCGACGATGAAGAGCTTTGTGACGGCCTGCTGGCTACTGACCGTGTTCTTCGCCAATATCCTCAACGCGCAGGTCACACCACTGTATGGCCAGACGGTGTGGGGCTTTGAACTCTCGCCTGGGCGATACTTCGGGCTGTTTGCCCTGATCATGATCCCGGTGACTGTGGCGTTCATCGTCATGGCCCGGCGATTCAACCGTCCGACAAACATCTCCAGCTAGAAATTACCCGAACTGCGGGGACTTGTCAGGTTTTTGGTAGGCTCATTATAATCGCATATCCATGCGGCCGGGCGCCCTCGAACCCGGCGCAGACGACAACATGAACGCTCGCTGGCATCCGTAGCGGCACTACCAGCATACGTGGAGCACTCCAAGCACGGTCCGTTCCCCGAAATACCGGGGTGGATCGCGCAGGGAGTGTTTTTTTGTTTTTTCGTGCAGCGGCTGGCGAAGCTTGGGGTGGGGCAAGACAGGCCACGTCCTCGGATTGACGGCTTGGCCGTCATGACGCGAGCGCTACGCCTCGCCGGTCGCACACCGCGTTCACCGAAGATCGTTGAGGGAAGAATGAGACTTTCGATTCAATTTCTTTTGGGAGAACTCCATGGCGCAGTTTGAACTCGTTCCCCGAAAAGTACCCCAGGTGCAAACCAAGTATCGTCGCATTGTGACCGACATTCCCGTGCCCGAGTCGATCCCGATCTTGGAGCGACTGCGCCAATATGAGCCGATCTCCATGAGCGGACAGCCGCTGGTGGTTTGGGATCGCGCGGAGGGCATCCAGGTGTTCGACCGCTGGGGCAATATGTGGCTGGACTGGTCGAGCGGGGTCTTGGTGGCCAACGCCGGTCACAGCCACCCAGAAATCTCCCAGGCGATCCTGGACCAGGTCCGCCACGGTCTAACGCACAACTATTGCTTCCCTTCGGAAATTCGCGCCAAGGTGGTGGAGGGGCTGGCGGAAGTCGCCCCCCCGGGTCTGAAAAAGGTCTTTCTGCTGACCACGGGCGCGGAGACGTGCGAATGCGCGATCAAGCTCGCGCGGACGTGGGGCCTGAAGGTTGGCGGTCGGGAGAAGATCACGGTGGTGACGTTCGACAACGCCTTCCACGGTCGGACCCTAGGGGCCCAAATGGCCGGCGGTATCCCCAGTTTGAAGCAATGGATCGTCAATCTCGACCCGAACATCGTCCAGGTCCCCTTCCCCGACGGTTTTCGCTGCCCAGACACCCGCTTCGAACTCTTCCTCGAATCGCTCAGCCGCCAAGGCATCCGGCCCGAGATGGTGGCGGGCGTGATGACCGAGACTTACCAGGGCGGGAACGCCAGCTTCGCCCCGCCGGAATACATCCAACGGCTCCGCGCTTGGTGCGACGAACACCAGGCCCTGCTCATTTTCGACGAGGTGCAGGCGGGCTTCGGTCGTACGGGTAAGTACTGGGGATTCGAGCACTACGGCGTTGTGCCCGACGTGATTTGCTGTGGCAAGGGGATTTCCAGTGGATTGCCGATCTCGGCGGTGATCGGTCGTGCGGACGTGATGGACCTCTATCCGCCCGGCTCGATGACCTCGACCCACACCGGCAATCCCGTTTGCGCAGCGGCCGTGCTTGCCAATCTGAAGGTGATCCGAGAGGAAAATCTGGTGGAAAACTCCCGCAAATTGGGCGAGGAAATCCTCCAGCCCGGCCTCCGCGCGGTGGCGGCGAAGTTCCCGCACCACGTGGGCACCGTGCATGGCAAAGGTTTGGTCGCGTCGCTCCACATCGTCAAGCCTGGGGGCATCGAGCCGGACGCCAATCGAGCCGCCGAAATCGTGCGCCGATGCGTCGAGAAGGGCCTCTTGATGTTCTCGCCGGTCGGCTATGGCGGGGCCTCGGTCAAGGTCGCTCCACCACTGGTGATCGGTGAAGAACCGCTCCGCGAGAGCATCCAGGTGCTGGAAGAAGCGATGGACGAAGTCGTTTCGGCCACGTAAAGCCAGGCCGCGACGTGCGACCATCACGTGAAGCCCTCAATGCGATACCGACGAGTCAGATGAAGGAGAGCGCATCATGGCAGCATCCGTGCAATCCCACATGGACGTCTTGATTGTCGGCGGTGGGATGATCACCCACGATCAGATTTTGCCGTCGATCTACCATCTCCAGCGGTTGGGCCTGGTGGGCGCGATTCGGGTCGTGGCGCTCAATAGCGCCCCGCTGCGGACTTTGGCCGAGGCGCCGCAGTTGAGCGAGGCCTTCCCCGGCCAGCATTTCGAGCCCCTGCCTTCGCTCGACACGCCGCCAGAAACGATGTTTCCCGATCTCTATAAGGACGCCATCGCGGCCTTGCCGCCGCATCAACTCGTGGTCGTGGCCGTGCCCGACCACCTGCACTACCCAGTGATTCGCGAGGCGCTTGCCCACGATCAACACGTGCTGGCCGTCAAGCCCCTCGTGCTCAAACATGCGCAGGCGGTGGAAATCGAGCACGTGGCGCACGATCGCGGGTTGTTCGTGGGTGTGGAGTACCACAAACGCTTCGACCGTCGCTCGCTGGAGGCCCGACGCCAGTACCGCGCCGGCCGCTTGGGCGAGTTCCGCTGCGGCGAAGCAAAATTGATCGAGCCCTATTATTACCGCCACTCCAATTTTCAGAACTGGTTCACGAAGGAAAACAGCGATCCGTTCACCTACATCGGCTGCCATTACGTGGACCTGGTTTATTTCATCACCGGGTTGAGGCCAGTCGAGGTTTCGGTCCGCGGCGTCGAGGGCCGGTTCCCCAATGGGAACGTGGGTTATCTCTGGTCCTCGGGCCAAGTGGTTTGGGAAAATGGGGCGATTCTCAGCGTCACCAATGGCTTGGGCTATCCGGACGAAGGCCCTGGGACGAACGATCAGGGGCTGTGCCTGTTCTGCGAAGGGCCGGACTGCGGGGCGTATCTCCACCACGACGACCAATACCGCGGCTGTAGCTACGGCTACGTGGACCGCAAGGCCGGGGCCATGTTCCGCTACGTCAGCCCCGATTATTTCCGCCTCGTGCCTTGGGAGGGCGAGGGATTCAAGCCCGTTGGCTACGGCTACGACTCCATCGAGGCCCTCCTGGGAGCGGCCATGCGGGTGAACGCCGCCGCCGAGGGGCTCTCTGGGGACGAGGCGATCCGGCGACGGCGGCAGGTGATCGAAGAAATCGACCGCCGCGGCATCCTGGCCACCCCCGCCAACAGCTCGATCAACGAGTTGGTCACCGAGGCGGCCCGGCTCTCCATCGCGCACGACGGAAAGCACGTGGCCATCGACTATGCCCCTTCACCCCGGGTCCGCTGGCGCGAGGGCTGACGCGACAGACCTCTGCCCTATGGGGCTAAAATTCACTCCGTCTGGCAGGTGTAGCTCGCCGTGACGGTCGTCGTGATGCCCCCGCGCGGCGTGAAGGCCGCGGAAAGCGTCATCCGCCGCGGCTGGACCACGGCCACCAGATCGTCCAGGATGCGGTTCGTCGCGTGCTCGTAGAAAATGCCCTCGTTGCGGAACTGCTGAAGATAAAGCTTCAGGCTCTTCAGCTCCACGCACTTCTTCGCCGGCACATAAGTAAAAGTCAACGTCCCGAAGTCCGGCTGGCCGGTCTTGGGACACACGGAGGTGAACTCGGGACAGCGGATCTCGATCGTATATTCACGATCGGGGTACTGGTTTTCGAACGTCTCCAATACACTCGGATCAACGGCCACGGGCGGCTCCTCCAAGATGTGCTGTTTCGGGATGAAACGCGAGGTCCTCGACCTTTCTAACTCAGCGTACTCGGACCACTACGCCAGCGACAAGCGGCGAAACAGCTCAACGGAGCAATGGCGGCAATGTCACGCCCCGCCGTGGCCCAAAATCTGAAGGGCCACGCTTCCACGTGGCCGCACTTTGCCAGCCATGCTTCGGACGCGACGGAAGTGCGGTTTGCCAGGGGCGGCGGACCAAAGACAGGCGATCCTTCCTGCCCATGACCTCGGTTTGCGCCAGCCAAGTTACCTTGAAAGAATTCATGCCAGTTCGACAACTTCTTGGTACTGCGGCACAACTGGTTCCCACCCTAACACCGAGCGAACATGTTCTGCGAAAGCGAGTGACACGTGTTCTTCGCCATGAGTCAGGAAGAGTTTCTTGGGCGGGGCATTTAGGGCGTTCAGCCAGCGGATCAACGTTGAGCGATCGGCATGGCCGGACATGCCGTGGATTTCGGCGATCCGGGCCCGAACCGGCCACAAGCGGCCGTGGATCCGCACCTCGGGGTTTCCGTCGAGGATCTGTCGGCCCAGCGTGCCGCGGACTTGAAAACCGGTGAAGAGAATGGTCGATTCCGGCCGCGAGATGTTATGCACGAGGTGGTGTTTGATTCGGCCGTTGGTACACATGCCCGAGGGGGCCATGATGATCGCCGGTTCCTTCAGATCATTGATCGCCTTGGACTGCTCGACCGAGCGCACCAAGCTCAGGCCCTGGAACCGCAAGGGCTGGCTGCCGGAACCGACGCGCCGCCACATTTCCTCGTCGTAGCATTCGCGGTGCAACTCGAAAATATCGGTAGCGTCGGCCGCCATGGGGCTATCGAGGAACACAGGAACGCGGGGAATGCGGCCCGCCTCGGTCAAGCGGCTGATGTGGTACATCAATTCTTGGGCCCGTTCCACGGCGAAGGTGGGCACCACCACGTTGCCTCCGCCGGAAATCGTCTCCGAAATCACCTCGGCCAGTTGGCTCTCGACGTCCTCGCGTTTCTGGTGATCGCGGTCGCCGTAGGTCGATTCCAGGATCACGAAATCCGCCTGGCGAATGAAGGTGGGATCGCGGAGGATGGGTTTGTCCCATTGGCCGAGGTCGCCGGAGAAGACCACACGCCGCGTCACGCCGTTCTCGCGGACCTCCAGGTCCACGATCGCGGAGCCAAGGATATGGCCTGCGTCATGAAAAAATGCCCGCACCTGGTCGCAGACGCGCACCGGTTCGCCATAAGGCGTTTCCTCGAACAAAGGCACGGTCTTGCGGACCTGGCTGGTGGTGAAGAGGGGGACCTCGGGATACTTTCCGCGGCGGCCTTCCTTGCGGTGCCGTTTGCGCTTGAAGGCGGCGTCCTCAGCCTGGATCTTGGCCGAATCGTAGAGCATCAATTCCGCCAAGTCCGCCGTGGCCGGAGTGGCGTGGATCGGACCACGAAACCCTTGCTGGACCAATCGGGGAACCAGGCCGCAATGGTCGATGTGGGCGTGCGTGAGCAGGATCGCGGCGATGTTGTTGGCTGGCGGCCCGACGGGCTCCCAATTCCGGGCCAGATAATCCCGCTCCTGGAACATCCCGCAATCGATCAGAATCCTCTTCCTCCCGACCTCCAGCAGGTAGCGCGAGCCTGTGACCTGCCGCTGGGAACCGAGAAAATGCAGCCTCAATCGAGAACCTCCCAGGGGGCCTAGAATTTTCCGTTGCGCGTTTGGAAATGGGTGGGCTTGCCCAAGGTAGCGGCCCCGCGCCGCTGCCAATCCGCAATCCAATCGATCATGCGTTCCACGGGCACGCGGGGATGGCCGAGCAACTGGCAGCCCAAGCGGCCGTTACTCAACAAAGCGTCGGCGGCCTCCGCCCCACGAAACTGGACCGGCTTGCCCAACTTCTCGCCCAAACGCTGGGCCACCGCGCGCACCGACAACGTTTCCAAACCGGCGATGTTGATGATCCGCGGCGGGGAGGCTACGTGATCGAAGGCCCGCAGTGTCATCGCGTTCGAGTCGCCTTGCCAGATGGCGTTGAAATAGCCCATCGTCAAATCGATCTCGCGCCCGGCGAGGATGTTTTGGGCCAGGTCCACCATCACGCCGTAACGCATTTCGTGGGCATAGTTCAAGCGCAGCAGGGCCACCGGAATGCCCGCCGTGATGCTGAAATAGGAAAAAATCCGCTCACGGCCCAAGCAGCTCATGGCATAGTCGCCGATCGGCCCGGGTGGGGTTTCTTCTGTGGGGCCCCCGCTGGACGGCGGGGTCATGGGATACACGTTGCCGGTGGAATAGGCCACGATCCGGCTGGACCGATACTTTTCGCAGACCATGCCCGGAAGATAGCAGTTCATGGCCCAGGTCATCGCCTCCTGACCGGTAGAACCAAACTTCATCGCGGCCAAATACAAGACATTGGGCACATCGGGCAAAGCGTCGAGGGCTGCACGGTCGAGAAGATTGCAGGCGATCGTTTCGATGCCCTCGGCCTCCAGCACGTCGCGGAGTGCGTGCGACGTAAATCGTGCTACGCCGATGATCCGCCGTTTCACGCCCGCCATGTCGCTCGCCCGCCGGGCCATGCGCGCCAAGCTCGGCCCGATCTTGCCTCCGACGCCCAAGAGAATCACATCGCCCTGCAAGCGACGCATGGTATCTACGACCTCGGCTGTCGGACGACTGAGCAATTCCTCAAGCGTGGCCTCGTCGTCGATCGTTTCCGGCAGGGAACTTGCAGGGAGGGGGGACTCTTCGGCTGGCACGGGCGGAACCTCAGGCATCTATCGCAATGAACCCCACGCGTTTATCGTGGCAGAACGTCTTTGGAACGAGGAGGACCAGGTCGATACCTATAGTTTACCAAACATCCGCCCAGCCGTCACGGGCGTCGATGGCGAAGGAAGTTGACAACGTGAATCCAGCTTTTAAAATGCGTTTGCTTCGTCCGATGCCTAGCCTTCGTGAGAGAGTTTTGGCCGATTGGCTTGAGTTTTTAGGATTGAACGATCAACAAGCAATCCTCAGCATCGGGGTTCCGCGCGTTCACTGCGAGAGGTGAATTCCGTGCTGCGTGGTCATCGAGGCAAGCTGCTTAGTGCGAACCCTGCTTCAGTCGTCGGTGATACCTCCGGCCGAGGGCCGAAGCGCCACGTTGCGTCGGACGAGGCCATCGTGAAACTCTCGTGTTGGTGGAGACCCTTCATGCGTTTGACCTGCTTGGTGTGTTTGATGGTGCTCGGTGTCGTGGGGAGCCCGACTTGGGGCGGAGAATCCCCGGCCGACGCTGCCGGTACGCGTCGTGCTGCCAATCCCCAAGCCATCGCCGAAGTAGCCGCCGGACGCGAGACAACGGCCCGGGCCTCGTGGTGGGGCTTCGATCCCGAAGACGCCACGGCCGCGCTTCAGGCGGCAATCAACTCCGGCGCGAAAAAGCTGATTGTCGAAAATCTGGGCAGCCCTTGGATCGTCCGCAAGCTGGAATTGGTTAGCGATCAGGAGATCGTGTTCGAGAAAGGCGTCGTGGTTCAGGCCAAGCGGGGCGAATTCCTCGGCAAAAACGATTCGCTGTTCACCGCGAGCGGAAAGCGGAACATTACGTTGACGGGCCACGGGGCCACGCTCAAGATGTGGCGCGAAGACTACGACCGGCCGCCTTACGAACACTCCGAATGGCGGCACGTGTTGTGTTTTTATGACTGCTCCAACGTGCGGATCGAGGGCCTGACCCTCGCCGAGAGCGGTGGGGACGGGATCTACCTCGGCGGCACGCTGAACCGCGACTTCGTGATCCGCGACGTAGTTTGCGACCGCAACTATCGCCAAGGCATGAGCGTCATCACGGCCGAAAACTTGTTGGTGGAGAACTGCGTTTTCCGCGACACGGGCGGTACCGCCCCCATGGCTGGCGTCGATTTCGAGCCGAATCGTCCCAATGAACGTTTGGTCAACTGTGTCTTGCGCAATTGCCTGGCGGAAGGCAACCGCTCGATCGGCTTTATCCTCTATCTCAAAAACTTGAATGCCGAATCCACGCCGGTGTCGATTCGGTTTGAAAATTGTCGCACCCGGGACAACCAGACTGGCTTTCATTTCACTACCGGCAATGGCCCGAAGCAGGCCGTGCGGGGTTCCGTGGAGGTGGTCGATTGCACCTTCGAAAACGACCGAATCGGCGGCATCGTCGTTGAGGAGAAACCGGCGGAGGGGTGCCGGCTGCGTTTTGTCAATTGCCGGGTGATCAACGCCGCCGCCAACCAGGCGAATAAGGCACCCATCCTTTTCTTTTCGATGCTGGGCAACACGCAAGACATTGGCGGAGTGGAATTCACCGACTGTTTCCTCCAAGAGGCGTTGGACCGGCCTGCCATGATGTATGTCGATGGTGGCGGCGTGAATTTGATCGGGGTGACGGGCAATCTCACGATCGAGCGCGAAGGAAACCAAACCGCCTACACGCTTGAGCAGAGCCAACTCGATGCCTGGATGCCCCAGCGAAAACATGTACGAATCCCGCCGTTCGATCCCTCCGGTGTTCGCTATGTCCCCGTGTTTCCTGAGGGTCCCGGCACGCTTCGAGAAATATCGGGGGTGTGGCTCCGCGGCAACGCCGAATACCTCTTATGGGCCGAGGCTGGCCAGCGTGCCGAGTTTACCGTGCGGACCCGAACGGTCGGCAAGGTGCCGCCGCAGGACGTCGTCGTGACGCTGGTTTCTCCCGCCGGAGAAGAAAAGCGATTGGCCGACGCCCGCCCCGATGAGGGAACCTCCTACTCGTTCGTGCCCGAGATGACCGGTGCGTGGCGGATCGTTTGTCGATCGGCAAGTGCCGGCATCCAGCTCGTTTCAACCACCCAGCGCGTGTGCCTCTACACTCGTCAGCCGGCATTTTCGTTCTTTGCCACGCGCGGCGAATTGTTCTTCTGGGTCCCGCCGGGCCTAGAATTGTGTGCGGTCCGGCTAGCGGGGGCCAATGCCGACGAAAGGGTCAAGGCCGCCCTGTACAATCCATCGGGCCAGAAGATGGAAGAGGCTGACGATATCGCCTCCATGCATCAATTCGTGATCCGACGCCCGCCAGACGCCGAGGGCGAAGTCTGGAGCATTCATGTTGGGGCTCCCACGAAGGGCGTTTTGGAGGACTTTTATCTGGAGCTTCAGGGGATCGCACCTGTTTTGGCCCTCCAGCGCGAGGCCCTTCTGCGCCCGCAAAAGTGAAGGCGAGCGGCCACGGTCGCCGCGTTAAAGGCGTTGATCGCTGGACGAAGTCGACGCATCGGCTTCGTCCATAAGAAATCCCATGGCGGAAAGGTCCTGACGTACCTTGGGATCGGCGATCAAGGCCAGAAATGCCTTGACGGCGGGGCGATCCAGACGGTCGTTGGGAACGACGAAATCGTAGTGCTCGTCCTCGACCGGCAAGAATTTGAGGCCATAAACACCCGCCGTCCACTCGATGGCTATGCCCCAATCGGCACGGCGTTGGGCGACGGCCGCGGCCACGGCATTGTGCGTGGTGGGCTGAACGGCGTAGCCGGGCGGTTCGGCCCCTTGAAGCAAGCGGTCGATCAGCGCGCGAGTACCGCTGCCCTGGTTGCGGTTGACCATGATGCAATCAGGATCCGCTAAGGCATGGCGCAAGGCCTCGGTCGTGGTGCGGCCCTCAAACCGCGGATCGCCGGGCCGAAACACGAGCCCTTGCCGGCGGCGGTAGCCGGGCACGAGCGTCAGTTCGGGAGTCAGATACGGGCGGTTGTAGAGGCCGGTTTTCGGGTCGAACAAGTGCATTCCCGCCACGTCGCACTCGCCGCGCTTCACCGCGTGCAAACCACCCTCCGATCCCACAGAAAGATACTTGGTGTGAAATCCCTGCTCATGCAGCCGTTTGAGCAAAAAGTCCAGTCCTGCGCAGTGGCTGCCGATGACCACCAGGTCGGCCATGCGAAAACCGCCGCTGATTTGCTGCACGTTGACGATCGTGCCCGCCTCGACGATCTCCTCGTGCCGGTCGATGGTCACGAAGCCGTCGGCGCGGCTGAAAGCGGTCACGGAGCTGGAGCCTTTGCCCATTGGGTAAGCCGCGGGCAGCTCCGGCCCTTGAACTAGACCGACCAAGAGGTACTCGGTTCGGCCGATCTCCGACAGGACTTTGACAGCCAAACGAGCCTGAAGGTTGCTGCGTTTGGCGGCGGAACGGCCCCCGAGGGCATGAAGCAGGGGCGCGACGAATTCGTGGAAGGTGAAGATCGCCGAAGTCGGCGAACCCGGCAGGACGACCAGGGCCTTGCCTCGGTGTGCGGCCAAACAAAGGGGCTTGCCGGGCTTGAGGGCCACGCCGTGGGCCACGATGCCCGGCTCGCGCAGTTCGCTGGCCACCCGGTAGGAAAGATCGCCCGCTCCCTTGCTAGTGCCACCGGAAAGCAGCACGAGGTCGCAGTTTTGCATCGCTTCGTGGACCTTCTGCCGCAAGGCGTCGACGTCATCGGCGACGATGCCTCCCTCGACCGCCTCGCCGCCCAATTCCCGCACTGCGTCGGCGAGGATTCGGGAATTCGAGTCGTAGACCATGGCGGGCCGGATGGGCTGGCCCGGCTCGAGCAGTTCATCGCCGGTGGAAAAGATGGCCACCCGAGGGCGTCGCCACACGGTGACTTTGTTGGCCCCAATGGCCGCCAACACGCCCGTCTCGCGGCTTCCCAAAACCGTGCCATTGCGGAGCACGATTTCGCCCCGGGCGATGTCGGTCCCGGCGAAGGAGACGCCAAAGCCAGGCACGACGGCCTTATAAACGAGGAGCGTTTCGCCGTCTTCCTCGCAGTGCTCGACCATGGCGATGGCGTCGGCCCCGCGGGGCAACATGCCTCCTGTGGCAATGGTAGTAGCCGTACCCGACGTCACCTCCTGTTGCGGGACGACTCCCGCCGCCAAGACCTCGCCGAGAAGCTTCAGCGTTCGCGGAGATTCCTCTTGTGCCCCATACGTATCGGCGGCCCGAACGGCATAGCCGTCGAAGTTCGAGCGATCGAAGGCCGGTACATCGACTTGAGCCACGACGTCGGCGGCCAACACTCGCCCCAAGGCCGCCTCCAAAGGCACTTCCTCCGGGCCTAAGGGGCGAAAATCGACCGCCGCGCGGAACCGACGTTCCGCCTCGTCGCGGTCGATCACTTCGAGAAACTGGTCTTGGGACATAGCGACTCCTGGCTCTCTCGATTCCTCACCTCCCCGCGGCCCAAACGACCCCACGGCGGAAAAGCTCGCCCACCGGCTCCGGCTCCAGGGCCTTGGCGTCATGACCCAAAACGCAATGAAACACGCGGCCTTTTTCGTACTGGAAGCAAAACGCCATGGGGTAGACCTTGCCATCGACCTTGGATCGGGCCGTCGCCAGCACCTCGATCGGCCGGTCGCCGGTCAGGCAGGTGTACAACTCGTCCACGGTCTCGAAGGGCTGCATTCCTTTCATGATGGGATGGTCGGGCAGGGCGATCTCGACGAGGAACTTGCCGTGCGGATCATGGCCGCGGAGCTTCGGATCCCACACCCTACCGGCCAGGTTTTGAAACTCGGGCCAGATCAGCGTGTTGACGTCCGCGGCGTCGCGCCAAGCCCCGCAGGCGAAGTGGACCAGCACCAGCCCTTTGCCGCCGGCAATCGTTTTTCGCAGGTTTTCCCGGGCTGTTTCTCCAGGCGCCGGCTCCTTCCAATTCATGTAGTTCAGCAAGATCACGTCATAACGGCTGATGGCCTCGGAATCGAGGAAATGGGCGTCTTCGACCACGCGGACGTCGATGCGGGGGTCCTTGCGGAGTTGCGCCGCCAGCGCCGGCGCCGTCTCCCGCCAGTTGTGATATTCGGCCCCCGTGACCA
>CALFBP010000053.1 GCA_937951625.1 uncultured Thermoguttaceae bacterium
CCGCCGCGAAGACCGAAAAGCAAGGCATGTTTGTCCTCGACGACGGACGCGACGTGACGTTCACTTTCATTCTCGTCAGCTCGCTGTTCCTGCTTTGGGGGTTCTGCAATGGCATGATCGACGTGATGGACAAGCACTTTCAGGAGGAGCTGAAGCTGACCTTGTCGCAGTCGGCTTGGGTCCAGTTCGCGCATTGGATGGGCTACTTCTTGATGTCCATTCCCGCCGGCTGGCTGGCCACGCGACTGGGCTACAAGGGCGGGATCATCGCGGGACTGCTTTTGGTGGCCGTGGGCGGTTTCTGGTTCATCCCGGCGTCGAACATCGCCCAGTTCTGGGCCTTTTTGCTGGGGGTGTGCGTGGTGGCTTCGGGGCTGACGTTTTTGGAGACCGTGGCCAATCCCTACACGACCGTCCTCGGCCCGCCGCGCTACGCCGCCGCGCGGATCAACACCGCCCAATCGTGCAACGGCGTGGGTTGGATTTTTGGACCGATCGCAGGCAGTTTGTTCTTTTACGGGACCGACGAAAGCGGGCGAAGCACTGGCTCCGAAACGTTGTGGATCCCTTACGCCGGGGTTGCGGTCGTTGTGCTCCTTTTGGCCGTGGTCTTCTTCTTTGCGCCCGTGCCCGACGTTCGCTCCAAAGACGATTACGCGTTGGACGAAGACTCGAGCAAGGACGACAAGGAAATTTCCGCCGTGCGGAAGATCAATCGCGGATTGACCTACCTGCTGTTGTTGGGCAATCTGGCGGCACTTGTGGGGGTGATTCTTTTCACCCTTTGGCTTACTTTTGAATCGCTGCATCTCGGCCCACACTTCGTGGAACTGGCTTCAGCCATCCCGCATCCCTCCAGCCTTGTGGTCAGCGACGAGAACGCGATCACCGTGGTGTTGACGGCTGGGGCCTGCCTGGCCTTGATCGTCGGCGCGATTTGGTTGGTGGGAGTGGTGAAGCGTTTGACACACCACAGTATCTGGTCGCACGAGCACTTCACCGGCGCGACGTTGGCCCAATTCTTTTACGTGGCGGCACAAAGCGGCATTTTCAGTTTTCTCATCAACTACATGGTTTGGGAGCCGCCCTCGGTGCCCGCTTCGTGGCTTCGCGAAGGAAGCAAATGGTTTGAAATCCGCACAAATTTCGGCAGTGCGGACTTCAAGGACGTTCCCTCGTTAGCTCGAAAATTGACCGCGCCGGCCGACCCCGTCTCCAAGTTCTTGGCTGAGAACCTGTCGGATGCCACACGACGGAGCTTGGTGCGTTTGACCGAAGGCCGCACGAGCGAGACCGCGGCCCGCATCGCGTTGGCGCAGGACCTCAATAGCCTCATCGCCAAACAAAGCCTCTATGATCCCGAACGTTTCCAAGGCGTGGCCCTGAGCGCCAAAACGAAGGAACTGGCCGCGCAGGGTTCGGAACGGGAAATGGCGCGACTGAATCGCTTGCTCTTGGCTGAGGCCTATCCCCAGGAGCTCGCATTCCAGGACGGCATCGTCGCCGTGACCAATCAGTTCGCGGCCACCCTGGCCTCGGTGGGGTTCTTTTGCTTCCTGATGGGTCGGGTGAGCGGGGCTGCCTTGCTTCGCAAGCTTTCCGCCCACAAAATGCTCGGCCTGTATAGCGTCATCAACGCCGCCCTATGTTTGCTCGTGTTTCTTAAACTGGGGTGGTTGTCTGTGGCCTCGGTGTTCTTGTGCTACTTCTTCATGTCCATCACGTTCCCGACGATCTTCGCGTTGGGGATTTACGGGCTGGGCGCTCGGGCCAAACGGGCCTCGGCCTTCATCGTGATGGGTATCGTCGGCGGGGCGCTGCTGCCGAAGATCATGGGGGCCGTGGCCGACCACTACGATATGTCGCGCGGGTTCATCGTGCCGCTGATCTGCTTCGTGTTGATCGCTATCTACGCCTATGCGTGGCCTACGCTGAGCCGGGTCGAGGCCTTGCACGGTGTGGGGGCCTCGGGCGGTCACTGAAGCATGTTCAGGAACGAAATGCCATGGAAAGGGGAAACACGATGCTGAAACGCATTCTCGCTGCATTGTCGGTTTGGGTTTGCTGCGCGGGGACGCACGCGGCGGACCTGTATGTCGCTCCTGAGGGCAACGACGCGTGGTCGGGCAAGCTGGCGGAACCCAACGCCGACAAGACCGATGGCCCGTTCGCCACGCTCGAGCGGGCCCGGGACGCTGTCCGCAAGCTCAAAACGGCCAGCCGCGCGGAGCCGGTGACGGTCTATCTCCGTGGCGGACTCTACCCCCTCGCACAAACGTTGAAACTCGAAGCCCAGGACTCCGGCACGGCCGACGCCCCAGTCGTCTATCGGGCCTATCAAAACGAGAAGCCGGTGCTCATCGGCGGCCGGGAAATCACCGGTTTTGTGCTGCATCGCGGGTCGATCCTGAAGGCCGATCTGGCGGCGTTGGGGCTTAAGGGAAACTATTTTCGCCAATTGATCTGCGACGGGCGGCGCCAGCATCTGGCCCGCTGGCCGAACTACGATCCCGAAAATCCCTACGGCGGCGGCTGGGCCTATGTGGACGGGAAGCGGGTGTCGATGTACCAGGACATCCCCGGCGAGAATCGTCATACCTTGATCTACAAGGCCGAGGACGCCCGAACGTGGAGCCGACCCACGGACGGCGAAATCTTCGTCTTCCCACGCTACAACTGGTGGAACAACATCCTCCCGATCAAGGCCATCGACCACGAAAAGCGGCAGATCACCCTGGCCGCCGACGCCTCCTATCCGATCCGGCCGGGCGACCGCTATTACGTCCGCAATCTCATGGAAGAGCTCGACGCCCCGGGCGAGTGGTATCTCGACCGCGAGACCTGGACGCTCTATTTCTGGCCGCCGACGGGGCTGGAGAAGAAGGCCGTGTACGCCCCGACCCTGAGGACAATCCTCGACATCGGCCCGAAGACATCGCACGTGACCTTCCGCGGTTTGACGTTCGAGTGCTGCGAGGGGACGGCGATCACGCTTCGCGATACCGAGGATTGCACGATCGCCGCTTGTACGATCCGCAACGTAGGCGATTACCATGGCTCCGGCGTGTCGATCAACGGCGGCCTCCGTAACGGCGTGGTAGGCTGCGACATCTTCGAGATCGGCAGCCACGGCATTTCCATCTCTGGCGGCGACCGCAAGACGCTGACTCCCGCCGAAAACTACGCTGACAACAACTACATCCACCACGTCGGCGTGTTCTATAAACAAGGCGTGGGCATCTCCCTGAGTGGCGTGGGCAACCGGGCTTCCCACAACCTGATCCATGACGGCCCTCGCATGGGCATCATGTTCAGCGGCAACAACCTCGTGATCGAATACAACCACATCCGCCACGTGAACTTGGAAACGGAGGACACCGGGGCGGTCTACACCGGCGGTCGGGACTGGATTTCTTCGCGCGGCACAGTGATCCGCGGCAACTACTTCCACGACATATTGGGTTACGGTCGCGAGGGCGACCGTTGGGTGTCGCCCCATTTCGCCTGGGGCGTGTACTTAGACGACAACGCCGGCGGTGTGGACGTGATCGGCAACATCGTGGTCCGCTGCCCTCGGGCCGGACTCCACCTGCACAACGGCCGGGACAACAAGATCGAGAACAATATCTTCGCGGAAAGCCGGCTCCAGCAAATCGAGTACAACGGTTGGACCAGTGACCACCGTTACTGGACCAGCCACTTCAAGAGCATGGTCGAGGGCTACGAGATGGTGGCTGGCCAACCAGCGTGGCAAAAGATGCGCAACATGCACATCCATCCCAAGGATGCCGTGCTGCCCGACGGCAAGATCATGACGGGCAACCAGTTCCGCAAGAACATCATCTACTATCGCAATCCGGAGGCCAAGCTCTTCAGCTTCCGCAATGTGCCGTGGGACCATTATGAGTCGGACTACAACTTGATTTGGCACTTCGGCCAGCCGCTCCTGACCGGCCAGACCAAGGCGGGCAAGCCGCTCTCCGATAACTTGGTTGCCAACCCAGGTTTCGAAAACGGTAAAATTGGCGCTTTGCCCGAAGATTGGCATTGGCAAATGCGGCCCAAGGAATCGCAGGCCGGCCTGGTGGAGGAAGGCACGGCCAAGGGCCGGCGGGCGTTGCGGATGACGGGCGGGATCGGCAAGGAGACCAACGGCCGCGATTTCTATCCGCAAATCGTCAGCGCGGAAATAGCCGCCAAGCCGGGAGGCTACTATCGTCTCGCCGCGAAATTGAAGGCCGACAAGCCCGACGCCAAGGCAGCCCTGATGCTTCAATCCTACGTGGCCAACGTCTATTTCTGGGCCAATTCGCCCCACCAAGCGCAAGTAGGCACGGACTGGAAAGACTACGAATTCGTCTTCAGGATTCCCGGCCCCGGCGAGCGCGGCTACTACGAACAGATGAAGAAGTTCCGCGTGCGGATCGAGTTCGCCGAAACGTCGGGCACGCTCTGGGCCGACGACGTGTCGCTCCATGAGGTCGAGATGCTCGACGAATGGGCCGCCTGGCAGGCAATGGGCTTCGACAAGAATTCCCTCGTCGCCGATCCCCTGTTTGTCGACCCCGACAACGACGATTGGCGGCTCAAGCCCGACTCGCCGGCGTTCAAGCTCGGCTTCCGACCCATTCCCGTGGAACGCATCGGCCCCTACCGCCACGAGCTGCGGGCGAGCTGGCCGATCGTCGAGGCCGAAGGGGCCCGCGAAAAACCTTTGGGCGTCAGCGGTCAATAGTCTGGGAGCGGTCCCGCATCAATCCGACGTTTGCATTGCGGCTTCGAAAACACTCACGCCCTCGACGCGGAGAACTTTCCGATAGTTCCCCAAGCACAGGGCAAGTGGGCGATCCTTTTTGGTCCCCTTGGCGCTGTGGTGCCCACCCCGGCGGTCGTGGTGGCGGAGCCGGCAAGTCCACGCTGGCCGCCTCCGCGCACTGCCCCTCCCGCTCACGAGGCCGCGGCAGCGACCTCGCCATGCCAATCGACGAGCGACTTCGACGGCAAGGCCACCTTCATGATCGGCGCGAATCCGGCGAATTCCTGATCCACTTGGCCCAGCAGTTTAGCCAGCGACGGCGTCCGGGCGGGACGAATCTGGTCGTAGAACGCTTCCAGTTGCGGCGCCTCATGCCAAACGGGATCGACCACCGAGGGCAAGAGGGCCGACATGGCCACCGCCGCCAGCCGTGGATCGCGACGCATCCGCGGCGAATTCGCATCATTGGCCAGGTGGTTCTCGATCAGCACCGCGAAGTCGTCCGGCAAGTTCCATTGGCGAGCCAGTATCCCTCCGGCTTGTGCATGCGTCCACCCCAACGTTTGCTGTTCCACATCGGACAGGCGCATTTGCCCCTGCTCGCGGGCAGCAAGGAGGCGAACATACACGTCGGGCAACTCCTTTGCCAATACCGGAACCGCCATATCCTGAAGAAGCCCTGCTGAAAACGCCTCTTCGGCCTCTTTCACACCCAGGCATTTCGCCGCTGCTCGGGCAAACAGCCCGCGGCGAAGGGAATCCTGCCAAAGGCTCTTCAAGTCGAAGGGGCCGCAGCGGGGATTGGGCACCAAGCTGAACACCGCGCTCCACAAAGCGAAGTTTTTGATCGTCCGAACGCCGACCAACGAAATCGCCAGCTTCACGCTGGAAATCTCCCGCGTGAAGCCGAAGTACGAAGAATTCACAAACCGCAACACCTGGCCGGCCAGCCCAGGGTCCGCCTCGATCGGCGCCGCGAATTCGGCGGGACCATTCGAGGGGTCCTGCGACAACTCCACTAGACGGACTGCACTTTGCGGTAATCCCGACAACTGTGCGCGGGAAAGCACGCGATGAAGGTCAACCTTTAACACGGATTCCGTGCTCATTTTCAACACTCTCTTCCGGCCCCCCCCGAACCACTTTTCTGCGCAATGCTCGCCTAAAAAGCCTAGGTCAAAAAGCTCCTCCCGGCAAATCAACGTCAAGGGCCCCTGCCGCCCTTTAACGCAGTCCCCCAGTTGATGGAAAGCCACGACGTGGCATCGTCTTGTTGCCAAGCTGCCACATCAAGCTCATCGCCATGAATCTATCGATTTGCTTGAACCGTTGGAGTGGCAACACCTTAGGGAGTTTCGCCAAAACATCCCTAGGAATGGTTTCGCGTTTGCCACGACCGCTTTGCGTGGAAACGAAAGGGTCGCCGCGTGCAGCGCGTCGCGTGGTTGTTGTTGGGTCTTCTGGCCGTCCTATGGCTCGCCGTGGAGCTGCCGGATTCCACGACTTCCACGCCTCCCCGATTGGTGTCCAACTGGCGTCGCACCTGCGACGGTTGGGAAAAGTTGCCTCATCTGGCCCCTTCGCCAGAGCACCATCGCCCAAGCCTTCACCC
Source organism: uncultured Thermoguttaceae bacterium (assembly GCA_937951625.1). GTDB lineage: Bacteria > Planctomycetota > Planctomycetia > Pirellulales > Thermoguttaceae > CALFBP01. The sequence goes on from CALFBP010000053.1 coordinate 6,369, forward strand.
GGTTGTTGTGGCTGCCGGTCAATTGCTGTTCTCCCTGTTGGCCCTCGCGGCGCAACGTGATCCGCCGCGCAAGAGAGCTTCGCAAGAAGGCTCGCCTCGGTCCCATGGCCTGAAGGCCGTAGGCGGATTCACCGTCTCGTCTCTTTCGGGCTAAGAATACTCCATGAGGCTGCGGCGGCCGCTTTGCCATGGTATTGGCCCGGGACGCTCCCCTTGCGGTTCTTAACGCCTTCTGGCACAATCACCAAAATCGTTTTTATACCCGGGGGTGTCGCGGGTGTCTAAACCGCAAAAAAACCAACCTCACGGCCTGCCAACAGGTTTTGGCGTGGCAATGGCGTGTTTCGCAAACAAGGATAAGCTGGGAAGCGAACACAAGTCCAAACTCTGGGGACACGTCCTCCCCGATTGAGTTTGGTCTGGATCAATCGCACCAAACATACACGGACGACTTCGATGGAGACACAAGTTGCGGTATTAGGCGGAGGACCGGGCGGGTACGCCGCAGCGTTTTTGGCCGCCGATCTGGGGATGCAGGTCACCTTGGTCGACATGGAACCGGCGCTCGGCGGCGTGTGTCTCTTGCGTGGGTGCATCCCTTCCAAAGCCCTCTTGCACGTGGCCAAGGCAATGGCCGAAGCCCGCCACCTGGCCGACTGGGGCGTGGCCTTCACCGGCCCCAAGATCGATTTGGAGGCCATGCGTACTCGGAAAAATAAGGTCATCGCGACGCTCACCGGCGGGCTGGCCCAGTTGAGCAAGAAGCGAAACGTGCGGCTGATCCGGGCAAGAGCCACATTCGAGGACTCGCAAACGCTTCGTTTGGAACCGGTGGACCACCAGACGCTGGAAGACGATCGGTTGAGGTTCGGCCATTGCATCTTGGCCACTGGCTCGCTGCCCACCAAGCTCAAGGCCCTGGAGTTGCCCTCGGCTCGCGTGATGGATTCCACCGGGGCCCTCGAGCTGCCCGACGTGCCCGAAACACTCCTCGTCATCGGGGGCGGCTACATCGGCTTGGAAATGGGAACCGTCTACGCCGCGCTGGGAAGCAAGGTCTCGGTGGTGGAAATGACCGATGGCCTGCTGCCGGGTGCAGATCGCGATCTCGTCAAGCCGCTGCAAAAGAAGCTGGAACGGGACTTCGCCGCCCTTTGGCTCAACACCAGGGTCACCGCACTTGCCGAGAAGAAAAACGCCATCGAAGTCGCGATGGAAGGCCCGGACGGCGCGAAGACCCAACGTTTCAGCCGCGTGCTGGTGGCCGTGGGCCGCCGCCCCAACACGGCGGATTTGGGCCTGGAAAACACCAAGGTGCAAGTCGATTCCCGAGGTTTCGTTTCCGTCGATCGACAACAACGCACGGCCGACCCGCACATCCTCGCCATCGGCGACGTGGCCAGGGAACCGATGCTGGCGCACAAGGCCGCGCATGAGGGCAAGGTGGCGGTCGAGGTCTTGGCCGGACATGACGTGGCGTTCGAACCCCGGGCCATTCCCGCCGTAGTCTTCACGGATCCCGAGATCGCTTGGGCCGGCCTGACCGAGACCGAGGCCAAAAAGCAAGACCGAAAGATCGAAACGGCCGTGTTTCCTTGGGCGGCAAGCGGTCGGGCCCAGGCCGTCGGCCGCCCAGAGGGCCTGACCAAGTGGATCGTCGACCCCGACACGCAACGGGTCTTGGGCTGCGGCATTGTCGGGCCGGGCGCAGGCGACTTGATCGGCGAGGCCGTGGTGGCGATCGAAATGGGCGCCCATCTCCGCGACCTGACCGAGTCGATCCATCCCCATCCCACGCTTTGCGAAACCCTCGGGTTCGCCGCCGAGGTCTATTTCGGCACGGCCACCGACCTGTACCGGCCAAAAAGGGAAAAATGAAACGTCGCGCTGCCGCGGTATTGGTTGGATACTGATCGCAGCTAACCAAGCAGGTCCGTCAGCGGACGGCAACCAAGCCGCCCGAATGCGACGAAGCCGCCTCGGCGTCCAAGCTTCACGGCCCGACCTGAGAGCACTCTGTACCCACCGCTAGTCGGGCTGAATCGAGCGCGGTCCCTCGGGACGGCGCTTCGGCATTACTGGCTTGGGATCACTGCCGTAGCTTCGCTCCGACATATCCCGCGACGCGGTCCGCCGATGAGCCGAGGTCACTCGCGCATCAAGGCTTTTTCCACAGATCGATCGGCACGTCATTGGCTTGGGGCACGCCTGGGGTACTGCGGCCATCGGCCACGTATTTCTCCAGTAGCGCGATCAGCCGTTTCACCACCTCGGGCTGCTCGGCCTGAAGGTTGTGCTGCTCCCCCACGTCGCCTTGGATGTCATAGAGTTGGACCCGCGGGAGTTTCTTCTTGACCGCCTCCGCGTCGCGCGGCTGGCTCCAGCCCCCGCTTCCCGGGCACAGCGCGAGTTTCCAACGACCTTGACGAATCGCGAACCTGCCCGAGATGGATTGGAAAACAAGGGCTTCACGGGCCGGGGTGGACGTCTTTCCTAAGAGGAGGGGCAGAAAGCTCACGCTGTCCTCGCCCGCGTCGTCGGGCAATTTCACGCCGACGAGTTCCGCCGCCGTGGCAAGAACATCGATGAGACCAACCAAAGCGTCGCAGGTGGAACCGGCTCGGACCTTGCTCGGCCAGCGGACCACAAAAGGAACGCGATGGCCGCCTTCCCAGATATCGGCCTTATGTCCACGGAAGACGTAGCTTGGATGATGTCCCTTGGCCAGCAGAGCGGGAAAATCGGCCTCGGGCGAACAACCGTTGTCGCTGGTAAACAGGAAAAGCGTGTTTTCGGCCAGCCCGTGCTCCTCCAACGCCCGCATCACCTGCCCCACGCTCGCGTCCACTTGCATCACGAAATCGGCATAAGGATTCAAGGCACTGCGGCCCTTCCACTCTTGGCTGGGCACGATAGGCGTATGGGGGGCGTTGAGGGGGAAATAGAGGAAGAAGGGCTTTCCTTGGCGGGCGTCCGCTGCCCGTTGGCCAATGTAGTCCACCGCCCGACGCGTCAGCGTCGGTAGCACGTCCGCCGCGTCGAACGTCGCCGCGGCCGAACCGCGCCGAGTCGTTCGGCCTTCCTTGCCCAGCATCATCGGGAAGTCGCGATCCACCGTGGGGATGGCCGTCACGCGATCGTTCTCGATGTAGGTGTAAGGCACCATGTCCAGCGAACCGGAGATGCCGAAATAGTAGTCGAAACCAGCGGCGTTGGGCCCGTGAGCGATGGGCCGCCCGTAGTCCACGTTCCAGCCTTCCGGCCCCTTTTCGATCGTGTCAACGAAATCAGGGGTGCCTTCTTTGCGCGGCCACGTCATGCCCAGGTGCCATTTTCCGATGCAGGCGGTGTGGTAGCCGCGTTGCCGGAGGAGCTTTGCTACGGTGAGCCGCTCCGGGGCAATCAGCGGCGGCGACAGGCCCCCGAGGACGCCGCTTTGCAAACGCGTTCGCCAATGATAACGGCCGGTCAACAGGCTGTAGCGCGTCGGGGTGCAGACCGACGAGGTCGTGTGTGCGTCCGTGAAGCGCATCCCGGCGGCTGCCAGCCGGTCGATATGCGGCGTAGCGATTTTGCCTCCAGGATTGTTGCACTGTACGTCACCGTAACCCAGGTCGTCGGCCAAGATCAAGACGATGTTCGGCAGCGATGACTCCGCGGCCAGCGTCCCCGCATGGAAAAGCACCAAAAGGGGCAGGAAAAACAGAACCCTCCACGAGATGTTTGTGTTGCTACACATGGTCCACCTTTTCTGTCTTATACAGTGCTTTTCGGCGATCCCTCGGTAAAACTCGTCCGTTGCTAGTGCCCTTTCAACTGAATGACTTTTGCGCTTTGCGACGCAACTGCCATCTCTGCTAACAGTTGCGAAATGTAGACGCTTGCGAGATCGAAAAAAATGGGAGTATCCACGTGGTGATTGTTACGAGGCACAAACGCAGAGACTCCCAACATGGATACGGTCAAAGGACGCCGCGTCCCACCGTTGGAGCGGCGAACATTGCGGCGGTGGAAACGCAGCCGGCTCAACCGGATCCACAGTTGTCGAGCACGGGTTATTCTGCTCTTCGCCGGCCGAACCCGCAACAAGGAGATTGCCGAGCGGGTCGGCTGCACGCCGGAGCGCCACTCGACGCCATTTCCAGTTTCAGTGCGTCATGTCGGTAGGGAGTGCCGAAAAACGGTGATCTTCTGGCGCTAGGTCAGCTTCAGCAAAACCATCGGATGAGGCGCCGCATGGGGCCCGCGGCGCGGCCATAGATGCTCCTGCTTGGCGGTGGTGCGGATACGCTATTCTCGCTGGGCACGGGTATCATCGTCTCGCTTCAACCACCCGAACGCCGATTTTCCTCCGGAGGGGCGGTCTTTTCTTTGTGAAATCTGCGAGGGGGCTTTGCCGGGGCGTCTTGACGGCCTTTTTGCAACGGGTTAGAATCCCGCCCAAACCTTAACGCAGTTTTGGAGTTGTGGCATGGCCGGCGCCCCTTCCAAAGAGGATTTTTGGGACCTTCGGAGACTCCGTCGCCTGGTCGACCTGATGAGGGAATACGATCTGAGCGAGATCGATTTGCAGCAGGGCGACACGCGGATTCAACTCCGTCGGGGCGGCGAGCCCGTGGCCGTTGCGGCCTCCCCTGCACCGGTGGCCATTGCCCCGGCTTTACCCGTGGCCTCTGAGGGATCGGATCGCCCGGCGCCCGCGGCCGCCGTCGAAGCCAAGGCGGAGGAAGAACATATCGTTCCCATCCGCAGTCCGATGGTGGGCACATTCTACTCCGCTCCCGATCCCGATTCGCCGCCTTACGTCAAGGTGGGCGACATGGTGGGGCCGGACACCGTGGTGTGTATCGTCGAGGCGATGAAGGTCTTCAACCAGATCCCGGCGGAGGTCTCGGGCAAGATCGTGGCAGTGCTGGTCGAGAATGGTGAGCCTGTGGAATACGGCCAGCCGTTGTTCAAAGTCGATACGAGGCAGTAAGCAGGCGGCGCACGGCGGAAGGCGGCAAACAGCAGGCAGGCGGCCATGTTCAAGCGTATTCTCGTGGCGAACCGAGGGGAGATCGCTCTGCGGGTGATTCGTGCCTGTCGCGAGATGGGGATCGAAACGGTCGCCGTTTTTAGCGAGGCGGACCGGGGAGCGGCTTACTTGGAACTGGCCGACGAGGCCTATTGCATCGGTCCGCCCAAATCGTCGGATAGTTACTTGCGCATCGACCGGGTGATCAGTGCCGCCGAGATCGGCAATGTTCAGGCGATTCACCCGGGCTACGGGTTTTTGGCGGAAAACGCTCATTTCGCCGAGGTCTGTCGGAGCTGCAACATCGAGTTCATCGGGCCCCCGCATGAGGCCATGGCCCTCTTGGGCGATAAGAACGCGGCCCGCAAGCTCGCCCGCGAAAACGGCGTGCCCACGGTCCCTGGCAGCGACGGCGTGGTCCGCGACGAAAAAGAGGCCCTGGCCGTGGCCCAGCGGATCGGATTTCCCGTGTTGATCAAGGCGGTGGCGGGCGGCGGGGGACGGGGAATGCGGGTCGCATTGGATGGGAAGTCCCTGGAAGCAGCCGTGCGCCAAGCCGAAGTCGAGGCCGAGGCCGCCTTCGGCAACGGCGAATTGTACCTCGAAAAATACATCGAACATCCGCGCCACGTGGAGGTGCAGGTACTGGCCGACCAGCATGGCAATGCCGTGCATCTCTGGGAACGCGACTGCACCATGCAGCGCCGTCACCAGAAGCTGATCGAAGAAAGTCCCGCCCCACGCTTGGATCCCGCCACGCGCCAAGCCATGTGCGAGGCCGCAGTGCGGCTGATTCGGGCGGCGAACTACACCAATGCGGGCACCGTGGAGTTCATCGTCGACCGCCACGGGAAGTTCTATTTCATCGAAGTCAACGCCCGCATCCAGGTCGAGCACCCTGTGACCGAATTGGTGACCGGCATCGACTTGATCAAGGCCCAGATCCGCATCGCCGCCAATGAACCCTTATGGTTTCGCCAGGAGGACGTCCAGCCCCGCGGCCACGCCATCGAGTGCCGTATCAATGCCGAAGACCCCAGCAAAGGCTTCCGGCCTTCGCCGGGCACGATCCACCGGCTCATCGTGCCGGGCGGGTTTGGCGTCCGTTTCGACAGCCATGTGCATACCGGCTACACCGTGTCGGCCCACTACGATTCGCTGATCGGCAAACTGCTGGTCCACCAGCCGACCCGGGACGAGGCGATCGCCTCGATGAAGAGGGCCTTGGCCGAACTGCGGATCGAAGGCGTCAAGACCACGGCGCCGTTATGTGAGGAAATCCTCAACCATCCCGCCTTCGTCGAGGCCCGCGTCGACACCACCTTCATCGAACGGACGTGGACGAGTTGAGCTTGTTCCCTCGCACGCATCGGCCGGTAGGGCCGGAATCGTGCCTTACAAGGCTGCGCGTCGATGACCGCCTAAGGCGGGGTCGGGGCGCGAAGCGGCGGCTGGCCGCAGAGATCGAAACATTGCAGATTCGCGGAGGCGAATCTTAAAATTCGTCAACCTTCAACCGTTTGTGGAACCTGTAATGAAGACACCGCTATCCAGTCCACCCCGTCCTGAAACCGAAATCCGCCGCGTGGCGATCCTGTTCTCCGGTGGCCCCGCCCCGGCGGCCAATGCCGTGATCGCCGGGGCCGCCAGCGCGTTTTCTCGCAACGGCATCGAAGTCCTGGGCGTGCTGAACGGCTACTCCCACCTGATGAAATACACGCAGGGCCAGCCGCTCCAGGAGGGCGAAGCGTTTATTCGCTTGAACCACATCGCCTTGGAGGGCGCGCGGACCAGCCAAGGCATCCTGGTGGGCACGGCCCGAGCCAATCCGGGCAAGCCGCTCAAGACCGAATCGCAACTCGACGATCCCAAGGCCACCGCACCGTTGAAGACCGTCTACGACGCTTTGAATTCCTTGGGCGTCGATGCCTTGGTCTCGATCGGTGGCGATGACACGCTGACCACGGCGGCCAAATTCAAAATGTTCCAGGATCGGTTGCCCCGTTCGTCGAAGCGGATTCGTGTGGTCCACCTCCCCAAGACGATCGACAACGACTACAAAGGCATCGACTTCACCTTCGGGTATTTCACCGCCGTGGAGATGCTGGCCACCCAGGTGAACAACCTCTTGGCCGACTCGAAATCGACGGGAACGTACTACATTGCGCAGGTGATGGGCCGGGCCGCGGGCTGGTTGGCTTATGGGGCTGCCATCGCCGGCGAGGCCAGCCTGGTTATCGGCCTGGAAGACATCCCTCCGGAGTGGAAATTCAGCGAAGTGGCCCTCGACCCAGGCACCGGCCAACCCCGCCTCGACCCGAAGACCAACCAGCCGCTTGCCCATGAAGTGATTCGCCTCGAACCGATCGTCGAGAAAATCGTCGACGTCATTCTCGCCCGGGAGCGCGAAGGCAAGAAGTATGGCGTGATTGTCATGGCCGAGGGAATCGCCGAGTTTCTGCCTCAGGAGGAGATTCGCAAGTGTTTGTCGGAGGACGAGTATCAGAAACTGAAGCTCGATGAATTCGGGCATTTTCCCGTTTCGCAAACGAAGTTCACCGGCCGCATTGGTCGCCTGGTCGCCGAGGAGTACCGGAACCGCAAACGCCGCGAGCGGGAGGCCGCGCTGGGCCGCAAACTGACCGAGGAAGAGGAAAAGAAGATCGGGGAGAAAAAGGTGGTTGGGCTCCAATTCGGCTACGAGGTCCGCTGCCATCGGCCTACCGCCTTCGACGTGATCCTCGGCAGCCAACTCGGCGTCGGCGCCTATCGGGCCTTGGCCGAGCGCAATTTGAACGGCGTGATGGTCTCCGTGACTGGCGCGCTGAACCTGGTTTTCGAGCCCTTCGAAAATCTGATCGACAAGGCGACCCTCCGCGCCTATCCTCGTCCGCTGAAGCCCGGCGAAGGGCTGCAAGAGTTGGCGCGATATTTGGAAGTCCGCACGGATTGAAGACGAACAAGGCCGCAGCCAGTTTTCAGGCCCAGGCACGGCCTGGAAGGCCGTGCCGCTTTCGTTTCAACTCTGTTGGCCAAGGGGGGGGTTATCCCACGGTGTCAGAAGCTTGACATCCGTTTTGCATCGCTCGGATAATCGGGATCGTTTAACGTGCGAACCGTATCTGCCCGCTACTTCCAGGAGGCACTGAAAACCATGAAAACCCTTGATCGCCGCCGGTTTTTGAAAGACGTTCACGCCGCTGGATGGGGAGTGGCGGCGGCCGCAACGATCCTGAAAGATTCCAGATCGGTTTTCGCCGCTCCAGCCAGCGACAAGATCATTCTGGCCGCGGTCGGGGCGGGCGGTCGGGGGAGCAATCTGGCCACGGGTTTCGTCGAACGCGGCGACTGCGAGTATGCCTACGTTTGTGATCCCGACGTGAACCGCGCCGAAAACCTGGCGAAGACCTTGGCGGCCCGGCAGTCGAAGCCGCCCAAGGTGGTGCAGGATTTCCGCAAAGCCTTAGACGACAAGTCCGTCCAGGCGATCATCTCGGCCACGCCCGACCACTGGCACGCCTTGAGCACGGTCTGGGGCTGCCAGGCCGAAAAGGACGTGTACGTAGAGAAACCCGCCACCCATAGTTGTTGGGAAGGCCAAAAAATGGTCCAGGCCGCGCGAAAATACCAACGGGTGGTGCAAGTCGGCACGCAAAACCGCAGCGCGGCGTACAATAGCAGCGCGAGGGAGTACATCGCCTCGGGCAAACTGGGCAAAATCCACCTTTGCCGCGTGTTCAATCAAAAAGAGTGGGGCAACTTCCAGCAGGACAAAGACAGCGATCCTCCCCCGGGCTTCGATTGGGACATGTGGAATGGACCAGCACCTGAGGCCCGCTTCAATCGCACCTTTTTGATAGGTTGGCACCATTTATGGCGTTATTCGGGCGGCGACATCGCCAACGACGCCAGCCATCAGATCGATCTGGCCCGATGGCTCTTGGGCGTCGATTTGCCCAACGCGGTTTACAGCACCGGCGGCCGATTCAACACGACGGGCGCGGCGGAAACGCCCGACACGCAAATCGCCGTGTGGGAATACCCCGGCTTGCTGATGACTTTCGAACTAACCCTGTACACGCCGTACATGCTCAAGATCTCGCCGCAAATTCGCGAATCGCTCACCGAGTTCCCTTACTGGCCCCAATGCGCCACGCGGATCGAGATCTACGGGGACCAGGGGGTAATGTATGTGGGTCGGCACGGGGGCGGTTGGCAGGTCTTCGTGCGCCCCAAGGCCGAAAAGCCCGTGATCAAGGCCCAAGACAACGGCAAATTCCCCGACCCGGAACACAAGGAAAACTTCATCCAGTGCATCCGTTCGCGTCAGCTTCCCAACGCGGATGTGGAGCAGGGACACCGCAGCGCGCTGTTGATCCACTACGCGAACATTAGCTACCGCTTGGGCGGTCAGAAGTTATTGATCGATCCCCAGAGCGAGCAAATCCGCGACAATCCCGAGGCCATGAAATTGTTCAAACGCGAATACCGGAGTCCCTGGGTCATTCCTGAGCAAGTTTGAAAGCAAGCCTCAGGGGCGGGATGGCACCCTTTCGCCGCTTGGCGCCGGATCCGCTTCAACCGGAGCTTGGAAGGCCCACGCAGAAGCACGCTATCGTGTACCGCGATGATCTAGGCTTGCCGCCATGCAGCCGCTCGTTTTTGAACCCTATCTTCGTCCCGTTGTCTGGGGCGGACGCTCGCTGGAACAGCGGTTGGGTAAAAAACTCCCAGGCGAAGAACGATTCGGTGAATCTTGGGAACTGAGCGCCCATCCGCACCACGTCAGTCGTGTGGCCGAAGGGCCGTGGAAAGGCACGAAGCTGACCGACCTCTGGGAGCGTCACCGCAACGAGCTGGCGGGCAGCAAGTTGCCGGAGGAGGCGAAGTTTCCGTGGCTGATCAAGTTCTTGGATTGCCATGAACTCTTGTCGGTCCAAGTCCATCCCGACGACGCTCTCGCCCGGCAGCTTCTTGGCGATGAGTCGGGCAAGACCGAGGCTTGGGTGGTCTTGGAAGCAGCACCAGGCTCTCGGATTTACGCAGGCCTGAAGTCAGGCACGACCCGCGCTGACCTCGAACGGCACCTCGATGCGGGCACGGTGGCCGAGTGCCTGCATGGTTTCACGCCGCGGCCGGGCGATTGCGTGTTCTTGCCGGCCGGCACGGTCCACGCCGTGGGCGGGGGAGTGCTCTTGGCGGAAGTGCAGCAATCCAGCGACGCTACCTTCCGTTTGTTCGATTGGAACCGCGTCGGGCCCGATGGCAAGCCGCGACCGTTGCACCGCGACGCGGCCCTTCAGTCCATTGTCTGGCCCTCCGGACCTGTTTCGCCAGTCTCGCCCACACCGCTTCCGACGACATCCCCCGAGGCCAATGGGGAACGGCTCGTCGAATGCCGGTATTTTCGCATCGATCGGTATCGTCTGGGGGGCATTCTGGCGATCCCGGCTCCGGGAAAGATGTCGGTCTGGATGGTGCTCGACGGAGAGGCAGAGCTGCGCGCCGAGGAAGGCGGATACCGCCGTGCCTTTGAAACCGGTCAGACCGTCTTAGTTCCGGCGTCTTCGGGTCCGATCGTTTGGCGGAACGTAGGAACCAATCTAGCAACGGTCCTTGCCGTGACTTTGCCCCTTTGACCACTCGCACACACTCCGGCCGCCCTTGGAGTTCGTTGAAAAAATCGATCGACCACCGCAATCGTCGGACCGAGGTGGTTTTTTTGCACGTTCGGGGCTTGACCCTGACGCGACCTCTCCCATCATACTGCGAGCGGATTACGGGCTTATCCCGCAATCTCCCATCTCCCGGGAATGGGAGAGAGGGCTTGGGGTTGAAAGCAGCTACAAGGCGGGCGTTTTTTCCCGTCGTCTGTAAAGAAATTGGACCCTCACCCTGACTGACCCTCTCCCAGTGGGAGAGGGGACCTTTGGGATAGGCTCTACGCGAGCAGCCGGCGGTACAGGTCCACGTAGCGGGCGACCATGGTTTCGACGCTGAACTCGTCCAGGACCCGCTTGCGGGCGGCCTGGGCCATTTGCTGGGCGAGGGCGGGATTGTCCAACAGTCGCAAAGTGTATTTCGCCAGGCCGGCGGCCACCGTTTTATTGACTGTGGTGGCGTTGGGTGGCCAGCCTTCGGTGCAAACGAGAAAACCGGTCTGGCCATCGACGACCAATTCCCTCGTGCCAGGGATGTCGGTTGCCACGACCGGCACTCCGGCGGCCATCGCCTCCAGAATCGTGTTCGATTGGCCCTCATAGGCGCTCGGCGACCAGAGCACGTCGAAATGAGGCATCAGCCGGGCGACATCGCGACGATGGCCCAAAAACCGGACTTTATCGCGGATTTCGCACTGATCGCGGAACTTTTCCAGGCGTTCGCGGTGCGGGCCGTCGCCGATAACGAGCAGATAGACATCGTTGCGGATGACTTTCAACAAGTCCGCGGCCCAAATCGCGTCCTTCACCCGCTTCTGGGGCCAAAGGCGGCCGACCAGGCCCACGATCCGAGCGTCTCCGGGAAGCTCGAGTTCGCTCAAGACTTCCTGTCGAGTCGTGGAACATGGCGGGGCGGGGGGCATCCCGTTGGGAATGACCTCGATCTTCACCGCCTCGATCCCCTTGCCGACATAGAAGTCCCGGACGCCTTGGCTGTTGGCTACGATCCGCGCCGTGTGCTTGGCCAGAAAGCGATCGAACCAAAGCTCCCAGCTTTTCCAGGGATCGACGCACCGCTCCGCCGCCACCAAACGCTTCACTCCCGCCAAAAGCGCCGCCGCCCGACCGTAGGCATTGGCGGCGAACAGCCACGTGTGAACTAAATCGGGCTTGAGCCGCTGGACGAACCGCCACAAACGCCAGAAGGCATACGGATCGCATTTCCATCGCTTGCCGATGAGGGTGACGGGGATCCCAGCGGTAGCTAAGTCCACCTCCAGCGGTCCGCCTCGTGTCAACGCGCAGACGTGAACTTCAAACTCCTCCCGGGGCAGTCCCTTGGCGAGGAGCGTCAACTGTTTTTCCGCTCCCGACTGGTCGAGCGTGGGAATGATCTGAAGGATTCGTCGGGGCATGATGGAGTGGATAGGGCTTCAGGCATCAAGTCGCAGTCGACGGAAGCGAGCGGAAGTTGGCGTGGCAGCCTTGGTCTGGCCACGAGTATCACGAGGGGCCGGGGCCCCAGCGTTTCAGCTTGCCGCCTCGCGCAATTCTTCCGGTTCCAAAGCCGCGATGTAGGGTAGATGACGGTACCGATCATTGTAATCCAGTCCGTAACCGACGACGAAGGCGTCGGGAATGTCGAAGCCGACGAAGTCGGGCTGACGAGGAACGCGGCACCGCCCCTGCTTTCTCAACAGCACGGCGACGCGAACGGTCTCGGGTCCCAACTCGTCGAGTTGTGGAATCAGTTCCCACATCGTGTCCCCTGTGTCGAAAATGTCGTCCACCAGCAATACGTGGCGTCCGCGGATGTCGCTGACCAACACGTCCAAATCGACCACCACCGGGCTTGGCTTGTTCGTGCCCTTGCCGCCGTGGCGCGAAGGAAGAAGCTCCACCCGCAACGGCAAGTCCAGCAGCCGAATCAGGTCGGCCAACAACACGATGCTTCCGGCGAAAACACCCACCAGGGTCAACGGCTTGTCGGCGTAGTGAGCGCGAATCTCTCCGGCCATCCGTGTCAAGCCCTGCCGCAATTCATTCTCCGAGATGAGGACCTTCATGATATTGCTCCCATTTTCCAAACGTGTGCTCGCCCCCTTGGCTGTTCCGGATGCTGTGCGAAGATCATAGCGAGTTCGGAGCGACTGGGGCGCCTTTGCCTTTGGGGCCGGCCGGCAGATTCGGGATTTCCAGGCTGCGGAAGCCGTCTAGGACGAACTGTTTGGTGGCGGGCCAGAAGAGGATCCTTCGCGACTGCTGCGAGGCGCGGCGCTGATGGGGCTGCTGCTGCAAATACAACGTCGCGTCGGTCCGCCCGTCGCCCTCCAATACCAAAAGCCCTTTCGCCTGATCAAAGGTCATGCGCACGGCCAGGGCCATGAAGGTCTGGCCTTCGGCTCGGGCATTTCCCTCGGCTTCCAGGGCCCAGGCACGCTCGCCCGTTCCCGCCGCCGCAAGCTGCGTGGCCGCCAGTCGGTCGCAGGTCAACGTCGCGCCGTGCGGGCCGATGGCCTCGGGACTGTCGTCGTCGAACCGGGCGTCCCATGAGGCGACGGGAACGTACGTGCAACGGACCTGCTCGTGGAAAACCATCCGCCGCTGGAGGAGATTGCCCGTCAACTCCCGTTGAAACCGCACGTCCAGATAAATCAGCGGCGCGGCCGGGCCTTCTGTCCCCGCACGCTGTCCCAGCGGCAGCGTCAAGGGCGTCTCCGCAGTTCGGCGACGCACCGAAATGACCCGTCCTGGGCCGCTGGCTCGAATCACGCCAGTCGAACGGTTCAATGTCAAATCCAGGACATCCACCCGCTCCATTGAAGTCCGATCTGCCGCTTGGCCCTCGCCTGTCTCCATCAGCACGCGTCCGCGGCAGACCAAAGTTTCGATCTCCGGCTGGGCGGCCTGCTTGGGGTCGTTGAACCGAATCGGTTCGCGAAAGCCAACCTCCAGGGTTTCGGTGCGAAGCTGTTGCTGGCCGGAGGTGGCGACCACCGCTTCGTCGAAACGGACGGTCCGGCCATCCAACGCCATGCGATCCTGCCACTGAATGACCAACGGACCGGCAGATGGTTGCTGCGGCAGGACCGGTTCCACCGGCCGACCTTGGAGGTCGCGATCCAGCAGTAATTCCACGCGGCCGGGTCCGTCGATCCATAGCCGGTTGGCGCCCGCGTTGAGATTGATGTTCGAGCCCACCAGCGTCAGTCCGCGACCCTCGCATCGGGCGGGATTGCCGGTCACCCCAACCGCGGCATGGGGTGTGCCAGCGCCGACCACGTGAATTCGGTCGCCCGTGATGGCCAACGGCTGGTCGCCTGGTTTCGCCGTCTGCGATTCCAGGAACCGCACGTTCCCTTCCACGATCAACTCCGTGATCTCGGTGCGTTCCCCAAGGCCTGCCACCCGGGCACGCAGCAGGGCGCCCTCGACGTGAAACTGACGTCCAAGCGCGACGCCTGTCGCCGGGGCCGAGGAGGACGAACCTGCTAAACCTCCAGCAACCGCCTGGGAAACCAGCAGGCTGGTCCAAGGATTGTCGTCGGTCGCCACGCGCCAGGCGGTGCGCGCGGCTCGCGGAAAGTGTCGCGCCAACTGGAGCGGCGAACTGGCCGCGGAACCTCCTGGTGGTTGCGGCCGCGACGTGGAACGCGTGGGCGGGGGTTGGGGCGTGGCTGATGCGGCCGGCGGCTCGAACCACACCTCCAGTTGACCGACCACGCCAGTAAGTTGGGCCGCCTGCATGTGGACCCGATTCCGGGCAAGCATCCGATCCGGCTGGAAGGCCATCTTCGCCTTGGGAGGAGATGACTCGAGGGCTTCGTGGGCCGCCTCGTTGAGCCAGAAATGAATCTCCGCCGCTTCCAGCTTACCCAATGCCCCATAGTTCAACTCCGCCCCGTCGATGAGCGACAACACGTGCTGCCGGTACTCGTCGGGCCGAAGATGCAGTCGCCCCTTCCATTGGGCGTGCAACGGCTGGACCAGCTTCTCGCCCATCGTGCCGCGAAGCGACCCCGGTCCTTCGGCCAAGGCCTCGCCCAAGTGGCCTGGTGTGTCTAACCGATACTCGATCCTTCGGGCGCGAATCGCATTGCCTTCCTGTTGGATCCAAACTTCTTGGCTGCCATCGAACTCCAGACGCAATTCCCTCGGATCGTACCTGAGCGTCTCGCCCCGGGCCTCGAGGTGGTGGCGTGGGCCGCGGACGATCACCGGATTGCCTCGTGCCTCGACCAGGCGAACCTCGAGGGCCATCAGGCCTTGTGGACCTAGTGAAGCCGGGCGGCCTTGTTCCGTTTTGGCTGGGGCATCCCCGGGAACATACTTCATCTTGCCTGCGGGCACGGTCCCGAAAATTGCCGATTTAGCATGGGTTTCATCCTCGGACGCCATCTCGCCGCGTTGCGGCGCGGCGGCTGGTTTGGCGTTCTCGCGGCGCGGGGCGAATTGGATCGCCAAGATATCGCAGTTCAACTGATCGGCCGGGCCCTCGGGATAGAGTTGCCGCAAGTCCACCCGGTCTTCAAAGGTGGCCAGTTGCTGACCGACATCGAACCTGAACGGTCCACGGCAGGCAATTTCGATCGGCAGGGAGGCCTGGGCCTGTTTGGCGGCGGGCGCCTTGGCGACCTGGCCCGACAACATGGTCGGATCCAGGCAAAGACGCTCGAGCCGGCGTACCTCGATCGATTCGATGCCCGCGATATTCAGTCCGTGACTGCTGGCCGTTGCCCACATGTCGCCAGGCACGAAGTTGATCTGCATTTCCGCCCCCCTGCCCCAACTCCTCCCCCACCGGAACTCGATGGGATTCGGCGCCCAAACACGTTGTTCGGACAATTGCACGTCGCTGGTCACGGCGTAGAGGTCATCGTCGGGCCCGGGGGACTTCCCTTCGCCGCGGATGACGATGCGGCCATTGAGTCGGGCGGCCTTCAATCGGCCGATACTTCCCCGCTTCAAATCGAACGGCTGATCGAACTCCAATTCGGCGCCTTTTTCGGCCTGGAGGAGAATGGCCTGGCGGGTCCGCTCCGTGTCGTCCGTCGAGCCTCCATGGGGAGTGAAGATGATCGTACACTTCTCGAATCGAACCGTGCGGTTGTCGGCTTCCGCGGCGTAGTCGCCGTCAGGAACTAGGAACTTGACCAGCTCGCTTTCGAGAACGACCGTGTTGGGGCCAACTTCCCAGTCGTCCGGCCGGAAGAATTGGCGCAGCCCGACCAAGCGGTCGATCGGCGGCAAGGGCGTCGCCGAGATCGGCCCAGCAGGGCGTCGGTTGATCGGGGGCTCGATCCGCGGCACGACCCAAAGGGCATACGCCCAGTACGCGGCCACGACAATGGCGAAAGTGGTCGATATCCGTACAAGCCGGGGCATCGCATCCCGCTTTCCACCAAGAGCCCTCTGCCGTTCGCCCGACGTGTGCCAAAGTGCCCCCGGGCCCATTGGCGACGAGGACGGCAAGTCACTCGCTGCCGGCTGATTGTTCACGTGGTGTACGCTTGGATCACTTCATCCCATCGTCCCTGGGCCTTGAGGATCATTTCGATCACCTCGCGGACCGCGCCCGCCCCACCGGGCAAGCGAGTGATATAGGCCGCGGCCTGGCGCACTTCCTCACAGGCATCGGCGACCGCGATGCCGAGGCCAACGGCACGGATCACCGGCAAATCGGGCAAGTCGTCGCCCAAGTAGGCGGCCTGCTGCAACGAAAGTCCCGCTTCAGCCAAAATCTCCTTCGTCGTGGCGAGCTTATCTGAGGCCCCTTGACGCACGATACGGACTTCAAGTTCCGCAGCGCGCATCTTCACAACTTGGGAACTCCGAAGCGAGAGCACTCCGAAGCGGTAGCCTGCCTTATGCCAGAGGCGGATTCCCAAGCCGTCTCGGATATGAAATTGTTTCGTCTCGATGCCCTGGTTATTGAGCACGACCCGGCCGTCGGTCAAGACGCCGTCGACGTCGGCCAACAACAACTCGATGGATTGACAGCGTTGCTCCAAGGTCAACATGGTCTAAGCTGCATTTCGTTTTCCCTCCAAAGAGGTGGGCGAAAGAGATTCGTCCACCGCCGCAGTTCCAGCCGCCTTCCCATCGTTCGGCTCAGGCGACTTGGGGAGGATGCCCACCACGTCCGTGATGTCCAAGAGGCCCTTCGGTCTACCTTGATCATCGACCACAGGTAACTCGCTTATTTTGCGTTGGGCCATGAGAGCGACCGCTTCGACCAGCAGGGAGCCGCTGGCCACAGTCACCGGGCGTGGGGTCATGACGTTGCGGATGGGGCCGTCCAGATCACTGTCGCGGCGGCGTTCAAACAGTCGGGCCAGGTCGCTATCCGTGAAGATGCCGGAAAGCCGGCCATCGACGTCCACCAACATGATCGCGCCGGTCCGTCGCCCCGGTACCCGTAATCCCACAAACACCTCGCGAACCGTCCGACAATCCCTCGCTACGCGGCATTTCTCCAAGGGCCTCATGGCCTGATCCACCCGGCTGAGCCTGCGTCCAAGACTGCCTGCCGGGTGCAGTCGCGCGAAGTCCTCCCGCGTAAACCCCCTCATCCGGCTTACCACCAGTGCCAGGGCATCCCCAACAGCCAGCATAACCGTGGTACTTGTTGTTGGGGCCAACCCCAAAGGGCAAGCCTCGGGCATCGGACCAAGGGCAAGGGTCAGATCCGCAGCCTTGCCCAAAGTGCTCTGATCATCGGAAGTTATCGCAATCGTGAATGTCCCGAGTGCCTTCAACCACGGCAAGAGCCGTACCACCTCTTCGGTCTCGCCGCTTTGAGACAAAATCACTACAACATCATCCTGGGGGTGAATTCGGCCCAAATCGCCGTGCAAGGCATCCGTGGGGTGCAACCAATGACTGCGTGTGCCGGTCGAAGCCAGCGATGCAGAAAACTTTTGACCGATCTGTCCCGCCTTGCCAATTCCGGTAACGATCACGCTCCCCTTGCATCGGTAAATGCAATCTGCTGCCCGACAAAAGGTTCCGTCGAGCCGATTGGCCACTAAAGCGATGGTCTCACTTTCCAGTTGGAGGATCTCTCGGGCGAACTGGAGTTGATCTACGGGAGAGAGGGGTGAATTACCCCTAGTCGATTCATTTATCATGGCAACGTCGTCCCTGACGTGGACACACCGGTACTACCATCCGGTGCCACTGGATTGTAACGGCCGCAGCGGGGTGTGACAACACACAAATGTTTGACGAGGAATAATAGATAAGAAAGATAATTTGTTTTGCTTTTGCCGGCAGGTGTTCGAGGCCCATAGCGGCGCCGCGGCCTTCTCGATAGAATACTTTGTGTTTAAGGGACGCTGACGGTTTGTTCTAACCAGGTTGATGGGGGGATAACTGCTCCCTCTACCGGAGGAGGATAGGGTTATGATCGTTACGACCAGTGAACTATTTCGGCACGCCTACGGCAAATACGCCTTGGGGGCTTACAACATCAACAACTTGGAACAGACCGTCGGGTTGTTTCGCGGCAACTTGGGCAAAGTCAAGTCCAACGACGACCCGACTAACCCCGCCGTCAGCGCCCCGTTCATCATCCAGATCTCCCGGGGGGCTCGTAGCTATTCTGACAAGCGATTCCTCGAGGCCATGATTCGCACAGCGGAGGCCGTTTTTCCCGATGCGATCTTCGCGGTTCATCTCGACCACGGCACGGAGGAAACCTGTTACGATGCTATCGACAGCGGCTTCTATAGCTCGGTGATGATCGACGCCTCGCACGAGCCCTTTGAGAAAAACATCGAGATTACCCGCCGAGTCGTGGATCGCGCCCATGCCAAAGGGGTGGTTGTCGAGGCAGAACTCGGCCAACTCGGAGGCGTCGAAGAGGACGTGCAGGGTAGCGTCTGCTTGACCGATCCCGGCCAGGCCGCCGAGTTCATCGAAAAAACCGGTTGCGACTCGCTCGCCGTGGCCATCGGCACCTCGCACGGCGCTTACAAGTTTACTGGCACTCAGGGCCTCCGCATGGACCGTTTGGCTGAAATTCAAAAGGCCGTGCCTAAGAATTTCCCCTTGGTCATGCACGGCTCCAGCAGTGTGCCGAAGGAGTGGGTCGACCGGATCAATGCAGCGGGCGGCAAGATCAAGAACGCCAGCGGGGTCCCTGAAGAACAATACCTTCCGGCCGCGAAGCTGGGGATCTGCAAGATCAACATCGACACCGACGGCCGTTTGGTCTGGTGCGCCACGCTCCGCGAAGTATTCCGCGACAAGCCGGAGGATTTCGATCTCCGCACCTCCGGCAAGGTCTTCATGGCCAACTACGCCGAGTACATTGCCCACAAGAACAAGATGCTTGGCTCGGCGGGAATGTTGGAATCGGTTCGCGCTTTGCTGACCGGGCGCAAATGACGCCAAAAATTCTAGCTTTTTGGCTCGCAAACCGCTGTTAACTCGGCTCGGCCAAAGTCCCGAATGGGAGGGCGTGGGTTCAATGGCCCGGTATTCCAATGTTGAGGCCCGACTTAAACGAAGCCGAAGTGTGAGCGTCCGGTACGAGTCCGCGTCGGCTTAGTCCGGAAGTACGTTGTGGATGCCCTTAAATAGCCGCTTGGGGCGATGGAGTGCGGTGCGAAGATGCGACCTTTTTGCGGAGTCCGCACGATCGAAATTTGCAGTGCCTAAATAGGAAGCCTCGCTCGGGCCTGGGGCCGGGCGAGGCGTTATGATGGAGGAAACCGCACTTGGACCGCGTTCCCTCCTTGGTAGTGCGATGACCTGAATCCCAGGCAATGATAAAGCGGACGCGAATAAATTGGGATAAGCCCTCCACCCCAAATTAAAAATCACGAATTTCTAATATGTCAAGAGTCGGCCCCGAAAAAATTTTTTTCTCGGTCTTCGACTGTTCCTGATATGGCGGGCCTTTCTCAGGTCGGGTTTGCGACGCGACTCCTCGGTCTGGGAGGCTGTAGGAAACGAAGAAGCTATTCAACCCTAAAGTGAGCTTGCTCCCCGGCCATAGGCAGGCCTCGCGGACCCGCGACTCGTTTACATAGGTTCCGTACTTCGATCCCAAATCGCGGACCACGAGCACGCCATTTTCCCAATCAATCCGGCAATGGTAAGGACTGACCGTCCAAGCTTCCGGCGGGAGCGCCCCGCCCCGCGGCCGCGCGAAAATTACTGGGAACCTCTCGATCAGAATCGCCTCGCGTCCGTGCGGTTGTCCTAACGGCATAAAGGCGACTTTCATAAATTCTCCCTTCGGGTCGGAAGCGAGCTACGTGAATTGCCCGATGCTCACCACCCCCGTGATCGAAACTTAAAGCAATCTCTGTGCCAAATGCCCGCAAATATTGCAATTGCAACGATAAAGCATTGCCGGGCAAATATTTAGAAACTGTCCGTGAGAGGCCGGACTGCTTTCGACGTTGTGTTAAGACACCGCAAGGTGTGCTAAAACGCCACACTGCCAAGGCCCCCTTGGCACCTGCTGGGAATTAGATCGCGCTGGCTGCCGGGTTTTGGGATTTGATCGGTACGCGAGTTGCGATTTGGCAGAAATTTTCCCCATGACGGGTCGGCCAGATCCTGGGTTGTCCTCACGACTTGGAAAAGGAACATCCATGATCACTGGAAAACGCGTGACGCGGCACCTTCAGCTTTTTCCAACGTGGCTGAAAACTGCGGATGAGTCAGGAAATTGGTCGATTGACGCCGGGTTGTGACCTATGGATACTGGCCAGCGGCGGGACTCGATAAAGAAGCAGGGACGGTTTTGCACATTTGCGTGCGGGTCGTTTGGGGGCCATGAACGAACAACGACGATCTCTGCTGGGCTTGCTTGCCGGTTTGGGAATTTGGCTGGGAACCGCGGCGCTCGGGGAACTGCTGGGAATCGGCTGGGCAGGGGAAGACGTGTCCCGCCCCAATGTCGTGTTTATTTTGGCCGACGACCTCGGCCAACGCGACTTGGGGTGCTATGGGAGCACGTTCTACGAAACGCCGAACTTGGACCGCTTGGCACGACAAGGAGCGCGGTTCACCGATGCTTACGCCGCGTGCCCAGTATGTTCGCCGACTCGGGCCAGCATCATGGTGGGTCAATGGCCGCAGCGTACTGGCATCACGGATTATCTCGGCGCGCCAGGTCCGAAGAGTTGGAACAGAAACACGATCTTGCTCCCGGCGCCGTGCCGCGACCGCCTGGCGCTGGAAGAGCTGACCCTGGCCGAGGCCCTTGGCCGCGCCGGCTACGCGACCTTTTTCGCGGGCAAATGGCACTTGGGTCCGGAGGGGTTTTGGCCGGAGGATCAAGGGTTCGACGTCAACAAGGGCGGGTGTGCTTGGGGAGCGCCCATGGGCGGGAAACGGTATTTCTCGCCATATGCGAATCCCCGTTTGTCCGATGGACCGCCGGGCGAGCACTTGCCTGACCGCTTGGCCACCGAAACGGCCCGTTTCATCGAGCAGAATAGGGCGAGGCCGTTTTTCGTGTTTCTCTCGTTCTACTCAGTGCATACGCCGCTTTTGGCCCGCGAGGACCTTCGCCAGAAATACCAGGCCAAACGGCAGCGATTGGGGCTGGAGGCCAGGTGGGGCCGCGAAGAGCCCCGCGACGTCCGGCTTGTGCAAGAGCATCCCGTCTATGCCGCGATGGTCGAGGCGATGGACTTGGCGGTGGGCAAAGTGATGGCCAAGCTGGACGAGTTGGCGCTGAGCGATAACACGCTCGTCATTTTCACGTCGGACAATGGGGGCCTCTCGACGAGCGAGGGTTGGCCCACATCGAATCATCCGTGGCGGGCAGGCAAGGGATGGCTTTACGAGGGGGGTATTCGAGAACCGCTTTTGGTGCGCTGGCCCAAGGTAGTGCGGCCGGGAACGGAAATCGCTACGCCCGTGACTAGCCCCGATTTCTTCCCCACGCTCTTGGAAGCCGTAGGACTGCACGCTCAGCCTGGCCAGCGACTGGATGGCATCAGTTTTCTTCCGCTCCTTCGCGGCACGACGCGGTTGCCGGA
Source organism: uncultured Thermoguttaceae bacterium (assembly GCA_937951625.1). Lineage (GTDB taxonomy): Bacteria > Planctomycetota > Planctomycetia > Pirellulales > Thermoguttaceae > CALFBP01. The sequence goes on from CALFBP010000053.1 coordinate 28,052, forward strand.
GCGAACTCTGTTCTGGCATTACCCCCATTATGGAAACCAAGGCGGGGCGCCTGGGGCAGCCATTCGCCGTGGGAAGTGGAAGCTGATCGAGTGGTTCGAGGATGGCAAGGTCGAGCTTTTCAATCTGGCCGACGACCCCGGCGAAACCCGGAATCTTGCGGCGGGTGAGCCTCAGCGGGTGGACCAACTGCGCACCGAGCTTCATGCCTGGCAGCACGAGGTGGGAGCAAAGTTCCCCACCACCAACGCGGCATACGATCCTGCCAAGCCCAATGGGCGAGAAAGCCCCCGGGTGACTAGGGATCCGCCGCCAAGCCGCCGCAGATCAAATCCTTAGCTTTGCTGCGGTCCTCTTCTCTCTGTGATTCGCCTGATTTCAATTGTTTCAGTTGCCGCGCGCGGAAGATGGTGTAGAGTTGCCTTGCTGGTTTGGCCGCGCGAGGGCCAGCCACCTGTGAGGAGACCGCGGTTATGAAAAGGTTTCTGTCGTTGCTGGTCGTGTCGTTTCTAGTGCTTGGGGCGGCCGGGTGTCATGGCGGCGGTTGGTGGAATCGGCCTGCCGCGGGCCCTGCGATGGGGCCCTTCGGCGGCCCCCTGCCCGAGGCGGCCTATGGCGATCCGATGGGACCGCCGGTCGCAACGCCCGGGTCGTGCGGCCCAGGAGGTTGCGCTTCGGCTGGCAACACCCCACCGGTGCTTTCCGGCCCGCAAGGGTTTCTGCCCGTCCCAGGCAGATAAACTCGCGATGGGAGATTCACGCCGCACGGTCGTTAGGTCGCACGGCGTTCGTCGTTTGATCGTTGGCCGCGGTGGTCGTCGCGCCGCAGGTGAGAAGCAACCGCCACCGAGCGGCGCCGCCTTCGGCGGGGTAGGCGATAATCCAGCGTCGTCTTCCCGTCAACGCCCTGCTTGGCTGCCGATGCCTTGTCCCTCGGTGAGCGTCACCAGCCGGTCGACTTCGAGGTTCTCGAACACGTCGACTCCGCCGCCAATCCAGCGGACTTCGACGCGGTCGACGCGGTCCCGTTTTCCCAAGCCGAAGTGAAGTCGCGAGCCCCAATGGCTTTGGTAGCCGCGGCCGCTGTGGACCTCGTCGATCTGGACCAAGTCGCCCGCCGTGACCTTGACCCGCGCCCCCACCCCGTCGCGGTTGGTTTTCACCCCGCGAAGCTGCACTTGGAGCCAGTGGTTGCCCGGGGGCGACTCGTTCCGTAACACCAGGGCAGGTCGCCGGGAATTGAGGATCACGACATCGATCCGGCCGTCGTTGTCCAGATCGTCGAAGGCGGCGCCGCGGCCGACGGAGCGAACGCGGAGACCATCGCCGCTGGAATCCGAGACGTTGATGAATCCGCCGAGGCCGGTGTTTTTCAACAGCACGGGCGTGGCGAGATAGGAGGTCGAGTCGTCGATCAATTCGACATTGTCGAGGAGGTGACCACAGGCCAAGAACAGGTCCTTCAAGCCGTCGTTGTCGAAGTCCACGAAGCCGCACCCCCACTTCACTTGATTCAAAGAACCCTGCCCGGCCCCGCTTTGCCGCGTGACATCATCGAACAACCCCCCGCCCAGGTTGCGAAACAACGTGGCCAATTGCCGCTGATAGGCGGTCACGTAGAAATCCAGCAGCCCATCTTGATCGTAGTCGGCGCAATCGACGCCCATGCTTCCGTGGGCCGCGCCGCCCGCCTCGTAGGCCACGCCGCTTAGATCGCCCACCTCCGTGAACTTGCCGCCATCGTTTCGGAAGAGGAAGTTGCCCGGCCCGCCGTCGTTGCCCACGAAAATATCCGTGTCGCCGTCGTTGTCGTAATCGGCGCAGATGATCCCCATGCCTGGGCCGCGGTGGGCGGCCACTCCCCACTCTTGGCTCACGTCAATGAACGCCCCATCGCCGCGGTTGCGGAAAAGAATGGCCGGCAAGGGCGGATAGCGTTCGGGCCCGACGTAGATCGGCACCCCTTTCCACACATTGGGGACATGCTTGTCGTACCAGAACTCGAGGTAATTGGCCACGAACAAATCCAGTTCGCCGTCGGCGTCGGCGTCGAGAAAACAGACGCCCGCCCCGACTTTGGTGCGGTCCGCGGCGGCGGTGCCGCTTTGCTGTGTGGCGTCGGCAAACGTCCCGTCGCCGCGGTTGCGGTACAAGACGTTGGGCCCGAAATTGCTGAGGTAAATGTCCGCATGACCATCGTTGTCGTAGTCGCCGACGGCCACTCCCAGCCCATAACCCGAGGGACCGACACCGGCCTTGTCCGTCACGTCGAGGAACTTGAAATCGCCGAGGTTTCGATACAGGCGGTTGATGGGAAAGACCTCCGTCTTGGTTCCCTCCAGCGGGGTGCCGGTGAGAAAATAGACGTCGATCAGACCGTCGCCGTCGTAATCGAACGTGGCCAGGCCCGAGGCCACGGTTTCCACGATATACCTTCGGCCGCTGCTACCGTCGGAATGCTGGAAGGCGATCCCCGACTCGGCCGTCACATTGCGCAACACGATCGGGCCTTCGGCCCAGGCTGAAGCTGCCGCGGAAAGCAGAAGCACGCAACAGACGTAGTGAAAAAGGCGAAGAGCGGCAGGGCCCGCTGGGATGCTGGCAATTCCGTAGATCTGCATTCTTGCAACCAAACCATCGCGACCGCGGTGGACTCATCCTTGATTATGGCCGCTGCGCCGAGAGGGGTCAAACCGCCAGCGAAGAACAGGGCCGACGGCGGAGGACCTCACTCAAACAAGGTTCGCTGCTGGCTTTGACAGCCGATCCAGGCCATCGGCAGGTTTCGGGTAAGGTTGCGCGGCGCCCGGCGGCGAAATCTTTCGACCTTACCCCACGAAGGAGTTCGAGCATGTTGAAAAAGCAGGGGATTCCAACCGGCCGGAGGTCGCTTGTTGGACGCATGGCGGCAACCGTTGGGGCCTACGTTTTTCAGGGCATCGGCCGTGGCGCGTTCCTCGAGGAACTGCTGCCGCTCGAGGCCGTCAATTCCGCCCTGCCAACTGGTTGAGCATACTGACTGCTTCATCCACCATGCGCTCGCCAGTGCCCGGCTCCGCGTAACTGTGGTAGCCTGTCCACACTTGGTAGCCGCCGAGCTTATGCGCCTCGCGATCGGGCAAATAGCCGATCCAGTCGTTCGACAATTCCGCCACCACGGTGTGTTTGAAAGGGGAGCGTTGTTTGATGTCGAGACCGAGCTTGGTGAAGAACTCGGCGGGCACGCCCACCAAGGCCACGTCGCCGATCCGGATCGCCTGAAGCCACGTGGTTCGTTCCTGACCCTGCTGCGGGGCGAGGTTTTTGCGCATGTCGCGGAAGACCTGGGCCACGCTCTCGGCGTGTTGCGGGCCGATCCGCTTGGTGCAGTAATCCACGACCGCTTTTTCTTCAGCAGCCTCGTCGAACGTCCGGACCTTGAATCGGAAGGAACGTTTGAGGGATTCCAAGCGCTCGACCTTTTGGGGCTGGGCCTGCCCCAAGGTGGCGAGCACCGCTTGCTTGATCCGGCGAAAGGCCTCGTGAGCGTCCATGTTATAGACATGCGTGGAACCGCTGGCCCCTTCGAGAAACGCGACCTTGCCGCCCAATTCAGACTCGATCGCCTGAGCGGCCATGCCGTAGAAGCCCGGCGAGCGGGCGCCCGGCGTGAGCGCCCCGATGGTATGGCTCGAATGCCCGAAGAGCATCGCCTGGAGTTTGCCGGTCGGGTCGCGAAAGGCAAACACGGGCAGATCGGGATCGAAGGGGCCGGTGGGGCCGATCGCGTCGTCCCGCGGTCCAACCCAATAGATCGTCCCGTCCTTCAACTGAAGCCGACTGTTCATGCCCACTGTCGCTTCCTGGCCTAGGGCGAAGGCAAACTGAGTGTCGGCCATGTGGGATCGGGCCTCCACCACCGACTGCACAATGGCCTTTTTAAGTCGATCCACGAACACGTCGCAGCGGTCGTAGGCGTGAACCGGCGCACAGCTTGGGGCGTGGTGCGTATGGGTAGCGTGGACGAGCACGTGCGAGGCGGGAATGCCGCAACGTTCTTCGATTTCCTCCAAGGCGGGGTCCACGAAGTCGCGGGTCACGAAGAGCACGTCGCAGGAGACGATGGCCAAGGGGATCGCACCGGCTTTCTCGACCACTACGGCGGTCGCGCGGAGCTTGCCCTCTTGCCCCTTGCTCCGACCGCTATGGATGCCCCCGGCGATCGGCATCGTGTCGTCCGCCTCGACTTCGACGGCCGAGGCGCCGACGCGCAGCTCCGCCGCCCAACCCCTATCCACGGCAGCCGCCAACACCCAACAACACGCGGCGATGAGAATAAGTTTGGTTCTCATGATGCTTTGGCTCCCTGAGCGAGTTCACGGGTATACTGCGCGTTGGCGCGGATTTCGTCGAAGAAACGCGGGTACATGCCGACGATCACGCCGTCGGTCGGCTTGATCCGCTCGAAGGCGAAGCGAAACGCCTCCTTGACCGCCTGCTGGCTGGAACACTTGCGCCCCGAGGCGAGAATCTTGAACCCGAGGCATGGCTGCTTCACCTGACGCATCACGTCGGTCATGGCGACCGGGTCGTCGGCATAGAACGGATAGCCGATTTCCAAAGTGGGCAAAGCGGAACTGTGTTTGCGGGTCAGAAAGTAGAAGCAGTTCATGAACAGGTCCACCTCCCAACCCTCGTCGGCAATCTGCTTGATGCAGTCAGGATTATGAGCCGAGACCCCGGCTAGCACGCCGGCGTCGTGAACGGCCTTGACGTAGTCATGGACCTCGGCTTTCTTGCCTTCGGCAAACAGCCGATCGGTGACCCCGCCGTGATGGACCATGGCGATGGGCTGCGTTGCGTCCACCATTTTCTTCACGTCCGCCCGAGCCGAGTGCAAGCAGAGGAACTGCATCTTCGATCCCCGCTCGCGAACCCTGTGCAACACTTCCTCGGTGTTGGCGGCCGGCGAGAACTGGTGGGCCGTGATGCCCGCCCGCTCGCAGTCCAAAAGGAACTCCACCGTTCTCTCCGTGGTGAAGTACTCCTTCATGTGGCGGTCGGTGTGAGGGCCGAGGTAGGAGTAGCCCCCGATCGGGTTCCAACCGGCGACCAGCCGGCTCACGCGGTGCTTGCCCAAGGCGATCGTGGGCAACAATGGGGTCACTGAAGTCGTATTCGATTCCGCCGCAGAGAGTCCCTTCCAGCCCAAGCCGGATGCCGCCGCGGCGGCCGTGATCTGGGCCAGGAAACGCCTTCGCGCGCAACCGTCCGGGTGGCGATGCTCGTGATCCATGGCGGATTCTCCTAGGGAAAACAGGGGGCAGGTCGCAGTTCAGGTCGCAGTGGAGCAAACGAAGCGGCTCGAAGAGGCCTCGCAGCCGCGATCCAGTCTACCCCCAACGGAAAAGGAGCGAAAGACTGGTCTCAGGGGCCCGAGCGGAATATAAAGATTGAGGACGGGAATCGGGAAAATCACTGCATCTGCTTGAAAGGGCGTTTTCATGTCAAGCATTTCGCGTCGCGATTTTTTGGCCGGAGTGACTCTTGGCGGGATCGCCGCCTCATGGGGACGTTTTGTTCCGGGGGCAGAACCTGTCGCCCGACCCAAACTGGGCACGGATCTGGTGACGCTCGGCCGAAGTGGTCTGCAAACGACGGTCTTGGGGATCGGGACGGGGTCGGTGGGTGGGAGCCAGCAGCGGGCCTTGGGGACCGAGGGGTTCACCAAACTCGTGCGCCACGCCCTGGACCGCGGCATCCGCTACATCGACACGGCGGACATGTACCGAATGCACACTTTCGTCCAGATCGCGCTGAAGGGCGTGGCTCGCGACAAGTACTTCATTCTTACCAAGACTACTGCCCGCCATCCCGAGGTGGCCAAGGCCGACGTCGAGCGCTTCCGCCGCGAGTTGGGCGTGGAAACCATCGATGTCTTGTTGATGCATTGCATGCAGACTGGCTCCTGGCCCACCGACATGCGCCCCATCATGGACGTGCTCGACGAGGCCAAACGCAGGGGCCGCGTCCGCGCCGTGGGCATTTCCAATCACGGTTGGGAACCCTTGCTGGCCGCCGTGGAATCGAATTGGTGCGACGTCCATCTGGTCCGCATCAATCCCTTCGGCGACAAAATGGACGGCGAACCGGAAAAAGTGGCCGAGCAGGTGCGGAAAATCCACGCCAAGGGCTGCGGCGTGTTGGGCATGAAGATCTATGGCGAGACCGGCTTCGACAGCCAAGAAAAACGCTTCCAGTCGCTGAACTACGTGCTGGGGCTGGGCTGCGTCGACGCCTTCACGATCGGCTTCACGAGCACGGAGCAACTCGACGAGACGCTCGAACTGATCGAAAAGGCGGCGCAATCGGTGGCCTGACATGGGGTCGAGGAGGGTGAAACCGAAGGTCCCAGCGGGGATTTCTCCCTCGGTCTCATGAATAGGGACCTTCGACAACGACGCGCCTTCTGGGGAGGACTCTGGTCATGTCCCAACCCGGCGGACTCCGTTGGAAAAACTGGCAAGAAGTCTCGAAGACGCCCCCTGGCGAACCGCCACTGGATCATCCCGTCTCGCAGGAGCTAGCCAGAACGCTGAGTTCAATCGCGAGAGCAGGGAGAATGGGCTTTATTTTCCGAAAACATAGGTGGCTCATCGTCGTGGGGTTCTGACGCAATTTTTAACGCAGATAACACGAAGACAGATAAAATCGAGGCGCCGGCCGAAGGGAACGCCGCGGGTCTGCCCCCGGCCGTCGATTCCCTGTTCCCGGTCCCTTTCTTGCCCTGGAGTCTGGCTCGTGGTCGCGAGATGCCGGCGTCGATGGGGACGTGCGGCTGTCCCCGCGCCTTTCAAAACGGCCTAGGACGCACGCGGGCCTGGACGCGCGTGGGCAGTCCTTGAATCTTGAGGAATCCCTCGGCGTCGGTCTGGTTGTAGCTGCCCCCGCCCTCCATCGTGGCGATGCCTTCGTCGTACAGACTGTAAGGGCTGCTGCGGCTATCGACCGCGATCGTCCCTTTATAGAGCTTCAGCCGCACTTCGCCCGTCACTGGTTTCTGGGCCTCACGGATGAAGGCCATCAAGGCGTCCATCTTGGCGTGGTACCAGAAACCGTAATAGACCATCTCGGCCACTTCGGGCGCAAGCCGGTCGCGCAGATGCATCAGGTCGCGGTCCAAGGTCAACTGCTCGACCAGGCGATGGGCCTCGTAAAGGATCGTCATGCCCGGGGCTTCATACACGCCGCGGCTCTTCATGCCCACGAAGCGGTTCTCGACCATGTCCACGCGCCCGATCCCATTGCGGCCGCCAATCTGGTTCAGCGTGGCCACGATCGCGTGGGGACTGAGCGGTTCGCCGTTGACGCGGACCGGTACGCCCGCTTCAAAAGAAACACTTACCGTCTCGACCTGGTCCGGTGCCTGTTGCGGCGAGACGGTCATGCCGAATTCGACCAGCTCCACGCCATTGACGCTCAGGTCCTCCAGCTTGCCGGCCTCGTAGCTGATGTGCAGGCAGTTCTCGTCGGAGCTGTACGGCTTCGCTGCCGACGCCTTGACCGGGATCTGCTTGTCGTTGCAATAGGCGATCATTTCGGAGCGGCCGGGAAATTGCTGCCGGAATCGCTCGATCCGCCAGGGCGCGATCACCCGAATGCCCGGCTGAAGGGCCTCGGCAGCGAGCTGGAAACGGCACTGGTCGTTGCCCTTGCCCGTGGCCCCGTGGGCGAAGGCATCGGCCCCCACTTCCCGAGCGACTTGGAGGCATTTTTTGGCGATCAGTGGTCGGGCGATCGAGGTGCCCAGCAGATAAACGCCCTCGTATTTCGCCTGCCATTGGAGCACGGGAAAGGCGAAATCGCGGCACAGCTCCTCTTTGGCATCGACGATCGTGGCCGACTTGGCGCCGACCCGCCGGGCCTTGTCCAGAATGGCTTGTCGATCCTCGCAGGGCTGGCCTAAATCGACGTACACGGCGTGGACGTCGTAGCCCTCGTCGATCAACCAACCCAAAATGACCGAGGTATCCAACCCGCCCGAATAAGCCAACACGCAGCTCGACATGACACTTGCTTTCCTTGAAGCCCGTCCTTACGCTCAAAATATCCATTTTGGCAATCCAAGCTATCGGCCGCAAGGCTTTCAACGACCGCTTCACGACGAGCAATGCGCGACCTCAAGGGCAATCGTAAAAGCAACCGGGAAATGGAGCGAAAGAACATCGGGTTCGGTCGCTTCAATCCCTTGATTCCCCGCAACGCAAGGAGATTGCTATGGCTCGTTGGCTCTTTCTCGGAACGTTGGCGTGGTTGTCGGCCATGGCGTGGGCCGCGGCCGAGCCGATGTTGGAGCACACCGACGTTTTCGTTTCCGGTCGGGACGGCTACCACACGTACCGCATCCCGGCGATCGAGGCTGCGGCCGATGGCTCGCTGGTGGCCTTTGCCGAGGCTCGGAAGTACAACATGGCCGACCCAGGCATGGAAAACAACGACATCGACCTGGTGATGAAGAGAAGCACCGACCAGGGGAAGACATGGTCCGCGATGCAGATCATCGAGGACCCAGGCGAAAAGTGGTCGGCCGCCAATCCGGCCAGCGTGCTCGATCGCAGCAACGGTCGATTATGGCTCTTGTATCTTCGGGGCAAACCGGGACGGAGTTCGCTGACCGCCCGGCCAGGGACCGACGACGTCCAGACCCTTGCCCGATATAGCGACGACCACGGCAAGACCTGGTCTTCCCCCATCGACTTGACCGCCGTGGCCCGCGACATGCACGACGCGCGCTGGCGGTGCAGCGTGGTCGGGCCGGGGGGGCCAATCCAAACGCGCAGCGGGCGCCTCCTCGCCGCCGTGTGGAAGGCGGATCCGCCGGGAGTGTTCGCCATCTTCAGCGATGACCACGGCCAAACCTGGCAGCGCGGTGAGCTCGTTGCCGGTGGGCGCGGCGATGAGAACCAAGTCGTGGAGCTTGCCGATGGGCGGATCTTGATGGACATTCGTCAGAACTCAGGCCCGCACCGCTTTTTGGCCGAGAGTACCGACAGCGGCAAGACCTGGTCCGCCCCGCGCCCCGGCTTGACGGTCACGCCCGTGGCCTGCGCCATCGAGCGCTACACGCTCCAAACAGCGGGCGACGATCGTGACCGTATCCTCTGGACTGGTCCCAAAGGCCCCGGCCGGACCAACCTGGTGGTCCTCACGAGCTACGACGAGGGAAAGACGTTTGGCAACGAGCGGCTCATCTCGAATCAGCAGGCCGCCTATTCCGACCTGACGATCCTCAAGGACAAGACCGTCGGCGTTCTTTGGGAACGCGGCGAACAGCGGGGGTATCAGTTCATCACGTTCACCCGATTCAATCGCGAATTTTTGGAACCCGCGAAATAAGCGTTGATCGGAGATCGAAGACCGTTCCCGAGCCCCTGGGAAATCGGGGAGGCCAAAAAGAAGGGGAATCGGGGACGGTCAGCGGCGAGCGAGAGTGGCAATGTGTGGACGGTTTACGCTTCGGGCGCCGGCCAGCGTCGTGGCCGAGCAGTTCGGCTTGTTCGACACTGCGCCATTGAGCCCGCGCTACAACATCGCGCCATCGCAGACCGTGGCCGCGGTCCGGCGGGCGACAGAAAGCGTCGAACCCGCTCGGCAGTTGGTTTTGCTGCAATGGGGTTTGGTTCCGTCGTGGGCGAAAGACGCCAAGGTCGGCAACCGACTGATCAACGCCCGGGCCGAAACGGTGGCCGAGAAGCCTGCCTTTCGGGCCGCCTTGCGCCGCCGCCGCTGCCTGGTGGTGGCCGATGGGTTCTATGAATGGCAGCGGACCGGCGGCAAAAAACAGCCGTATTTCATCCGCCTTGCCGACGACCGGCCGTTCGCCTTCGCGGGCCTGTGGGAACGTTGGGAAGGCCCGGACCACGCGGCGCTAGAAACCTGCACCCTGATCACCACGGAGGCCAACGAATTGATGGCCCCAATCCACGACCGGATGCCGGTGATCCTCTCGCCTGACGACTACGACCGCTGGCTCGACCCGGCGATTCAGAAGCCGGAACACCTTCAACCCCTCCTGCGGCCTTATCCGAGCGACGCCATGGTCGCCTACCCGGTGACCACGCACGTGAACAATCCGAAAAACGAGGACCCTCGTTGCATCGTCCCCGCGGCGTGAGGCCCTGCCGCGTCGATTCATTCCACCAACAGCACCGCTTTGCGTGGGGCGAGATCGAGTTTCACCAGACCATCGTTGGTCCTTTCGGCTCCGTAGACGCTGCCGTCGGCGGGATCGCAAACGTGCCACGCGCCCGCCGGCTTTGCGGCAAGCTGACCTTGATACCGTTGGCGGCCCACGTTGACCAAAAGAACGATCCGCCTCCCCTCACGGACAAAACTGCCCAAGGCGATCGTGTCCGCGGGCGGCGAGATGTGAAAGGCAGGCTGAATGGCGGCGATCAGTTCTTCCCGCGACAACGCACCCGATTGCCCTTGGTCAACCAAAACCTTCCCCCCGCCCGCGCGAAACGCCTCGACCACTTTGGCCGCCGGCGGCGGGAACTCGATCTCAGCAGGCGCCACGAGCGTTGTGAAGCGGTGGTCGCCAATTTGCAACGATCCGTCGCTGCCCGGCTTGGCGGCCGCGAGGTGCTCGTGGTCGATGATCGTAAAAGGAACTTGACTCCGCTGGAGGGTCTGGCCGAGGCGGGAAAACGAGCTTACGATGCGCTGCGCCCGAGGCGACTGCGAGGAAAGCCGCAACGGTTCGGCCACGGGGAGATACTCGGCCCAGAGGTCGTGGACCGGGTAGTAAAGGAGGACTTCGCTCTGCATCCGGGCAGGTTTGAGCAAGGCGTTGAGCCGCCCGACGTAGGTGTTATAGGCCCGATACTGCTCGGGTGAGCGCTGAGGGATGCCATAATAAAGTGTGAACTCGGTCACGCCCCAGGCGGCCTGCCAGGCGGCGGTGGCTTGCATTTCCGGCAGTCCGACGGGACCCTGGCGGCTCATGGTCTGCGCGAAGTCGCTTACCTCGGTCATCACCCGGCGGCTGCCGCGGAGCACCGCTGCCGAAGCAGGCAATCCCGCGGTCATCCAACCGCTATGGATGACGGCCTCCGGATCGGAGGTGAGCAAGTCGAGCCCCGGGATGTCCATCCGCGTGAGGGCCTTGAGCTTGTTGCCGTCCAGGGCCGGGTGGTGCATCAAGGCCTCTTCCCAGAGCGTGTGACCCGAGGAGGCGACCTTGTGGGCGGCGCACCACGTCTGGATCGTGCCGAAATAGCGTTCCGCCACCAAGTCTGCGATCAACTCCCAAAATTGCGACCGCACCCGGCGATCCTCGGGCGATTGGCCGGTGAACAGGCTCATTCGCTGAACGCTCAAGTCCTGGCCGAAACGTTTGCGGTACAGTTCCGCCAGATCGTGGCTCCAAGGGACCGTGGGCAAGGGCTTTACGGTAGGGTCGATCGGGTCCACCACGCGGACCTTCGTGCGGACCTCCTCTGGCAACTGCCCGAGATTTATGGCAATCAGCGACGGTTCGTCGGTGAAAAAAGCCTGGATGGTCTTGCCGAAATGCCGCTGGAGACGTTGGTAATATGCCTCGTGCGTCGCCGCGATGAATGCTCGCACCGCCCGTTCGTCGATCACGTTGATGTATCGCCGGGCAGCGTAATAGTTGTTGCTGGCGTGGGTGTGCTCATAGGCGGGCCGAAGAAAGAGCGGCTCCGGCCGTGAAGGATCGTAGGCCAAGGCGAGGGCCTCGAAGGTCGGATTCTCCTTGAGCACCAGCCCGCCGGCCGCGCCGCTGGGATAGCCCTCCTCGTCGTACAGCCACACGACCATGCCCAATTCGGCGCAGGCGTCGATTCCCGCGATGAGCTTCTGCCAGTTCTCTTCGGAACGAAGATATTGTTGGAAGGCCACGTTGCAGACGATGCCGCCCAGGCCGAGGTCCTTATACTGATTCATCTTGCGCAGGACCAATTTCTGCGAGCCGCTGCCAGGGACCATTTGATCCAGGGCATCGGCCGTGGGCCGCTCGAGGTCGATCCCGTGGACGATCTGAAGCGGCCGGTCCGCAAGCGGCGGCTTGTGCCACGACTCCATCCATGCCGTGGGAAGCGGCGGAGGAACCGCTTCCGCGGCCATCAACGTCGTGGCGAGAAACACGCCGTAAAGCAGCTTTACGACGGAGACTGCAAACGGCCGGCGCCGGCAAGCCGCCTTCGCGAAAAACGGAGACTCAACGACGCGGGTTCGAAACCGTCTCATGATGTCCTCCCGGTGAGTTTTGCCTACGGCATTTCAGACCAACTCCGGAGGCGTGTCCAGCGACTCAAGGTCCGCGGAGCTGCAACCGCGCGTCGAGCACCTTGCGAATTCGCGCAGCGTTTTCCTTGAGGTGCGCTAAGGTGTAAGGGTCGAGCTTGGCCTGGCCGGCCATCGCGGCGTTCATTCGGGCCTCGATTTCGCCGAGTTGCATGAAGGCGATCGTCTGGCAATCTTCCGGCGCAGCCACGTTGCCCAAGGCCAGGTTCGACAACCGCTCCAGGTAGCGCCGCTGGAGCGCCCGTCGCTGCGGCGAAATGGCCGGTTTTCTCGTCGAGAATTCGCCTTGCTGGAGCCGATCGAGTTCGCTGAACAGGGCCTTCGAGAGGCCCGCCAGCAGCTCGACCGCAGTGAAGGCGTCCTGATCGGGCGGGACCTTCATCTCGGAATCGATCAGACGCGACAGCGTGACGGTGGACAACAGGAGGCCGAGAATCCGATCCTGCCAGCCGAGGATCGATTCCCGCACGGGATAGTCGGCGCGGTCCACTTCGCGCATTCCCCAGTGAGACCAGCGGCTGTCGACCAGCAGGTTCCACAGCCCGGCCGGAATATCGAAGGCCTTTTCGCCGAAGACGTGCTCCGTGAGCAAAGCCAGAGACTCGCGCTGACGCGCCGCCTCGACGACCACGAAGGGCGGCTTGGCCCCTGGATCCGATTTGTGATTGCGGTGGGAATACACACCGCCGATAAGCCGCGCGGCGGCGTACATCGCCGAATTCTGGGCGTTGAATAGCATGTTGAACGCCCGCCGTGTCCGATCATACCCACCGCCCGACTCGGTCAGCCGGTCCACCAGGCCCGGGAGGAGCTGCCAAACAAGTTCCCGACGCATCTTGGCGAACTGAATCGGATCCTTGCCCAAGTCGAAACGGTTGACCAGCGGATCGGGATCATTGGGGCGGGCATCCTCGTCGGGAGCGTAGGCCAGGGCGGGTTCAGCGGATCGGGCAGCGATCTTTTTCAGTTCCGCCACCTCCCCGTCCGTTCCCCCTGCCAAAGGCTTGTAGCCATATTCGATTGCCCAATAGTCATAGGGACCAAGCGTTGTGCTGAAATAATCCCCTTGCTTATGGCCCTTGGGCATGAAATTGACCGGCAGGTAGTCCATGATCGAGGCCGAGAGACTGGTCTGCTTGGTTTTCTCGGGGTCGTTGATCTCTTCGAGGGTCAGGTACGCGCTGGCCTTGAAATTGTGACGCAGCCCCAAGGTGTGGCCCACTTCGTGGATCGTGATCGACTTGACCGCCTGATACACGAGCTTCTCGAACTCCTCTTTCCCCATCGGTTTGCCGGACGACTCGGCGGCGAGCGAGCCCAAGAATAATTGTTCGGCCATGCCCTGACCAAGCTGACAGATATGACGGCCGTGCCCCTGCGGCTCGGAAAGCGGATTGCGGAGCCGGTCCGCCAGCCGAAAGGCCTCAGTCCCGGCGGACGCATGTTCGCCGCTCAGCGAGCCCTGCGGCGGGCCGAGAACGTCGTACTCGTCTTTCCAAAAGCTGAGGAAGTCGGCGTCGAAAATCACGTCGGCATCGAGGATTTCGCCGGTGATCGGATTGACGCGCGACGGCCCCATCGCAAATCCCGCCCCGGCCGTAATCCATCGGAACGTGTTGAAGTTGATATCCTCGGGATCGAAGTCGTCGCTGGGCCGCTGCTCGCGAACCTCGATCGCGTTGGCGAATCCGACCCGCTCGAACGCCTTGTTCCACTCCAGGATTCCCTCCTGGATCGGCTTGCGGTAGGCGAAGGGGATGGTCTTTTCCAGCCAAAAGATGATTTTTTTCTTGGGGGGAGAAAGGTTTGCTTGCGGCTCCTCCTTACGCAAGTCCCAGCGGTTGATGTAACGCACGAAGCGGTCGCTGTCGTACTTTCTGGAGAAGTTTTTCACGGCGGTGACGAAATAACCCACCCGCTCATCGGCCAACCGCGGCTCATAGCCCGTCTGCGGTAGGATGCTGAGCGAGTAGTGGACGTTGATGGTCGCGCCGCGGGCATCGGCCACGGTGTCCATCCGCGCCGTCCCGCCCGAGGCATACGTGGCCGCCACCTGGATTTCCACGTTGTCGCGAAACGCCTTCACGCTGGCCCAGCTCGATCGTTCCCGCGCGAAAGCGAATCCCCGAAGGACCTGGGAGATTTGGGGCAAGTCGCTCATGAACACGGGGGTCAGGTCCACCACGGGATTGCCCGCCGGACTCATCGTGGCCAAAGGCAAACTGAACAAGACACTGTCGGTATAGGCCAACTGCACCGCGCGTTCCTCTGGGCTTCCCTTGGCGGCTGTGAAACGCACGTTCCGCCGCACGATCTGCACCTTGTCCTCCACGCGGCGAAACTGCCAGATCCAGTCGTCGCCAAAGCCCCACGTCATACCGCTGATCAAGGGCGTCTCGCCGATGCCTCGGGCAATAGCGATGGCCACCAGCAGGTCTTTGTTGAAAAGCGGAGCAGCGATCTCGGCGTACAGCTTGTCCTCTTTGCGGTACAACTTGAGCAGCCCGTCAATCGTTTGGGCGTCGCGAAGCAATTCGGCGAAGGGCGGAAACTTGGGCTTTGGTGTCTCGGCCGTCCCACCACTGCTTGGCGCCCCCGCGATCCCACCCGGCCCGCCCGGCGACACTGGCGCCTCGATCGAGGGCTTTGACACCTCTGTGGTCGGGGGTTTGCCCGAGGGTTTCTCATCAGCCGTGCCAAAAACACTTCCGGCAACGAAAAAACAGACGACCAAAAGCGCTTTCACAGGTCCTAACATGGCATCGTGTCTGGGCAGAAAAGGATGGGAAGGGGCCACTTTTTGGAGCTTTGGCGGTCGGACAACTTGTTGGATTCCGCAAATATAGCCTATCTTCCCAAACTTACGACATAGGGAGAAGGCCCTGGACTAATTTGTGGGACAATTCCACGCAATGCAGTCACATCGGGGGTAGGCGACCAGCACCGATGATGGGCAAGCGTCACTGTGCCCTCGTGGGTGAAGCCCGGCAACCTGCCACGATCATCAAATTCAGTTCAGTTAGACGAAGCGTCATTGACCTCGATTGACCGAGCGATTGCCATGACCAGGGCCGCGCGATTGCCCGACTGCCTGTCGCCTCGCTTCGGTTGCAAAAGCCGTCGCGGTGCGCGGGGCAGAGATCTCATTGACCGCCGGACCGCGGCGGAGTCTATTATGGGGGCGCGGGCCGGGATGCTTTGCCAGCAGGTTGGGCGAGACGCCGCAAACTCTGTTTCGTGCATTCCCCACGGTGGCTGCGCCGCAGCTTGAGACCTGCTGGAGACCCAAAGCCCCAACCGCTCGTGCTCATCGTTTTTGTGCGTGTGAGGGTAAGCTGATTTCTGGAAAAAGGATGTTGATTCATGGTGCGCGGAGAATTGTTCGCGGCGTTGGCCTTTGGTCTGGCCTTGGCGTGCTCGATGAATTTTTGTCGAGCGGCGGAAGGCGATGGTGGCGAGCCGGGCAAACAGCGGGCGCAAAAACTGGAGCGAATCATCAAGGTCACGATGGACTACTTGCTTTACCTCCCTGCGGATTACGCCCAAAAGGATGCTTGGCCGCTCCTACTGTTTTTGCACGGCGCTGGGGAGCGAGGCAACGATCTCAATCGCGTCAAGATCCATGGCCCGCCTAAGTTGATCGAGGCGGGCAAACAGTTTCCCTTTATCGTGGTTTCGCCGCAGTGTCCCGCGGGCCAATGGTGGCAGCCTCACGCCTTGGCAGCCTTGCTCGACGAAATCGCGGAGAAATACAAGGTAGACGCCGATCGGATCTACGTCACGGGGCTGAGCATGGGCGGGTTCGGCACGTGGGCTTTGGCCGGTTTTGCGCCCGACCGATTCGCCGCGCTCGTGCCGATCTGCGGCGGCGGCGATCCCATGACCGCGCGACGGCTTGCCCATGTGCCCGTTTGGGTTTTTCACGGGGCCAAGGATACCGTGGTACCTTTGTCGGCCTCCGAACAAATGGTCGAGGCCCTCAAAAAGGTCAACGGAAACGTCAAGTTCACCGTTTATCCTGAGGCAGGCCACGATTCCTGGTCCGAAGCCTACAACGATCCCGAACTCTACCGCTGGCTACTCGACCAAAAGCGGACGCCGACGAAATCGGTCGGCGCGAAGCCCTAGCCTCGCTGCCTAGCACGGCTCAAGCCGCGGCGATTTTCGCCGCCGACGCCCCGACCAACTCCGTGCGGAGCACTTTGACGTCTTTAGGGGCCTCGATGGCCAATCGAACCCGGTTGCCGCGGATTTCTACGACGGTCACCCTGATTGCGTCGCCGATCGCAACGCTTTCCTGTTTCCGTCGGGACAGCACAAGCATGATTTGAAACCTCCGTGAGTGAAACGATCCTGCGGGACAGTGCTGACGCGATGCCGGCCGCAACGACTGCGGAGACCTTTCGCCCCCGATCCCCAAGCCATTTTGCGCGAAACGTTGGGGATCGAATCCCGGCGGCGAATCGCCTTGCCGAGCCTCTTTTGGCCCCAGGGAAAAATCTCGCCGACCGGCTAGTCTTGCGGCCTTGTGCCACATTCTAGCGATTACTATACGCATGTCAATCACCCCAGGTTCGAATTTTTTTCGGCCCGAGGCGAGTCTCGGGCCTTGCCAATGGTTTGCCAACAGCTAACTCGGCGCAACGATGTCGTCGCGATTCCACCTCCTGCGGGTGACTTGAACGCTAGTGCGGGGACTAGTGAGCAAACAGCTTCAACAATATATTTCGGGGATCCTGGGCAAACTGACGAAAGCGAGCTGACTTGGCACGCGAGCAGGACCTGGCTATTCGGCCAGAACGATTTGGCGAAGGGACTCACCGTGGCTTCAGTGTCTCAGAAAGCCCCTCTGCACAGAGGAAAATCGGAAAGGGACATGACTGGCCTGGGAATCAATCAGGTGCATTGTGGAGATTGTTTGGAGCTGCTTGAGCGGATCGAGCCTGGAACCGTCGATTTGGCCTTCGCCGATCCGCCCTTCAACATCGGTTACAAGTACGACGTTTACGAGGATCGCCGCTCGCGGCGGGAATACCTCGATTGGTCGCGGAGGTGGATTTCAAACGTCTCCGTGGTGCTGAAACCGACGGGAACGTTCTGGTTGGCGATCGGCGACGAGTACGCCGCGGAGCTCAAACTCATCGCCCAAGACGAGGCAGGGTTTCATTGCCGAAGCTGGGTCATTTGGTATTACACCTTTGGGGTGAATTGTTTTCGAGGTTTCAGCCGGTCCCACACGCACCTGTTCCATTTCGTCAAAGACCCGGCTTGCTTCACGTTCAACGGTGAGAATCCGGCGGTAAGGGTTTTGTCGGCTCGACAGCTTGTGTATCGCGACGGCCGGGCGAACCCCAAGGGCCGCCTGCCCGACAACACCTGGATTTTTCGGCCCCAGGATGCCCCGCCGTCGGGCTTCGCGCCGTCGCATGACACTTGGTATTTTTCGCGCGTGGCGGGGACCTTTCGAGAGCGGGAGGGGTTTCATGGGTGCCAGATGCCGGAGCAGTTGTTGGGGCGGATCATCCGCATTTCGAGCCACCCCCAAGACTTGGTGCTCGATCCCTTCGCTGGCAGCGGGACCACGCTTGTAGTCGCCAAGAAGCTGGGGCGGCGCTGGCTGGGCATCGAGCTGTCTTCCCATTACGTTCGGCGGATTCGACTGCGTTTGAAGGCCGCGCAGACAGGCGATCCCCTCGATGGTCCTGCCGATCCGGTGCGGAGCGCTCCGAAAACATCCCACGGAAGGCGCGGCGTGCGCATTTTTCGTAGCCGTCCCCTGCCCGAATCGGACCAAACCACGGAACGCGCCATCATCAGCGCTTTTCAAGCCGCGTGTACCGACTATTCGGCGGATCAGGTCCTTTGCGATCCCGAGGTCAACGCCCGGTTTATTGCCGCGTGCGCGGCGAGTAACGTCGGCCGCGAGCCTTTCACGTGCAATCGTCTGCTCTTGCGTTTGCGAAAGCGCGGGAAGCTTCCTAAACTCGGCGTGGCCCGCCGCAGGCTTGATTCTCGAACTATGGACCCTTACAGCGATGCCGCTGAGATCGCCATGCAGTTGATGAGCGTCGACTACGGTTATTCGCTCGACGATCTGCTTTGTTCGCCCGAGGCGGCTGCCGAGTTCGATCGCCTGGCCGCCGAGTTTGCACCCGGCTACTCCCCGGCAGAGTACCGTTGGGCGGCGATCTCGATCCGAAAACGGGCGAGGAGCTCCAAGGCCTTGGCCAAGAGTCATTTTTCCGCTTGGCTGAGGCGACGCAGTTTGCCGCCCGCGGCGCCGTTGTCGAACTGGGTGGACGATCGCTACGCCGTGCCCGGCGTCTACGTGGTCTTCAGCGAGTCGATTGCCCTGTATGTAGGCGAGACCTTTAATCTGTTGCGGCGACTTGAGGGTCTCTCCTCTGCCGAGGGCTGGAAAAAGCTCACGCCGACCTCTGTGCTTTTCCTACCCTGCAAGGAAAACACGAGGGTGCGGCACGGTCTTCAGACTGCGTTGATCCAGCGGGTCAAACCGTTGTTGAACTCGCAACTTCTTCGCTTGCGACCGGCGGAACTCGTCTGAGAAGCAATGGTGAGGTGGTCGCTCCCTGCGGGGCCGATGGCCCTGGCCACCTGACGAACGCGGTAACGCGAAAAGCGCAGCTTGGGCAGTCTTCCCGCGTTATCGCCCCGCCACCGTCGTGATCGCTCCAACGAACCTTTCGGCCTGCGGACTCACGGAATCGCTCCCCGCCAAAAGCAAAATCTTGGCGATCAGCCGTAATTTTGCAGCAAACCCACTGTACGCCAAGAGCGTCGGCGGTTAGGATAGGCCACTGGGCAATACGTTACCGCGGCTTGCCGGTCGCGCGGGAGAGTGGTCGTTTACTCGAGGGTCTGGGTTCCTTCCTTTTCAATTGGCGGAGAACATGGTCAAACTGATTTTGCGGGAGCGGGAGTCGATTCAAGAGGCGGTGCGTCGTTTTCGAAAGCTCGTGGAGCGCACGGGGATCAAGAAAGAGATGCGCAAGCGCGAGCATTACGAGAAGCCTAGTGTGACGCGGCGGCGGGCCAAGGTCCGGGCCGAACGCCGCAGCCGCCTCCGCTCGCAAGCGTAAAATCGGTTTGGCGGAAACATCATTGCGAGTCGTTCGACCGGCGCGAGACGAGATGCTTTTTTCGGCCCTCAAAAGCCGAACTACAAGCCAATTCCATCGCCGCAATAGAAGCGCAGAATATCTCTGCTAAAATCCGACCATTCCCGCTGGTTACGATGCCAGCGGGAATGGCGGGAAGTTCTTAGCCCAACAGCGATTCGTTGAGGCCATTGGCAAGCAGGGCAGGAAGCCGGCTCTCAGAGTTGCATGTTCTGAATACCCAATTTTCCTGTTTTGCCCTGGGCCAAAGCCTCGCGCTGTCGTTTTCGTTCGCCAAAAATCTACCAACTACGGCGGCGGCCGCCGGTGCGTGGGCGGTCTTGCTTGGGCCGGGCCTCGTTGACGGTCACCGAACGCCCGTCGATCTCGCGGAGGTTCAATTCCTGAATCGCCGTGGCGGCCTCTTTGCCGTCGGCCATCTCCACGAATGCGAAACCGCGCGGCCGGCCTGTTTCGCGGTCCTTGACGATGTTCACATTGGAAACCTTGCCGTACTGCGAGAACGCTTCCCGCAGATCGTCCTCGGTGGCCGTGTACGACAGATTGCCGACATAGATACTGGTCATGAGATCCAAAACCCTTTCTCCGCGATCAATTGGTTGATCGCCCTTTGCGGCCTAGCGCCGCTGTTGAAACGGAAACCCAAACAACACACTCTGGCTGCCACCGCTTCACCCTGAGCCCAAAATCCACGAAACACGGCGGAAGCCAACGGTAGAAGGGAAAGATCAACCGCACCTGGAGATCGACGTCCCACCGTTGGGACGCCGCGACGCAGATCGTCGGTGACTTAGAACGAGAGCTCTGGACCTCGCGGGCTCACTTGGCTTCTCGCCGCAACTACCGCCATTATTGTACCATATAGATCGTACAAGGGAAGCCCGCTTTTTTGCTTTTTTTTTGAGGCCCGTACGGTCGCTTACCAAGGGTTCGGTGATTTTCGCAAAAAAGGCGGGCGGAAGAATCACGCCTGGCGAAGACGAGGGGGGAGAACCTGTGAGATTTGTCGCAACCTGTTCAGTAGTTCTGGCTTTCGCAATCGGACTGGGCCTCACCGCTTCAGGCCAGGAAGCAGGGCAACCCGCCGCCACGGTCGGCATTCCCGAACCTCGGTGGGACATGCAAGTGCTGGGCAAGACGCCCAAAACCTATCCGGCGGAAAAACCCGTGGCTAAAAGCGTGACCTCGGTTTTTTTCGAGGGACTGCCATGGCGCAAGCGGCCCACGCGGGTTTTCGCCTATTACGGCCTGCCCAAGGCCGCGCCGAGCGAGCGCGTGCCGGGCATGGTGTTGGTGCATGGGGGCGGCGGCACGGCCTTCGATAGCTGGGTGCGACTATGGAACGACCGCGGTTACGCGGCTATCGCGATGGATACTTGCGGATGCCTGCCCATCGGCTCTTATGGCAAGTGGCAACGCCACGAGTTCGGCGGGCCACCCGGCTGGGGAGGTTTCGCGGAGATCGACGAGCCGATCGAGGACCAGTGGACCTACCATGCCGTCGCCGACGTGGTGTTGGCCCATTCCCTCTTGCGGTCTTTGCCAGGAGTCGATCCCGAGAGGATCGGCGTGACGGGAATCTCGTGGGGTGGCTACTTGACGTGCATTGTGTCGGGTGTCGATCCCCGATTCCGCTTCGCCGTGCCGGTCTACGGTTGCGGTTTCCTCGGTGAGAATTCGGCCTGGCTGGGTGAATTTCAAAAAATGGGGCCAGACAAGTCTTCGCGATGGTTCCGCTGGTGGGACCCGTCCGTGTGGCTGCGGTGGAATCACATGCCCACGCTCTGGGTGACGGGAACGAATGACTTTGCCTATCCCATGGATTCCCTTCAGAAATCGTACCGCACGGCCCAAGGCCCTCGAACCTTGTGTATCCGGATTCGAATGCCCCACGCCCATGGCGGAGCTGGCGAGAATCCCGCCGAAATCCTCGCTTTCGCCGACAGTCTGCTCCGAGGCGGTCCGCCGCTTGCTCGAATCACGGGTCAGGGACGCGAAAACGACCGGGCCTGGGTGACGTTCGAAGGGGCGGTTCCGATCCGTCGGGCGGAACTGATCTACACGCTTCAGGCCGGCCGCTGGCAAGATCGTTTCTGGCAAGCCATGCCCGCCGACATCGACCCCACGGCGCGAAGGGTCCAATCGCCTTTGCCCCAAGGCGTCAAGGTCTACTATTTCAATCTCATCGACCAACGCGATCTGATCGTCAGTTCGGAGCACGAGGAAATGCCGTGAGGTGGCCTCTGGGGTCGGAGCCCGTCAACTGAAGCATCGAGGGTTTGCCCTGTGAATGCCGGACCTTTTCTGGGCCGCCACGTGGGTTTGGGAATGGCGATCGGGCGAGGATCCGGGGGTTGCAAGGGGGCCGATCTCAAGACACAATGGCGGGCGAGGTCGAGCGGTTGATGCGGCGGCCTCGGTATCTGCCATGCGAAGACTTTTCTAGGCCACTTGAGAAGGAGTGCTCGATGCCACGCCCCGTTACGATGTTCACTGGACAATGGGCCGATCTGACCCTGGAGACCTTGGCTGCGAAGTGTCGCGAGTTCGGCTTTGATGGACTGGAGTTGGCCTGCTGGGGCGATCACTTCGAGGTCCCCAAGGCCTTGGCCGACGACCAATACTGCCTCAACAAGCGGAAGCTCCTCGAGAAGCACAATCTTCAGGTTTTCGCGATCAGTGCGCATCTTGTTGGCCAAGCGGTGCTCGACGTGATCGACGCCCGGCATCAAGCGATCTTGCCGCCTTATGTTTGGGGAGACGGGGACCCGGCGGGCGTGAACCAACGCGCGGCCGAAGAGCTGAAGGCGACCGCGCGGGCCGCCCAGAAGCTAGGTGTGGGGGTGGTCAATGGCTTCACTGGCTCCAGCATTTGGCACTTGCTCTATTCTTTCCCGCCCGTGCCGCCCAAAATGATCGACGACGGCTTCAAACTCCTGGCCGAGCGGTTTCACCCCATCCTCGACGTGTTCGGCGATTGCGGGGTGAAGTTTGCCTTGGAGGTCCATCCTACCGAAATCGCCTTCGATCTTTATACGGCCCAACGGGCGCTGGATGCCTTGGACCGCCGCGAGGAATTCGGATTCAATTTCGATCCCAGCCACTTGATCTGGCAGGGGGTGGACCCTGTGGAGTTCATTCGGGCCTTTCCCGACCGCATTTACCACGTCCACATGAAGGACGCGATCGTTAAACTCAACGGCAAAAGCGGTATTCTCGCTAGCCACCTCAATTTCGGCGACCCGCGACGTGGCTGGGACTTCCGCTCGCTGGGCCGGGGAGGGGTCAATTTCGAGGAAATCATCCGTGCCTTGAACGAGATCGGCTATCAGGGGCCATTGTCGGTCGAATGGGAAGACAGCGGCATGGACCGCGATCACGGCGCCAAGGAGGCCTGCGCGTTCGTGAAGCGAATCGACTTCGAACCGAGCCGCGTGGCCTTCGACGCGGCCTTCGACAAGGAAGAGCAAAAAAAGCAATGATACTCGGGAAATCCCCTCAGCGGGCGGATGAGGAATGACGGTGCCGCATTTCTCGCCTAGCTTGGGACATGACGGGGACGAACGTAGCAGCAGCGAAAAAGGAGGAACAGCCGATGGCGCGTCCGGTCACGTTGTGTACGGGTCAGTGGGCCGACTTGCCCCTGGAGGTTTTGGCCCAGAAGTGCAAGGCGTGGGGATTCGACGGCCTCGAATTGGCCTGCTGGGGCGACCATTTCGAGGTCGATAAGGCCCTGGCCGACGAGGGCTACTGCGCACGGAAACGGGCTTTGCTCGATCAATATGGGATGAAGGTTTATTCGATTTCCAACCACCTGGTGGGGCAGGCCGTGTTGGACATCATCGACGAGCGTCATCGAGCCGTGCTGCCGCCCTACGTCTGGGGCGACGGCGATCCGGCGGGCGTGAACCAACGCGCGGCCGAAGAGCTGAAGGCGACCGCCCGGGCCGCCCAGAAGCTAGGCGTGGGCGTGGTCAACGGTTTTACCGGCTCGAGCATTTGGCACTTGCTCTATTCTTTCCCGCCCGTGCCGCCCAAAATGATCGACGACGGCTTCAAACTCCTGGCCGAGCGGTTCCACCCCATCCTCGACGTGTTCAAGGAGTGCGGCGTCAAATTCGCTCTGGAGGTCCACCCGACGGAAATCGCCTTCGATATTTATACAGCGGAGCGGGCAATCCAGGCTTTGGACGGCCGACCCGAGTTCGGATTCAATTTCGACCCCAGCCACCTGATCTGGCAGGGCATGAATCCGGCCTTGTTCATCCGCAAGTTCCCGGATCGCATCTTCCACGTCCACATGAAAGATGCGATTGTCCGGCTCGACGGCACGGCTGGAATCTTGGCCAGCCACCTCAATTTTGGCGATCCGCGGCGGGGTTGGGACTTCCGTTCGCTTGGTCGGGGGGGCGTCAATTTCGAGGAGATCATTCGCGCGCTGAATGATATCGGCTACCAAGGCCCGTTGTCCGTGGAATGGGAAGACAGCGGCATGGATCGCGAACACGGCGCCAAAGAGGCCCTGGAGTTCGTACGCAAGCTCGACTTCGCCCCCAGCGCCCGCGCGTTCGACGCCTCGTTCGACAAGAAGGAACAGCAAGCTTAGCGCAAGCCGAGTATGGCGCTGGTCCGAAAATCCTGGCGGCCTGCCGCGGCATCTTCAGGCTGTCATTTTCCCGGGCTGCGCGCCAAAGGGTTATCCAGTTGGCTATCGTGAAGGTTCTTCACGGGTACCCTTACTACCGTTCGGCCACCGGCGACGCGGAGCAGATCGCGTTGCGGCTGATCGAGGTTTTGCGGCAGCACGGCTACGACGTGGACGGGTTTTGCCTGACGCTCAACCCGCCTGGGCCGCACTTGACGTTTCGTGAGTTGGATCGCCGCTGGCGACGCGGCGACCGTGAACTGCTCTCGATGTACGAGAAACTCGAGGAGCGCCTGGAAGGCTGCGACGTGCTGCTCAACGGATCGGGCATCAATCTCCACCCGGAGTTCGTCTCGCGACTTAAGGTTTTTACTGTCTTCCAGTGCTTTGACGATCCAGAAAGCTCGGCGATCCTTTCCAAGCCGGTGGCGGCCGCCTACGATTTGTGCTTGGTCGGCAATGTCGCCGAGGTGGAGACGTATCGGTCTTGGGGCGTGCGGTACGCCGAATGGGCACCGCTCGGCCTGCTGCCGGGCTCTTACGATCCCACCTTACGGGAAATCGACATCCTGGAGGGGCGGCGCGACATCGACCTGCTGATGCTCATCGACCGGCTCAGCCCCCCGCGACGCGAACGCATGGACAAAATGGCCAAGGCGTTTCCCGATGGCCATTTCTACGGCCGGGGTTGGCCCCGGGGCTATTTGCCGGTCGGACAGGAGTTGGCCATGCTGCGTCGGGCCAAGATCGGGCCCAATTTCCACAACTCCACCGGCCCGATCAACTTGCGCCTCTTTCAACTGCCGGCCAACGGGGTGATGCAAATCTGCGACAACCGAAAGCACCTCGGCGTTGTCTACGAATTGGATAAGGAAGTGGTGGGATTTGAAACGGTCGAGGAGTGCATCGACCTATGCCGCTACTACCTCGCCCATGACCGCGAACGTCGCGAAATCGCTGCTGCTGGTTGGCGGAGGGTCATGCGTGATTACAACGAGGTTGCGGCCTTCGCCTGGCGCATGCGGATCATCGAGGCCCACTTGCCATGCCGCCAGGTCCGTCCTGTGGAAACGGCCATTGCCATCCGGCAGCGAGACCGCACGCGTTGGCCGCGCTTGCGGCATCAGATGCTTGCTCCGTTCCGAGTTGTAGTCAACGCGGTCCTTACGATCGCCCGACGTGTCGTGGGCTACCTCCGTCGCGGGTTCAAATGTCAGTCGGCCCCCCATGATTAGAAAAAGATTGGAGCCTCCTATCCCCCCCTTTCACCCGGCTTGCGGAAGAGGGAAGATTTCCCGAAAGTTGCCAACTTGATTAGTTTGCGAAGCGAGACCGCATCGGCGGCGGTGATGGGCGTTGCAGGACGGTCATGAGGCCCGGCCGCCGCCTGGTTCCACGTTGTCGCGATTAGTGTCGCGGGGGCCTCGACGCGGCTCGACTTTTTCGAACCGTTCGCCAGGTTTGACGAGCGACGTGATCCGCAGCCCGAACTTATCACCTACCTTAACTGCTTCGCCCAAGGCCACCGGTCGACCGCCGATGTGAACCTCGAGCATCTCTTCGCACGACTTGTCGAATTGCAGGATGGCTCCGGGGGCCAATTCCACGACAGCGCCAAGCGGCTGACGCTTTTGGGCCAGTACGACGCTAACCGGAACGGGTATTTTTAGTAAGCTCCGCGAGTACGCTGGCAGGTCTTGCGGCGTAAGGTTGGACATGTTTTTTCTTATCGGTCAGCATGATCGTCAAACTTTACCCACCCTGCGCATATTTCGACGCAACCGTTGGGAGCGAGTAGCCGATAAACCGTGTAGTGGTCGGCAAAGCCGGGGATACTGTCATCTTAGGCACGTCGGATTTAGGCGTTGCAACCGGATGGCGGGCCTGCCCCCGAACAGGCGAGGCATCGGTCCAGAGGCTGCCGAACGTAACGGAGTGCGAGGAGCCCTTTCGATGCAGGTGAAAGTCTATTGCCCCAAAATGGTGGAGATTCCCACGGCGTATCTTCCGGCATTGGCGAAACGGGCTGCGGAGAGTCTCGGGGATCGAGCCGCCGAAGTCACCGCCACCCGTGGACATCTCGTACGTCAAGCCGTCCAGGATGGTTTGCTGCGGGAACTCGACGATTTGATTTGCGAGGATGGGACGGTCGATCTGGTGTGCGACCCGGCCAGCGAGACCCCTTTGGAGCTTGAGAACCGCACATTGACCTTGGCCGAATTATTGGAGGTCATTCAGCGCAGGCGTCCCTGGGGCGAAATGGCCCGTTCGTCCGAAGCCGCCTGACGGGCTTTTCGCAGGGAGGAGAGTATCCGTGACGGCCTATCCCAAACCAGCGACGCACGAGCGGATCGTGGTGTCCTTGAAATCCGCCGCAAGAGCCGGCTCCCCCGGCCAACGGTCGGCCGAACAACCCCGCACGACCATTGCGGAGGTGGCAATGGAGCCGTGTCTCGGGTTTGCGGAATCGCGTCGGACGGGCAATATCGAGGTGACGTTCCAAATGCCGGGGTCGCAGCGGGCGGGTGAGCCAGCGCATACCGAACCGGCGTCCACCGTCCACGCTACGCCGATAGCGTCGCCGGCCAGGCCTCGGCCGCACGCCGCCATGCCTGTCCCTCAGGGCGACTTTTCCCAAGATCTGCGACAAGTCGCCGCGGAAGCTCCCTCCACTTCATACGGCGAGGTCATCGAGAGCCTGCTGGCGGACGCACGCATGGAAGCTTCCGAAGAATCCAGTTGCCCCAAGTCGACGGCCCAGCGGTTACAGACCGGCATGGATGTACGGCTTGCGCGGATCATCGATGCCTGGCCTCAGCTTGGCGCAAGGACCCGGGCGGCCCTTGCCGCCACCCTCGACAATTCGCAGGTGTCCACCGCTGTGGGGGGGGCGACGGAAGAAACCAGACCGATCCCCATGGCCGTTGCCTCACCGCGATCAACCGGGAGCCCCCTTTCAACTAACCGTCGCCGAAAGAGAGCCAAGGATTAGGCGTTCGATCAACCTGGAGTGCCAGTCGCGATCGCGGTACAAGGATTGTCGATTGCAAATCGGATGGACAAACTCTGCTGGCCAACGCACGGCCGTGCCGCCTCAGCATCGTTGACGGACCGCGATCAAACCGGCCAGCAACCAGACGGCGAGGAAAGCAAACGCCAGCAAAAAGCGGATCCAGTCGAGCGAAAGCACGCGAGAATTAATCCCTTCGGGCTAAGGGTTGAACAGGTCCGAAAGTTCGGACGCAGCGCCGCGATCCCAAACACCGAGAGTCTGGCCGGGAGTCTCATCGGCCTTGCCGTGGCACGGTCTGAAAAGGCAATCGACGAGCTGCCCTGGCAGGTTTGACCGCGTTAACGCGTCCAAGCCGTAAAGGGAACCTCACTCCCACAATTGGCACGGCTTGTCGGGGGCTCGTCGCTTGCCCTCCGAGTAGGTCCGACTGAGCCTCGCCCCAGAGAAATGTATCCGTTTTGCCCGGGCGAAGTCCAGCTCCAGGGCTTTTCACCGCTTCGGAGGGCGGATCACGCTGGGGGAATCGATTCCCCACGGACCAAATCGTCGAAGCTTTGGCGTTGTCGCACCAAGTGAGGCTGGCCGTTGCGAACCAGGACTTCAGCGGCCAAGGGTTTCGAGTTGTAGTTCGATCCCATGACGAACCCGTAAGCCCCGGCGCACTCGATGACTAAATAGTCGCCGACGGCGGCCAGGGGCAGACGGCGTGGGGCGACAAAGCCGCCTTCGTCTTGGGTGAAGATGTCGCCCGACTCACAAAGCGGCCCGCCCACGATCGCCTCGATCTCCGGCCGGTTGGCATGGCCGTCGGCGGGGGCGATGGCGATGGGGTGGTAAGCGCCGTAAAGGATAGGTCGGGCCAGATTGTTGAAGCCGGCGTCCACCAGATAGAACGTGTTACCGCCCTGCTTCTTCACTGCCCGAATCTCGCTGATGAGAAACCCGCTCTCGGCCACAAGATAACGGCCGGGCTCGATTTCCAAGCGGACTGGGTGGCCAAAGCGGGCTTCGAGCCGCTTTCGCACGGCGTCGCAGCGGCGGAAATATGCATCGAGATCGACGTACGACTGCCCTTCCCGATACGGGACCGGCAATCCCCCGCCGACGCTGATCGACTGCACGTTTCGTCCTACCTCGACGGCGGCCTTTTCCAAGGCCCCGCAAACTTGCGAGAGATGCTCCAGGTCCGTGCCCGATCCAATGTGGACATGCACCCCGGTCACGCTCAGGCCATAATGTTCCGCCGTCACCAGGCAGTCGTGCAACTGTTCGTGCCAAATGCCGTGTTTGGAGCAATCGCCACCAGTATTGGTCTTACGGCTATGGCCGTGGCCGAAGCCCGGGTTGATCCTCAGCGTGATCGCCCGGCCCGGCGCCACGCTGCCATACTGGTCGATCATGTCCGGCGAACCGCAATTGACGTGGACGTTTTCGCGGACGACCAAACCCAGCGAGTCGGCGTCGAAAATATCGGCGGTGTAAACCACCGGCGGGGGATCGCCCTGGGCCGGATAGCCGGCCGCCAGGGCCCGGCGAATCTCATGGGCGCTTACGGCATCGACCAAGGCACCATGTCGCCGCAGGAGATCGAGAATCGCCAGATTGCTGGCGGCCTTCTGGGCATAACGCACCACGTCGAAATGGCGCAGGTCGTTCAGCCTTTCGACGATTTTGGCTGCATCGTAGACGAAAGTGGGCGTCCCGAATTGTCGCGCCAAGTCCACGACCGGCACTCCAGCAATTTGCCGTCGCAAGAGAGGAAACGTCGGTTGTGCAGGCATCGAGTCTTTCACACCCTAGGCGGCAAGCCAAGCGGAAAAGAATGAAGGGACCGCTCCGCGGCGCAGGAGCTCGAGGCCGGGGAGCGGTCAAGCGAAGTCTTCGCCTATCTCATAGGCAAGATGAACAAAGACCACCAAGCGGAAACCACTATTAGTTGCCGCCAAAAGGGGCCTTCTTCTTGCCTTTCGCGGCGGGCCCGCCCATCATCGCAGGGCCGATGTTCATCAAACCTGCCATGCCAATCGCCTTGAGAACGCCTTCCTCGGCCGTCAAGCGGATTTGCATTCCATTAGAGACCGGCGAAGCGGCGATCTTTACGTGGTCCTTGCCAGGCGAGCTGGCAAGCACCTTGGCGATCATTTCGAATTGCTGCTTTTGGTCGTCTTCAGCTACCGAGGCGGCGAAATGCAAAACATCGGCCAGGGCCAACGATATTTCGGCAGGCGGTAGCGGCTTCCCGGTGGAAACTCTCCTTTCGATGGCCTCCTTGAGCGAGGCGGCCGCGTTCCGGCCCATCGCCAGGTATAGCTTCGTTTCACCAATTCCGATCACGGTGTCGACGTTGTCTCCCACTAGGGCACGTAGCTTCTGGCGGGTATCGGCCTCCTCGATCATCTCGACGGGAATCGAAAGAACATGGAATCGAACACCGCCGTGTTCCTCGGCATTGAGTTTGAACAACCGGGCCGCAGCGGGGTTTTCCTCGCCAACTTGTTCGATCAACTGTTTGATCACCGATTCCAGCTTGCCACCTTCGGCAATCTGCATTCCGACAAGCAAGAGGAAAGCATTGGGTTTCAAGTTAACCGAAGCCGCAAAGTCGAGTTTCCCGCCGTCCAAGGTCTTTTCGGCCACGTCCATCAGGTCGCCGGCCAATTGTTTGGCCAACTTGGCCTGATCCTCGGGAAGGCCCTGTTTTTCAATCTCGGCTAAGGCGTTGGCGCGGAGTCCGGCCATGTTGGACTTGGCTTGGGCGATGTCTGCCGCGTCGAGCTGCTGGGCAACGTGGACCTTCATCGCGGCATCCGGCGAAAGCAGCCCGGCGAACTGGGTTTGGACTTGGCCGGTTTTCGCAAGCCTCTTGGCGCTAACAGAGTTCGGAACCAGAGTGGTCGTGAATTCCACGTAGGCCGACGAACTCGCCTCGTCGAGCTTGATGCCCAACGTCAAAGCGTCCAAGTCGTTCAGCGTAGTCTTCACCTGCTCCGTGGCCTGTTGAAGCATCTTGGAACGGGCGGCAAACTGATCCTCGCTTTCACCGGGCATCTGCTGGAGGCCGGCCTGAACGCTAAAGGCCATCAGCTCGAGGAATTTCCTCCGCAGGCCCTCGGGAATGTTGCTGATCGATGCGCGGACGCCGAGATGATACTTCTCGTGCATCCCACCCGTGGCCGCAACGGGGTCTGCTGGAGCGTCGAGCACCGATTCTTTCTTGTTGGAAACGACCGTCCAGGCGCCGTGCTGCTTCACGAAGATCGACTGGTTGGGGGCCTTCAGCTCCAAGGCGCCGTCGCCGGCGTCCTCGGGCTCGGCCGGCAGGGGCAACGCTTTCAGCGCCGACTTCACATCACGGATGGGCAAAAAGCCTTGAATCGCATAATCCTCACCGTCCTCGTCGATCTTCACCACCAGAACCCAGGGCTGTTTCTTGTCCAAGGTTTTGAGGGCTTCGGCAACTCCCGCCTGTTGTTGGATTTGCGCTTCCAACAGCAACGGCAAGCCGGGCATTCCGGCAAGCTTGCCAATCATTCCCACGCCTTGCATCAGTTGGTCGTAACCCGCAAATGACACGGTGACGACCTGCTTCAGATCCTTCGCATCCGCGGGATGAACCCAAAACACGATCGGCAAGGCCACCGCCACCAAAGTCCGTACCAGCAATCTTTTCACAGTTCACACTCCTTGGGAAAAAAGGTCTGCTCTCCGCTGAACGTGCCGGCTAAACATTCGCTAGCTGCCCAGACCCTGCCCTTCCTTTCCGGTCTCCCAAACGACGCCGGCCGAGGAAACGATTACGCTAAAGTGTACGAAAAAACTCAAGTAGCGAACAGGTACCCTGCGGCATAAGGGCACCCCCCTTAGATTAACCAGTTCGTCAAAAAAGAAAAATCGTCAAACGCACAACGTAGGATGCTCGCTA
Organism: uncultured Thermoguttaceae bacterium; assembly: GCA_937951625.1. Taxonomy (GTDB): domain Bacteria; phylum Planctomycetota; class Planctomycetia; order Pirellulales; family Thermoguttaceae; genus CALFBP01. The sequence continues at coordinate 59,078 of CALFBP010000053.1, forward strand.
TACGGTTCTCGCGGAGCGATCCCAAATGCTATTGTCCGTTCATGCGAAAAACGGAGGCTGGGCCAAAGGCAGTGCCGGGCATTGACTTCGTAGCTGTTCCTTTAAGGTCGGCCCAGGGATGGCGGCGCGCCGAGCGATTCGAGTTGTTGGCGGATTTCGTGGCGGAGCGATTCACTGGCATGTCGCTCGGCCATCCGAAAATAGACCTTGGCAGCGCCGAGGTTCCCAGCCTCCAGCGCGGCGAGACCTCGCTCGTAAGCAACCTCCGCTTCGGCCTCCAACGCTGTCCGCTCTGCGTCGCGTAGCCGTTTCGCCTCGGCAACGCTCACGGCCGGACGTCCGGCGCTGCTCTCTCGGGCCGCCACCAATCGCCGCAGAAGCGAGTCGGACGGCTCGGCCGCACTGGGTGGGGGGATAAGTCGATCGGGATTCGGGGCGGGTGCCATCGGGAAACCATCGCCTTGCGGTCCCCGGCTTGACTCCGGCCCTGCGTTGACCGCGGATTCGGCACGGCGAAGCGCATCCCGGACCGCGTCCGCTCCCACGCCTGACGATGAAGGCGGCACGAAAGGCATCGGCAACGCTGGCAGGAAAACGGCCGGGATCGTGGGAAATCCGCCGACCACGGGTACGTAGGAAACAACGAAGGGCCTCACGGTGCCAACGGCCACATAGCCCGGCATCCCGTCCGTCACCGTAATCACCGGCGTCTGGCTGACGAAGGACCGCTGAGACCCCTGAGAAAAGTTGGCGTTGAAAAACCCTGCGGTACCGCCCCGCTCGAAGCCGAAGCCCAGGTTGACTCCGGCATCGGGACGAAATCCGCCAAACTGTGGAGCGGCCAGCGTGGGGCTGCCAAATTGCACCCAGACTCCCTTGCTACGAAATCCCCAGCCGATACCGACGTTCTCGAAAAAACTGTCGCCCACGCTGTGGTACGGCGTGGCGATTGTGACTTGCTGGCCAGCGACCAAGCGAGGAACGAAAAAGGCCGCGACGAGAAAAGTCAGCCTGCCGACTTGCCCACATCCGCCCCGACCGCCCCGCATCGCAACCCCTCCGTCACGAGCAACGCTTGCCCTCTCATTGTAGCGCGACGAAGCGATTGCGGCAACGCACCCCCGCGCGGGAGGCTTCTGGCTGGGCGGATGCCTGAACCGGCGTGGATCGAGGGGATGGGGGCAGCGAGATTCCGCCTAGGCGGCACGCCATGGCTGGGGAGCGATTTTGGAAATCGACTACGAGATTCTTTTCCGCGGGTCGACGCCCAACCACGCGCAGGAGCCAAGGAGGTACAATCCGCCCATCACCCACAGCGGAGCGTTCCATTCGCTGGTTTGGGCAAGCAGGTAAGTCACCATCAGTGGACAAAGGACGCTGCCGACCTGGCCCGAAGTGTTCATGGCGGCGCTGACCACGCCGGCGTGATTGCCCCCGAGGTCGAGGCAGGTGCCCCAGGCGGCGCCCAGCGTGAACATGCTTGCGGCAACCGCCAAAGCAATACACAGCGCAGCCAGCGAAGGCTCGCCGAGACAGCCGGCCGCGATCATCGCCCCGCCGGCCGCTGCGTAGGCCGCGGCCCCCAGGCCCGTCCGTCCGACGCGCGGGCCAAAACGCCGGGTCAGCCGATCCGTGGCCAGACCGCCGAACAAGTCGCCCAACACGCTCATTGCCAGCGGCAGGCCCGCGAAAAAGCCTAGCGACGCGCTTTCGAAGCCGTGTTTCTCCTTCAGGTAGGTGGGCAGCCAGGTGATGCAGAAATAGAAGCCAAAGCTGTTGGGAAAATACATCAGGCACAAGGCCCAGGTGTTGCGGTGCTTCAAAAGCTGTCGCCAATAGGCCCAGCCTTCGGCGTGTCCTAAGTCGGGTTCGCGTTGGGCGACGATCAGGGCAAGTTCGGATTCATTCACACGGGGATGCTCCGCCGGCTCATCGCGGAACCATCGGTGCCAGACTACCGCCCATGCCACCCCCATCAACCCAAACAGCAAGAACACCGTTCGCCAATCGACGATCCTGGTGAGCGTCATGACGAGCAGGGGCGTCAGACCGCCTGCCAGATGCGCCCCGCTGAAGAAAATGCCTTGGACCGTGCCGCGTTCCGAACGGGGCACCCAGCGCGAGAAGGTCCGCGCCGCGCTCGGCCAGGCCCCGGCCTCGCCTGCCCCGAAAAGGAATCGCGTGGCCAAGAGCGAAACGAAGTTGAACGCCGCGCCCGTCAAGGCCGTGAATGCCGACCACCAGACCACGATCCGGGTCAGTACCCGCCGGGTGCCAAAGCGATCGGCCCAGCGTGCGGTCGGGATCTCGAAGGCCGCGTAAGCGATGGCGAACGCGCTGTAGACCCAACTCATCTGCTCCTTACTCAAGGCGAGATCGCTCATGATGTCCGGCGCCAGCGTGGCGATACACGCGCGGTCGACATACGTGATCATGGCCAAGAGCACCGCCATGGCCACGACGGCATGACGCACTCGCGTCGGGCGAAGCGGGGGCGCCGCCGATGTTGGGCATTTTTGTGAAGCCATGCCGGAAAAGCCGCCGGGGAATGTCGTGGCCGGACGTGCCCAGAGTAACGCCCGAGGCGTGAATTCTAGTCGTCAAGCGGTTCCGGGTGCAAGTTCACCCCCACGGGCAACCGCAAAACCCGCAAAACCACCCGAGAAGGCCCGCTGCGTCACGCCGCTGCCGACGAACGTTGGGCTGCCATCACGCTTGCGGGCGTGCCGGGCGATCGAAGGATCGTGCCGGCGTGTTCCGGGCGTTCCAATTGGTCCCGGAACATTCCCAAAATCGCCTGCAACCGCGACGCCGTGAATCCCGTCTGTCGATAGGTCATGCCGATGTTGATCCGATTGCCTACCGTCGTGACCGCCGCGGTCAACGGCAGCATCGGCCCAGTCGGCGAGCCGCGGAGGTAATCGACGATCGGGCTTTGCGGGGCGGTGAGCCAGGGGTCGCGAACAACGACGTTCGAGATTCCCGCGGTCATGGGCACGGCCAGGCGGGCATAGTAGGCTTTGCGTCGGGCGTTCAAAAGCGGCCACACCAAGCTGAATATCCTCATCTGCGGCAAGGCGGCGAGGTAATCGCGCTGGAGCTTGATCGGGCGAGTCAACGCGGTCACCTGTCGCGTCACGTCGGCAAGTCTAGCCCCCGGTTCCGCAAGGAAGTTCACCCCGTAAAACGACAGGAATGTGCCAAACGTGTTCGACAGATCGAGAACGCTGTCGCCGCGGGTGTCGACGATCGTGCCCAAGGCCATGGGACGCGAGCCGTCGCCGGTCGCGCGGCGAGGCATGTTTTCCGCCATCGCCCGAGCCAGCGCCGCCAGCATCACGTCATGCACCGTTGCTCCCAGCGACTTGGCGAAATGCCGCACGCGGTCCACCGTCCCATCGACCGTGGTTGTCATCGCGTATCCGACAGGGAAACACGTGACCGACGTGTAGGGGACGCGGCAAATCCTTTTGCGCCATAAGACCTGCCAGAGCGCCTGCCCCAACGCCCGGACCACGCGCAAACGGCTTAGCCTTGGCGCAAACACCTCCCGGTAAGTGGCAGGGTAAAGCTCCGGCGGCGGCTCTTCGGGGATGCCGAGATTCAAGTAAAGGTTGAGAACACGGCGGGCCAAGAGCCGGGCGGATACGCTGTCGGCCACCCAGTGGTTGTAGCCAATGCACACGTAATGGTCCGCCGGCCCCGCGGCCACGGCGCTAAACCGCATCGGGCGGCAGCGCGGCCGCGCGAAGGGCGTGTTCAACTCCCGCGCAAACAACTCGCCCAAAACCGCCTCCGCGTCATCGGCGCCGTCCAAAATCTCCAACGGCGGGCAGGCGTCGAGGTCATGCCGATACCAATAGCCGGCGGAGTCGGTCTCCGCGAACCCAAAGCCAACCTGGCGATATACCCGGCCAATGGATTCGCGGAGGCGCTCCACGTGGAGCGGTCGGGCGATGCGGTACGCATGGACGGCGTTGTAGGGATGAAGGTCGCTCCATTGGTACATTACCCGCTGGAACGCATTCATTCTTCCCGGAAAGCTGAGCTCACTGCCACTCATTCCTGTTGTTCCTATCAACACCCGTTGTTGGCTGGTGCGATGGCATCTTTGTTGTAAATCGGCAACTGGCGGGGGGGTGAACAATCAGTTGCGCAGTAGTGTCACAACCCAAGAAGACCCAACTCTTGTAGTGAAAACCATTGTTGGTAGACCACGGTTATGTCGAGTCATGCCAGAGAATCTTGGCATGTTGGGCAATTCGGTCAATTTCCGGTGAGGATATATTGTTACGATAATCTAAAGAAAATACAACGACCAGGCGCTTTGCACCCGCGAGGGGATTGGGATGGAGGCTGTAGTATAGGTCGAGATAGCTCGTCGTACGAAAACATTCCGCTGAAAGGAGGTCCAAAAATGACCTGAAGTGGTGGATTCTACTTCCAATGGGTGCAATGAGCACATCAAGCGAAGTATGCGGATTCGCGTCCAATACTTCACGGACCAGCAAGGCCGCCTGTTGGCTTTTCGCTTCGAACTGCCGCGACCGCAGCAAGAGTGAAAAGGCCAGAGCCCTTTTTTCAGCCTCTGGCAGCTTCACCGTGGTGCCATCTAAGTCGATAACGACTTGGCTGTAAAGCTGGTCCAACTGCGCGGAACCGCCGGATCCATGCACGTCGGCCGATGCCATTCGGTCCGCAGAGGCGGGGTCGGGCAACGTGGGGGGAGGCCACGGGTCGAATTCCAAGCCGAACGCCTCTTGTACTTCCTCCATCAGTTCGTAAAGCTGTTCAAGGCCCAACGTGGGGGTTTGAATCGCGTAGTAAGGCGGCCGGGACTGGAATTCCAGCCCCAATTGCGCGGCCTCGCGGCGGAAGGCCGTCCCCGGCAAGACCGAGAGGTTGAACACCTGGATTTCGGAGTAGAGCTTCGAGCCGTGAAGGTAATCGATATTGCGACGGACCGAGTCCGGCGTATCGCCCGGCAGGCCAAGGATCAGATCAACACGGACCTTCAAGCCCTCGTCGAGCATCGCCTTCACCCCCCGCTCGAACGCCTTGCGGTTGACCTTTCGGCCCATCAGGCGTTGCGCCCGATCATCGAGCGACTGGAGCCCCACCTCGACTTCCGTGAAGCCAGCCTCGCGGAGCAATCGAGCCTTGTGAGCGTCGATTCCCTCGGCTCGCAACTCTCCAAAACACGTCCATTGCCGCCCCGAATTATGCTGGGCAAGAAGGGATAGAAACTCGACGAAGTCGGGTCGCTGGTTCAGCGTGGGGTCCAAGAGGACGATTTCCTTGACGCCGCGCTGGGCCGCATAACGCAACTGGGCCGCGATTTTTTCGTAAGAAACCCGATGGACGGCGTCGTAGCTTTTGGGATAGTAACAGAACTTGCAACGGAAGGCGCAGCCGCGGACCGTTTCCAAGAACATCGTTTGTTCTTCGTCGGCGTCCAGGATGCCTTCCAGGTAGGGCGACGAGAGGGCGTCGAGGTTCGTCCAGGCGCTTCGTCGTGGCGGCGGATCGGTCATGCCTTGGCACCAGAGGCCCGGAATGCCCAGCGACGCTGAAGCCGACCTTGCCTTCCAAGGCCGCGGGACGGCGAAGGTGTTCGTCCCCCCCGCCACCGGCCCACGCTGCTTGCTTTTCACGGAGGTTGCTGGCCGAGGCCTTTTCCCACCGGTTGCGCCTCGTTTGCCGCCTCGCGCCGCGGCATTGGGCCGGAGAGCTGCAAGAAGTTCCGCGAAGGTCTGCTCGCCCTCGCCCAAGACAGCATAGTCAACGGCTGGATGGGCCAGCACCCAGGCGTTGTCCTCCGTGATCTCCGGACCGCCAAGCACGATCTGGATATGCGGATCGGCCTCTTTGAGCCGCGCCGCGATCCACAACGCGCGTTCGATGTTCCATACGTAACAAGAAAATCCCACCAGCCACGGTCGCCGATCGAGAATCGCGGCCACCAGTCCGCGGTCTCCGAGCGTATTGGCCAGCCGCGGAGGAAAAATCTCGATCGTGAACGCCTCCTCAAGCCCGCGCGTGCGGGCAAAGAGCTTCAGGTAACCAGCCGCTAGGGGAATGTTTCCGTGAACCGGTAGCAGGCCAGGGGGCGGAATCGGTAGTTGAACCAGCAGCACGCAAAGACGAGGGGCACTCATAAGCTTTTTGCCGCAACGGCCCAAAACATGTATCCTTGGCGCCGTGCGATTGGCCATCCTAGTGCAAATTCCGGCGTTGTGCCAGCGGCCGATCTCACGCCTTCGCGGACTACGTTCTTTCCCGACTTTTCCCTGTCGGAACGAGCGGCTTGCCTCGTTTTGGCGCGAGGCCATGCCCCGTGTAGCTCCGCTTCATGCCATATGGGCTCTCCGGGCAGAGAAAACGCTTGTCCGTGCGATGGCCTGTCTCGAACAGCTCGGGGAATGCCAGCCAAGTCGGCGCATACCGCGTGCCACTGCCCCGGATTCAAGATTCAGCATGGCGTCTCCCAAATTTCTCCGCGGAACTTCCGAGGGCCCGCTGCCATCAGCCGAAGAGTTTCGCAGCCTTGAGGCCGTCCAAGACGAATTGGACGGCGATCGAGGTCAAGATCAGCCCGAGCACTCGGCTGAACACGTGGATGCCCGTCTTGCCCAAGCCGCGGTACAACGGCTCGGCCAATCTCAACGTTCCATAGGAAACGAGCCCCGTCACGAGGATGGCGGCATAGACGATCGCCGCGTGTTTCCAGGTCTCGGTTCGACTCATCAACATCGCCACGGTCGACATAGCCGCCGGACCGGCCAGCATGGGAATGCCAAGGGGCGTGACCGCCACGTCGTCCTTGGCCCTGCCCTCACTGACCTCGCCGGGGCCCTCCTGAGTTGGCCGCTGGGCGCGAATCATGTCCAAAGCCACCAAAAACAAAATGATCCCTCCGGCGATGCGAAAGGCGGGCATGGTGAAGCCGAACAAGCGAAAGATGGCGTCGCCGACCGCGGCGAAAACAACCAGGGTGCCGGTGGCGACCAACGCCGCCTTCATGGCCGTTTGACGGCGATGGCGAGCGTCATCCGACTCCACCATCACCAGATAGGCCGGCACAGCGCCCAGCGGATCGACGATAAACAGGATCGAAGCAAAGGTGGTCAGGACGAAATCAAGCATCGTCGCATTTCTCAATCGTCGGGCATCGCCGGGGCTTCGCCTGAGCAAAGCCAAGCGTCTTGGCCAAAGCCGCGGCTGCGCCACGCGGCCCGCAAATCATTCCACGATCACGGCTTGGCGCGGGCACACGACCCGGCACGTGTCGCAGCGCGTGCATTTCTCCTGGTCGATGCGATGCTGGACATAAGGCGTCATGGGGATGGCGTTGACGGGGCACTGCTGGGCGCAGAGCGTGCAGCCAATGCACTGGTCGGTGATCCGGTACTGAATCAGGTCCTTGCACCGCCCGGCCGGGCAGCGGCCTTGGAGATGGGCCTCGTATTCGTGCCGGAAGTAGCGGAGCGTGGAGAGGACGGGATTGGGCGCGGTCCGGCCCAGTCCACAGATGCTCGCCGAGCCCACGGTGCGTGCCAAGTGCTCGAGTTCTTCCAAGTCCCCGGGTTTGCCTTGGCCGGTGACGATGCGGTCGAGGATGTCGAGCATGCGGCGGGTCCCGATACGGCAAAAAGTACACTTGCCGCACGATTGTTCCTGGGTGAAGCGGAGAAAGTATCGAGCGATGTCCACCATGCAATCCGTGTCGTCGAGGACGACGAGTCCGCCGGAACCCATAATCGCCCCGACCTGGACAAGGGCCTCGAAATCGACCGGGGTGTCGGCCAGCTCGGCCGGCACGCACCCTCCCGAGGGCCCCCCGACCTGCACCGCCTTGAACGTGCGACCCTCAGCCACCCCGCCGCCAATCTCCTCGACGATCTGGCGGAGGGTCACGCCCATCGGCACCTCGATCAGCCCACCACGGCGAACCTTTCCGGCCAAGGCGAAGACTTTCGTGCCCTTGCTCGTCTCCGTTCCCAAGGCGGCCAGGGCCGCTGCGCCATGGCGGAAAATCCAGGGCACGACGCTGAACGTCTCGACGTTGTTGACCAGCGTGGGTTCGTTCCAGAGTCCGCTCTCGGCCGGGAAGGGAGGCCGCAGCCGCGGCATGCCCCGCCGCCCTTCGAGCGACGCCAGCAAGGCCGTCTCTTCGCCGCAGACGAACGCGCCGGCCCCCTCGCGGACCTCCAGGCTCAAGCGAAAGCCGCTGCCCATTACCGAGTCGCCCAACCACTCCCGCTCGGTCAGCCGCTCGATTGCCTCGCGAACCCGACGCACGGCCAATGGATATTCGGCGCGGATGTAGAAGATGCCCTGCTCCGCGCCCACGGCCTTGGCGGCGATCGCCATCCCTTCGATGACGCGATAGGGGAATGATTCCAAGAGCATCCGATCCATGAATGCGCCGGGATCGCCTTCGTCGCCGTTGCAGATGACGAACTTCCGCTGACGCGGCGCGGCCCGAACACGCGCCCATTTGATCCCTGTGGGAAACCCCGCCCCTCCGCGTCCCCGCAACCCGCTGGCCTTCACTTCCTCGATGATCGCTTCAGGGGTCAGCTCGTGCAAACACCGACGCAGGGCAGCGAACCCCCCATGGCGCAGGTACTCGTCGAGGTCGGTCGGGTCGAACTCGCCGCAAAACTCGGTGGCGATGCGTTTTTGCCGGCCCAGGAAGGCACAGACGGGCGGGTCGCGGACGTCGATCGCGTGGCGCGCGATGGGATCGTTTGTCTCATCCGTCAGCAAAACATCCAGCCATTGGCGGGCCGTTTGGCGAATTCGCCGCCACAAGCCGCGCGGCTGGAAGTGTTGCAAAACGATCGTCCGTACATCCTCTGGATTCACCTTGGCGAACAGCCGCGGCGAACCATCCAAGGGCACGATTTCCACCAGCGGCGTCTGATGGCACATCCCCACGCACCCTACCCGTTTCACCACGGCCGAAGCCCCGATTTCGGCCAACGCCTCGCCAATGGCCCGATGCACCTTGGCGCTACCCTGGGCAACGCAGCATGACCCCAGCCCAACGCGGATTTCGGCCTCCGGCTGGTCTGGCCGGACCACAGCTCGCTCGGCGAAGGCTTGTCCGTTGCGCTGGAGCTCGAGGAAGTCGTCCAGGACTTCGGGCACCCGCTGCGGCGTGAGCCGGCCGTAGGTCACCTGGTCGATCTGGATCACGGGCGCTAGGGTGCAACACCCCAAGCAGGCAACCTTCTGCACGGTGAACAATCCGTCGCGATCCGTATCCTCGCCGTTGAGGGCCAGTCGCCGCTCCAAAGCGTCCTGAATCAACCCCGCCCCCTTCACGTGGCACGCCGTCCCGTGGCACACACTGATGATGTGCCGTCCCACGGGCCGAAGGCGGAATTGACCGTAAAACGTGGCCACGCCGGTGATCGTTGCTGGCGTGATCTCGCTGATCTGACACACCCGCTCCAGCGCCGCTTGCGGCAAATAGCGGTAGTGCTCTTGGATCGCCTGAAGAATCCCGATCACGGCGTCCGGCCGCCGGCCCAGACGCTCTACGGTGCGGTCGACAAAGCTCAGGTCGAGGTCACTCACACGCCCATCCACAAGTTCACCTGAAGAATCCTATTCAGACTAGCTCATCGACACGGCCGCGAAAACCCTTCTTCCCCGATCCGTGCGCAAGGGATGTCACCACGTGCCCTCTCGGGCAGACCGCGGCTGGGGCCCGCCGTCGTGCCAATGCAGGACCGCTCAATCGGAAATTGTAAGGTGTTGCTGACGCTGTAGAAAATGGACGACCCGAAAAAGGATTTTCGGTGAACGTGCTTCGCGGCATTGGGCTTGGGGGCCACACGGTATAATTTGCAGAGGGACTACGGCATTCTCCGTTTTTGTGCCGCGGTGTTAGGCTCCGGTTCGAGGTGCAGGCCAAATCAACAGTTTCTTTCCACGAAACAGGGGTGTGTGAAACCATTGATCGAAGACAGACGGCCACGACTCCCGCCAGAGCTGCTCGCCCCCGCAGGGGATCGACGCTGCGCCGAGGCCGCCGTGGCCGCGGGGGCCGATGCGGTCTATTTCGGGCTGGCCACGCCCACCAATCTCAACGCGCGGGCCAAGGCGAAAAATATCGCGCTGGACGAACTCGACGACCTGATGGCTTGGCTGCACCGCCGTGCGGTCCGCGGGTATGTCGCCCTCAACACACTGGTCTTTCCCGATGAGCTGGAAGAGGCGGAATCCATCCTCCGCAGCGTAGTCGCCTCGGGCGCGGACGCGGTGATCGTACAAGATTTTGGCTTGGCGCGGCTGGCCCACGCCGTGTGCCCGACGCTCCCGATCCACGCCTCGACCCAGATGAGCCTGACCAGCGCCGAGGGAATCGGCGTGGCGGAATCTTTGGGCATCGAGCGGGTGATCCTGGCCCGAGAACTCTCGATCGACGACATCCGAAAGGTCGTCCAGCAGACCCACGTTCCCGTCGAGGTCTTTGTTCACGGGGCGCTTTGCGTTTCCTTCTCCGGCCAGTGTCTGGCGAGCCGGACGCTGGGCTCCCGAAGCGCCAACCGCGGCGACTGCGCCCAACCCTGCCGACTGCCCTACCGGTTGGTGTACGACGAGCCGCCGCGATTTCCTTCGGCAGGGGAGGCGAAACGTTCCTTGGAAGCGGGTCGTTGTGCGGAATACCCCCTCAGTCCGATGGACTTGGCGGCCTACGAGCTGGTGCCCGACTTGATCGCCGCCGGCGTTGCGGCGCTGAAAATCGAGGGGCGTTTGAAATCGGCGGATTATGTTTCGGTCGTGACCAGCCACTACCGCCAGGCCATCGACGCGGCCATGGCCGGCAAATCGCCCGCTTTTTCCGAAAGAGAAATCCGCCAATTGGAAGCCGTATTCTCCCGCGGTTTTTGCCACGGGTGGCTCGAAAACTCTCGAGGCAGGCGATTGGCGACCGGCGTGGGGCCTGCGAGGCGGACCTCGCCGGCGGAAACGATGGAAAGGACGACACGCGGGCAGGGGCGCAAGATTCCCTTGGAACTCGTGGTCGAAGCCGAGGTCGGGCGGCCCCTGCGGGTATCCGGCCGCACCGCGCTAGGACACCATGTTGAAATAGAATCCTCGCAACCCCTCGCCGCGGCCATTCGACACCCACTGAGCGAATCGCTTCTCATTGAGCAATTCGGCCGCCTCGGGGCCACGCCCTATCGTTTGGCTGGATTGAAGGCCACCATTGTTGGCCGGCCCCTGGCGCCGTTAAGCGTGCTTGGCCAACTACGCCGGGCGATGATTGCCCAGCTCGACGCCGCAATCGCTCCCGCGCCCCGAACGACTGCCGCCGAGCCGCAAGTCGCCGCGCTGCGAGAGGCCCTAAAACACGCTCGCCACCCGGTTCGGGAGGCTGCGAGTCCTCGACTTCGCGTCCTCTGCCGCACGCCGCAGCAGCTTCATGCGGTCTTGGCGTGCGGCGTCCGGAACGTGATCGCCGACTACTCCGATTTGGCGGGCTATGACGCCGCGGTTTCCGAAGCAAGGAGAAACAACGCCGAGATCTGTCTGGCCACGCCGCGGATTCAGAAGCCGGGCGAGCTTTGGGCTTTCGCCCAGGTCGCCAGCCACCGGCCCGACGCAGTGCTGGCAAGAAACCTCGCCGCGCTGAGCTACTTCCACGGCGAGGGCCTCCCGGTCGTAGCCGATTTCTCGCTCAATGCGGCCAACGATCTCACGGTGCAGTGGCTCCGCGATTGCGGGGCCTGCCGGGTCACGCCATGCCTCGATCTTAATCGCCGACAGCTCGAGCAACTGCTCGATCACGCGCGGCCCGAGTGGTTGGAAATTGCCATCCACCTCCACGTTCCCATGTTTCACACGCAACTGTGCCTGTTCCGCGATGCTCCGGCACCCAAGCTGAAAAATCCGACGGCTTGCCATGCCGCCTGCCAAGGGCACGTCCTAAGTCTGGAGGATCGGAGAGGTGTGCGGCATCCGGTCATGGCCGACGCCCTATGCCGCAACACCGTGTATCAAGCGGTGCCCCAAAGCGCTGCCGAGCGGGTTCCCAAGCTGATTGCCAAGAGTGTGACGGACTTTCGCGTCGAGCTATTCGACGAAGCGGAGGATCGCCAGATTCATCAGCTCGTCGGAATCTACGCCTCGCTCCTCAAAGGGAGTCTGCGCGGAGACGAGGCCTGGCGGCAACTCCAGGCCCTGTATCCAGCAGGGGTGACGCGGGGAACTTTGCGATAATCGAGAGCTAAGCAGAAATAGTGTATTTTGAGCGGAGCCAGCACCGCGGCCAACGTCGGCCCAGGGGGCGTAGGCTTTGCCGCCCCGGTACCCCGAAACCTCAGTACCTCGCCGCGCGGGTTGCGGGCTTGACAGATCGTTAATAACGTGAGATGGTGTAGTAGGATAGGGTTACGAGCTCCCCCGCGACCCATTTGGGACAAGATCATGGCTTCCCCGTCGAGTGATGCGTGGTTTTACGTTGTCGGACAACAGCCGATTGGGCCCGTGTCCTTAGACGAGTTGCGCGCAGCGGTCTCGGCAGGCCGGGTGGGGCCTCAGACGCTGGTCCGCAACGCTGGGTGGACCCATTGGTTTCAAGCCATAAAGGTACCCGGCCTCTGCTCGGCAGAGTCGCTCACGCCGGCGGAAACGAAAGTCCAGGACGGGGAGTCGAATGGCGACGGCCCGCAGTCTGCGGTGGAGTTCAAGCGGGTCCGCGTGGCGGTGCCAGGAGCGCCGCATTCGCTTGGAACTGTCGGTGGTTCGATCCGGATCGCCGCGCCGAGCGGCTCCGTCCCAGTCGCGGCGCCCCCGACTACGCCGAGTGCGGCCGAGACGCAACCCGCCGAAGAGTTCAACGTTCAGGAGATATGGGGCGACCAGGCGCCGCCGCTCGGACGCAGACGGAAAAAAGGACTGCCGGTGGTACCCCTGCTGGCGTTGATGGTGGCGTTGGGGGCGGGCGGAGCGTTGGTGTACGGGATCGTGAACTACTCGTCGATCGGGACGCCGACGCCGGTAGACCCGGACGCCCCCCGGCATACCGTCGTGCCGCTCAAGCGGCCTGCCGACGTCGCGAAAAAGACCGAGGATGCCGTGAAGGAAGAGTCCGACCAGGAGGAGGAGTATAGCGATTTCCAAATGTCGGACTTCGATTTGCGTCCGAAGGCCAATCCAGCGATCTTCGAGATTCCCGGCCCACCCACGCCCAAAAACCGCATCGACGAGATCACCTTCGCCAAGTGGAAGGAACTGGGGATCGAGCCGGCCAGTCCCTGCACCGACGCCGTGTTCTTTCGCCGGGTGTATCTGGACGTGATCGGCACCTTGCCTACGGTCGAGGAGGCCAGGGCGTTCTACAGCGACACCAGCCCGGACAAACGCGCCAAGCTCATCGATGCCCTGCTCCAGCGGCCGGAGTTCGCCGAGTTCTGGGCCATGAAGTGGTGCGATTTGCTGCGCGTGAAAGCCGAATTTCCCATCAATCTTTGGCCGAACGCGGCGCAGGCGTACCACCGCTGGGTTCGCAACGCGATTCGCGACAATATGCCTTACGACAAGTTCGTCCGCGAGCTGTTGACCGCCAGCGGCAGCAACTTCCGCGTCCCGCAAGTCAACTTTTATCGCGCGTTGCAAAGCAAGGATCCGAAGGGCATCGCCCGCGCCGTGGCGCTGACCTTCATGGGCTCGCGGGCGGAAAAATGGCCGGAAGAGCGGCTGACGGGCCTTTCCGGGTTCTTCTTCAAGGTCGGTTACAAGAAGACCGGCGAATGGAAGGAAGAGATCGTTTACTTCGACCCGGAAAAGGTCCATTACCCACCGCCGCCTTCCGCGCCGCCGGCCGGGGCGAAACCGGGGGAAAAGGGCAAGAAGAAAGTGGCGGAAAAAAAACCGCCCGCCAAGAAGCCGGAACCAATTCCTCCTCCTCCCCCCGTCTTTCCCGACGGCACCCCAGCCCAGATTCCCCCCAACACCGATCCTCGCCTGGTGTTCGCCGACTGGTTGATCACGCCGAAAAACCCGTGGTTCACGCGCGTGGTGGTCAATCGCATCTGGTGCTGGCTCCAGGGCCGCGGGATCGTCCACGAACCGGACGATTTCCGGCCCGACAATCCGCCGTCCAATCCTGAATTGCTCGACTATCTCGCCGAGGAATTGGTAAAGGCCAATTACGACTTGAAGCACATCTACCGCTTGATCCTCAATTCGAGCACGTACCAGCTTTCGCCGATTCCCAAGAGCAAGCATCCTGAGGCCGCCGCCCAGTTTGCCTTCTACACCGTCCGCCGCCTCGAAGCCGAGGTGATCATCGACGCCTTGAATCAGATCACGGGTACGACGGAGAGCTATTCGAGTATCATCCCGGAGCCGTACACCTTCATCCCCGAGACGCGCCGCGCGATTTCCCTGCCCGATGGCAGCATCACCAGCAGCTTCCTCGAACTGTTCGGACGACCGCCGCGCGACACGGGCCTGGAGTCGGAGCGGAACAACCGCATCACGGCCGGGCAGCGATTGCACCTGTTGAACTCCAGTCACATCCGCAACAAACTCCGCGACGGACCGGGGATTAAGAAGCTGCTCAGCTCGGGAAACGCCACCGAAGACTTGTATCTGGCGATTCTCTCCCGTTTCCCGGACGAGCAAGAGGTGCTCACGGGCGACGACCTGCCCTGGACGTTGATCAACAGCACGGAATTCTTATTTCGCCACTGACGGCCCCCTCCCGCGTCCTCTCCAAGGTCGGTCTTCCTCGATCCGTCTCGGCTTTATCCGTTGCTCTGTCCCTTTCGGGCCACAACGCGGCGTAGTCTTCTGGCGCTCAAGTTTACAAGCAGTGGGGCGGTTTGTATGCTTCAGGCGAACGCTCGTAATGTTTGCGATTTCCTCGCCCTGTCGAGGCTGGATGATGAGTCCCGACGAGTTCAGGCACTGGGGCCGCGAAGTGGTCGACTGGATCGCCGACTACATGGAACGTGTAGAAGCGTATCCCGTGGCGCCATCGGTCGAGCCTGGGGAAATCCGTGCGCAGTTGCCCGCCCAGCCTCCTGAAGAGGGCGAGCCGTTCGACGCTATCCTTCGCGACGTGAACGCGATCCTGCTGCCGGGCGTGATGCACTGGCAGTCGCCCAACTTTTTCGGTTACTTCCCTTGCAATAACTCCGGACCGTCGATCCTCGGTGAAATGATTTCAGCCGGATTGGGCGTGCAAGGCATGTTGTGGGCCACCAGTCCAGCCTGTACCGAGTTGGAGACCCACGTCCTGGATTGGCTGGTTGAACTGCTCGATTTGCCGAGGCACTTCAAATCGGATTCGCTTGGCGGAGGCGTGATTCAGGACAGCGCCTCGTCGGCAACCCTTTGTGCGATCGTTACGGCCCGAGAGCGGGCAACGGCTGGGCAAAGCAACCAGACGGGCGTCGTTGCTTCCTTGACGGCTTACGCCACGGCCCAGACCCATTCCTCCGTGGAAAAGGGGATTCGCATCGCGGGCCTAGGCAGTGACAACCTACGACTGGTGGAAACCGATGATCAGTACCGCATGAGGTCCGATCGGCTCCGGCAAGCGATTGCGGCCGACCTTGCCGCCGGCCGAAAGCCATGTTTCGTCTGCGCTACGGTGGGCACCACCTCCACCACCGCCATCGATCCGCTGGCTGAGATAGGCCCCATCTGCCGCCAATACGATCTCTGGCTCCACGTCGACGCCGCCCTGGCCGGCACGGCCGCTTTGTGCCCCGAGTTCCGATTCATCCATGAGGGACTGGAGTGGGCCGACAGCTACTGCTTCAATCCCCACAAGTGGATGTTCACCAATTTCGACTGCGATTGTTTTTTCGTGCGAGATCGGGCCGCATTGACCCGCGCCCTGAGCGTGCTGCCGGACTACTTACGAAATAAGGCCACGGAATCGGGCAAGGTGATCGACTACCGCGACTGGCAAATTCCCCTGGGCCGCCGGTTCCGTGCATTGAAGTTGTGGTTTGTCATCCGCTGGTTCGGGGCGGCGGGCCTGAAGGCGATGGTCCGAGAGCATGTGGCCTTGGCCCAGCATCTAGCCCGTTGGGTGGATTCCGATCCCCGCTTCGAACGCATGGCCCCTGTTCCCCTCAATTTGGTCTGTTTTCGTCACCGTGGCGGCGACGCGGCCACGCAGCAGATTCTCGACAGGGTCAATGGCTCAGGCAAGGCGTTTCTGAGCCATACGCGGCTCCGCGACCGCTTGGCGTTGCGGATGTGCATCGGTCAAACGCACACGCAGCGACGCCACGTGGAGGCGGCCTGGCGGCTCATCGCCGAGGCAGCAGATGATCTTCATTCGGACAAGCCGTCAGGGAGCTGAAGTAGAGCAAACGAGGCAACCCATTCCCTCGAACGCTGGAGGCAACATGGCCGAGGTCCATCTTCCCACGGTGATCGGATTGGGCGAGTTGCTGTGGGACTGTTTTCCCGACTCGCGTCGGCCAGGGGGAGCCCCGGCCAACGTGGCATTCCATGCCAACCAGTTGGGCTGCCGCGGCCTGGTTTGTTCCCGAGTGGGTTGCGACCCGCTGGGCGATGAGCTGGTCGCATTCTTGGTTCAACAAGGGCTGGAAACCACGCTCATCCAACGCGATGAGGAACGGCCCACGGGAACCGTGACGGTCGACGTCTCCCGGCCCGAGCACCCCCGATTCACCATCCATGAAAACGCGGCCTGGGACTACCTGGCCTTTGAACCCTCATTGGAAAAGGCGTTGGGCGAGGCCGCCGCCGTGTGCTTTGGAACGCTGGCCCAGCGTTCGGCGACCTCGCGGGCGACGATTGGCCGGGCGATCCGCGCGGTCCCGCCTGGCTGCCTCGTGGTCTATGACGTGAATCTGCGGCAGCATTTTTACCATCGGGAGTGGGTGGAGGCATCGCTGCGGGCATCGCATGTCGTCAAACTCAATGGCGAAGAAACCGTGGAACTGAGCCGGTTGCTGGAGTTGGATTCGCGTTGCGCCGTGGCGAACACCGAGGGTCACTTGGCGTTTGCCCGCGCGATCCAAGAGCGGTTTGGCGTTCACACGGTGTGCGTGACACGGGGGGAGCGCGGCTGCCTCTTAGTTGCCCAGGAGACGGCAGTTGATGCCCCTGGAGTAGAGATCGACGTGGTCGACGCGGTCGGCGCCGGAGATGCGTTCACGGCCGCGTTGATCGCGGCGAGGGTCCGCGGCTGGAGCCTTCAAGAGCAGGCCGCCTTCGCCAACGCCGTGGGCGCGATGGTGGCAAGTCGCTCAGGTGCCATGCCTATTTTAGGGGACGAAATCGCAAGGTGGCTCGCCAGCCGCGACCGATAACAGAACTTCCGTGTCTGAGGGAGAACTGTGCGGGGAAATTCGGCTGTCAAACGTGGGATTCAACATATTCCCGGAGACTAGTGATCGGCACGCATCGTTCCCCGTCGTGGTAGTAGGCCCGGTCTCCACCCCGCTGCACCGCGGCGTCGAGGGCTATTTCCGCCCGGCGAAGCAGCGAAATCGTGTCATCATGCTCCGCCACTTGGGCCACGGCGAGGCTGATGGTCCGTCGTCCCTGGCCGGCGGTGGAGGCGGTGGCCGCCAGCGGGAACGTCTCGTGAAGCCGCGCGGCGATCTGAATCGCATCGGCAATGTCAGCCGAGGGCAGTAGCAAGGCGACGCAGCCGGGGGCGTAATAGGCGAGCATATCCATTTCTCGCACTGTGGCCACGAAATGCTGGGTCAGCGCGAAGGTGGCGGTATCGCGTTGATCCGTCAGTAGGCGGTGATCGACATGGTTCTGCGGATCGATGGCGGCCAACAAGACGGAAAACGCCGGCCCACCCCGTTTCCATTCAGCGATCCGCGCACGCACGTGTTGGCAAAAAACCGTCCGGCTGGGAAGCTCATAGAGTGCCCGACGCGCCTCACGAAGGACGGCCTCGTTCTCGGGCCCCGGCTCCTCTTCAAAAACGGGCTCCGGCGTTCCCAAGCGACGCGGGGAGGGCTCGGCGGCGGGTTCCTCTTGAACCGCGGCGGGAGGGGCTGAATCCACAGGTTCGACACGTCGAATCCCTCGGCCGTCATGGGCGTGGACGCAATTACGACCATGTTGCTTTGAGGCGTACAAGGCCTTGTCGGCCCGCGCAACCAGCGCCGCTTCGCTCTCGTCGACCGAGGCCTCGGCGACTCCCAGACTTACGGTGACCTGGAGGTCCTTTCCGCCATAGCGAAAGTGCGCTTGCTCCACCGCCTGCCTCAAACGCGAGGCCCCTTGGCACGCCTCGTTAAGGTCCGTGCCCGGCATAATGACCGCGAATTCCTCGCCGCCATAACGGGCGACCATGTCCATTTCCCGCATCGTCTGCCGGAACAGCTTGGCCAGGCTTCGCAACACCTCGTCCCCGGCCTGATGTCCATGCAGGTCGTTGAACCTCTTGAAATGATCCACGTCGGCCATGACAAGCGAAAAGGCGCGGCCGTGGCGACGCAATTCGGCGACGCGTCGGGCAAGCTCGTCATCGAATGCTCGGCGATTGGCCAGAAGCGTCAGCGCGTCGGTTCGGGCTTCGGCCGCATGGAGTTCGATCTGTTGGGCTTGCTCGCGGAGTCGAATCTCGGTCGTGGCCAACTTTTCCCGCATCCGCTCGTTCGCCTCCACCAGATCGGTCACCACGGCCACGATCTCGCTCGGCTCCCGATCGACCGACGCCGTCAACTGTTCGTTGATCTCCTCCACCTGACTGCTATGCTCACCGACGTCGATGGCCATGCGCACCGCCACGTCTCTGAGCCGGCCAAGCACCTCGGCGGCGTGCTGGG
This sequence comes from uncultured Thermoguttaceae bacterium, assembly GCA_937951625.1. Lineage (GTDB taxonomy): Bacteria > Planctomycetota > Planctomycetia > Pirellulales > Thermoguttaceae > CALFBP01. The sequence goes on from CALFBP010000053.1 coordinate 77,884, forward strand.
CCTTGCTTTGGGCTAATTCTTCCGCCAAGCGTTGGGCTCGACGCCGCAACAAAAGCCAAGCCATGCCCCCACCAAGAAGGGCACTGCCAAAACCATACAAAAAATCGACGATCAGTGGATTCATTTTGGGGAGATCGTGTGGTGCAACTTGAAAGGCAACGACGAACGAGAACGCAAGAGGCGCTTTCTCAAAACCGATAGCGTACAGCTCCTCCAAAGTCAATCAAATCAACGACCTCCAACCAAGGCCCGCCGTCCCCCGGCCGCGGTTGGGCCGTGCTTGACCTCAATAGTGACCGAGCAATCTACCTTTTACACCAAATATTACTTAGACCCTGTGATGTATTTCGGCGGAGTTCCGCTCAGTTTGCCCTACCATAGGGTTATTTCATGTCCCCTAGAAAAGTCGTTGAGCTCCCCATCAGCGTGAGGAGTGCTTGCAAAACGTGAGCGCAACGCGACGGTGTGCCAACTGTTTAACTATAGGACGCCATCACAACGTGGGGATTCAAGGAGTTGAAGGGTTGGGTCCCTCGGTAAGACATCCCATCAGCAACCCAAAAAGTCGCTATGGCCCTCGGTCGGCACGTTCAGAAACCGGCTTGAATTCGGAAAGTCCCCGTGCGAGGATACCGGACAATCGTTAGTTCGTGTATCCCTTTTCAGGAGGTCATAGGCGCCATGGCCAAGCCACGTTGGATTGTCGTGGATTTCGACCGCATCCCGGCAGTTGGCTGCCCGTGCGGAACCTCGCAACGGGCCTTGATGGATGCGGCCGAGTTTCCAGGCACGATTCACCGCACCCAAATCGGGGAGGGGGCCCAGCCTCACTTCCACCGCCGTTTGACGGAGACCTACTTCATCCTCCATTGCGGCCCTGACGCGGCGTTGGAGCTCGACGGCCAGCGAGTGCCCGTCCGCCCGGGAATGTGCGTGGTCATTCCTCCCAACGTGGTCCATCGCGCGCTTTCGCCGATGACAATCCTGAATATCGTCTTTCCTAAGTTCGATCCCAGCGACGAAGTGATCATTGCGTAGGGCATCGAGATCGCGCTGGGAAAATCCCGGTCGCCGAATCGCGCTGGACGCCCAAATAGCTGACGGCGCATCGGGGGCGCGCCACGTTCGGGACGGCACGTAAGCAGATAGGCTGCCCCGGCCCAAGAATTTCAAACTGGCGTCAGGACAGGCCCTTGGCGGCGGCGATGCGGTTGATCGCGCTGAGGAAGGCCTTGGCAGCGGCTTCCACGCTATCGGTCGAGACGCCGCGCCCGCGATACAACTGACCGCGATGCTCCAACTGCACCACCACCTCGCCCAAGGCATCCTTGCCGACAGTGACGCTGTGGACACGAAAATCGTTGCAAGTCGTGGAAATGCCGGTCAACTGCTCAATGGCGAGAAAAATCGCATCGATCGGCCCATCGCCGGCAGCGACTTGTGTCGTAAGTTTCTCTTCGCCGCGGCGGAGCGTCAATTTCACCTCCGGAGTCTTACCGGTGGCGAGGCTTAGTTCGTAGCGGTCGAGGTGAAACAGTTCGGAGACCACGTGGAGTTGCTGGTCGATGAGGATCGCGATGTCGGCGTCGTAGATTTCCTTTTTCTTGTCCGCCAAGAGTTTGAACTGCTCGAAAACCTGATTGAGTTGTTCGCTGGTGAGGTTGTAGCCTAGGGCCTTGGCGCGATCGGCCAACGCCGCTCGGCCACTGTGCTTGCCAAGCACGAGATCGCTTTTGGTCAGGCCCACGTCCTCGGGCCGCATGATCTCGTAGGTCAGCGGTTGCTTAAGAATGCCGTCCTGATGGATCCCGGCTTCATGGGCAAAGGCGTTCTGTCCGACGATGGCCTTGTTGCGTTGGACGCTGAGCCCGGTGATCCCCGCCACCAGCCGGCTGGTAGGGACGATCCGTTGGGTCACCACACCGGTGCTGGCATGGTAATAGTCGTGGCGCACCCGCAAGGCCATGACGATTTCCTCGAGCGAGCAGTTGCCCGCCCGCTCCCCAATCCCGTTGATCGTGCATTCCACCTGTCCCGCCCCGTTTTCGACCGCGGCCAGGCTGTTGGCCACGGCCAACCCCAAGTCGTTATGGCAATGGACGCTGATCACCGCCCGATCGATATTGGGGACCCGCTCGCGGAGTACGCGGATCAAGTTGCCCATGTGGGCCGGGGTGGCATAGCCGACCGTGTCGGGGATGTTCACGGTGGTGGCGCCAGCGGCAATCGCCGCCTCGACCACCTCGCAGAGGAAATCGACCTCGGTGCGGGCGGCGTCCTCAGGCGAGAACTCCACGTCGGGGCAGTAACCCACGGCACGCTTCACACTCGCCACCGCCTGACGCACGATGTCTTCCTTGCTCATCTTGAGCTTGTACTCGCGGTGAATCGCGCTGGTGGCCAGGAAGACGTGGATACGCGGACGTTCAGCGTAACGAAGCGCCTCCCAGGCCCGGTCGATGTCCGCATCGCGGCATCGGGCCAAGCCGCAGATCACCGGGCCTCGAATCGTCTGGGAAATTTGCCGAACCGCCTCGAAGTCGCCGGGCGACGCGATGGGAAAGCCTGCCTCGATGACATCCACTCCGAGATGGGCAAGCGCCTGGGCAATCTCCAGTTTTTCCTGGAGGTTCATGCTCGCCCCGGGCGATTGCTCGCCATCGCGGAGCGTGGTATCGAAAATCACGATGCGTCTGGAACTGGTGGATAGCGCCGTCATGGGCATAGCCTCGGATCAGGGGGTTTACGGCCATCAGGCCGGGAATCTGACTAAAGACCAATCGACTGCCGACCCTTGGTCGGCCCGGGCAACACCAACCGCGCCCTCGTCGGCCTGCTCCAGCGACCGTTATTCGTAGACCCCATTTCCACCAGTTCCAAGACTGCTCCCATTTGAAAACAGCCGTTTTTTTCCCCTTGTTCAAGGGCGGTCAAGAATTCGGCTCTCGCCCCCAACCCGCTTTAACTTCGGCGACATACCTACATGAGCAGCATTCCACGCGGCGCAAGCCCCGCCTCACCGCCAAAAAACCATTCTGCCTGCAATCCTCAAATTCCCCTCCGAAAACTTTACTCACCCCCCTGAATAGGAGTATTCGATGAATCTAGGAAATCGGCTGGGTTTCTGATGGGAGGTCCGTCGAAGTTTATTCGGGCCGGGGTCCAGTCGTCAAGGCGATGCAGTAAAAGATGGAGTTGCACGGATTTGCAAGGGGCTTCATCCGACCAACCTTGTGCCGATGCCGGCGATCCCAGTGAGCAGGGTGTTGCGTAGGCACGGGGGGCGGTAGGAACGGACGAAAAAAGGGAAAACCGAACCCCTCTTGGAGATATAACCGAATGTTGTGTACCGGATATGAAAAGGGCGGCGTGCTTTGGGACAAATGTATGAACCCCCTCATGCCAAGGAGTACGCCACCGTGGATGAGACTACCATTGATCGATTCATTGTTCCAGCCCCTACAAGCCCGCATCCAGGCCGATTTGGCTTGAATGCCACTCGTCCACTCGTTCGCCGGATTCGGCCCCTGGTGCGGATTGGCCGGAATGCATCTTTGGCCAGCAGGCAGCTCAACGGAAAACTCTCATTCGATTCAGACCATTAAGATTTTTCGCAACCCCTTGTGTCTCCGCGATTTACCGCAACAACTCGCCCGAAAGGCAGAAGTTTTTCGGCTCACGTAGGAGGTAACGGACAGGGTATTTCTTCTGGCAAACGGCCGTCTAGTGCGGCTGCGGCAGCGACGCGGCCGGCTGCCTCGCCCATGGCTGCGGCGTTGCCGGTCACGCGGTAGCTGGAATGGGCCAGAAAGTCCCCGCTGATGCACCGCCCGGCCATCATCATTCCGCGAACGTCCTTGGCGATCAGCGCTCGCAGCGGGATGTCGTAGGCCTTGGCTTTGAAGGCGGCCTTTTCGATCCCTTTTTCGCGCTTGGGGTCAAGCGCATGCACATCGACGGGGAATGTCACCCGGCATACGGCGTCGCGATGTCTGCGGCCCGCTTGCAGGTCCTCGGCGGTGATTTCATAGAGGCCGACGATCCGCCGCCCCTCGCGCACGCCGATCTGCTCGGCCGTTGCGACAAGCCGGAGGTTCTTCCAGACGCCGCCCAGGGACCGCAATCCGTGAATCAGACGATGCAGCTCCGCGCGTGCCCGAAGCGTTGCCGTGGTGACGTCGCGGGCATTGGTGCCCCGTACACCGTATTCGTGGTTCGCCATGAGAAGAAACAGGTCATCGCGCACATGGAATAGCGAAGGCTTGGCATAGGAAGGCGAATGGCCGCCCTTTTCCATCTCCAAGCGGAGGCGGTCTTTGGGGCCTGCCCAATCGTCGCCGGGCTGTCGGTAGTAAGGGCGAACGTCGCTCGGCGTCAGTCCCGTCACAAGGCAGATCATGGACATCGGCTGGCCAAGGCCTGTCTGCGGCTCCCCAAACGCGAAGCGGCACCCCGACAGCGCCCCCAAGTCCCCATCGCCCGTGCAGTCGATAAAAACCTTACCTGCGAACGCCTCTCGTCCGGACTTGGATTCGGCGATGACATGGGTCAGGCGATGTTGGCTAGCTCGGTCCACTACCGCGCCGCAGACCCGGGTATGATACTGGATCAGCACCGTGGCCTCCTGGCACATTTGCTCCAAAACGATCTTGACGACCTCAGGATCGCAACAGGTGGCGAGTGCGGCGGGTTTGCCGGATGCCTGAGACTCGAATTGGGCGATCCGCTCCAAGATTTCGCGGAGGATGCCCTGCTTGTTGTTCGTGTCGAGCAGATAAGCCAAAAGCCCTGCCGTCCAGATTCCGCCCAGGCAACCGTGGGCTTCCAGGAGGAGCGTTTTTGCCCCCCTGCGTGCCGCGGCGATCGCCGCCGTAACGCCCGCCGGCCCGCCGCCGCAAACCACCACGTCGGCCTCGGCGGCGACCGGAGTGGTTCGGGCCGGTTCCTCGATCGCCTTTCCGCTTGGCGCGACCAACGGTGGACTTGATCAGGTGGTAGAAGCCACGGGCAACGTCGCTGCCCAGCCTGCCAGGGAAACAAAACGACGTCGATGCATCCGAGGATCTCCTCGTGGAGGTCTAGGGGGCCAATCGCCGCGAGCCGCGGGAACTAATCTTAACTCGACGTCGGACCTTGCGAAACAAACTGACGAAGACGCGGCACAGCCCAGCGATGCCTTCAGCGGCAACCAAAAGGCGGGCAAGCCGTCATGTGGGACTACCGCATTGGCGTGGAAAAGATTATAATCCTCTTTGTCGTGGGTTCCCTGAAGATGCGTTTCCTTGAGACGCTTTCCTTAAGGGGCGTTCTTTGAGAGGCTTTGTCGCGACTTGTAGCGGCCTATGGCGTCTAGAAGAGGAGGTCCGACCATTCGCCGGGCAAGATGGTGGACCTCTAATGGATGTGTGCTTTTAGAAGTGTCGCCGAAAGACTTTTTTGAATGGTGACGTCTCGTCCCCGTAGCTCAATCGGATAGAGCGTCGGCCTCCGGAGCCGAAGGTTACAGGTTCGAATCCTGTCGGGGATATTGATGTAAACCTTTGTAAAGCTTGGAATTACGACAAGCCGATCAACGGCAACAGAAGCTCGCAAAGGCCCGTGTCTAAGAAGTTGGCTGCTCGTCGATGAAAAAAATGGCCCCGCGCTGGGGCTACGACACAGGGCCGAAAAGCGGAGCTTTTGGCTCGTCATTGTGTTTCACCCGGCCTCTAGCTGGGCGGTTCGCCATGCCTGGCTGCATGGCGGGGTAAACGGCGTGGGGGGGCCTGCTGTTGTTCCGGCAAGCCGTTCCCCCAGCCTTGGTTATCCCGCCAAAACGAGACTGTGGTGGCCCGATTCGGCATTAAGACTGATCCGCCTTCAGCAGTGCTGCTTGCCTAGTGTCTTGGGTCAGGCGGGCCGCGCAGGCATGACTACTGCTGGACAGGCCAGCCATGGCGACCGACAGTGTCGCCTGGGTGCATTCGGGCGTGGAAACTTCGGGTTAGGAGGAGGCAGCGTCCAGCCCAACCACGCCCCCGCGCCGCCGTTGCACGCGGCGGTACAGGGTGTCGCGTTCGACAGGCTCGAAGCCGGCCTCACGGATCAGGGCTTCGAGTTCCTCCACGGTAAGCGATTCGGGTTCCTTCGAGCCGGCCTCGTGATGGATCTTCTCGTGGCGGACCGTTCCGTCGAGGTCATCAGCGCCGTAGCAGAGGGCGATCTGCGCCGTGGCGACGCCGAGCGAGATCCAATAGGCCTTGATGTGGTCGAAATTGTCCAGCAGTAAGCGGCTCACGGCGATGGTCCGCAAGTCGTCCATCGCGGTAGGCGGACGGGGAACCCGATGCGCCAATTGCGTGCCCTCGGGATGGAAGGCCAGGGGGATGAACGCCTGAAAGCCGGCCGTCTCGTCCTGAAGTTCGCGGAGGCGAAGCATGTGGTCGACCCGCAAACGGGCCGCGTCTGGTCGTTCCAGGTGGCCGTAGAGCATCGTGGCGTTGGTGCGGAGGCCCAGGACATGAGCCGTGCGGTGGATGTGCAACCAAGTCTCCGCGTCGACCTTGCGAGGGGCGATCTGGCGGCGGATTTCGGCATCGAACAGTTCGGCCCCTCCGCCGGGCATACTGCCCAGGCCCACGCTTTTTAGGTCCTCGAGGATCTCCCGCACGCTCCGCCCGCTCGTTTCGGCGAACCAAGCGATCTCCACAGGGGTCCAGGCCTTCAAGTGGAGCGAGGGGTAGGCCGCGTGCAGATCAGCCACGATGCTTCGATACCAGGCATAATCCTTGGCCGGATGCAACCCGCCGACAATGTGCAATTCGGTGGCCCCAGCTTGGACCGCTTCACGTCCGCGGGCGAGGATTTCGTCGCGGGTCATCACGTAGGCATCAGGATCGCCCGGATCGCGGCTGTAGGCGCAGAGCGGACAGCGATAGACACAGACATTGGTCGGGTTCAGATGCGCGTTGACGTTGTAGAACGCTTGGTTGCCGTGTCTGCGGCGGCGCACCAGGTCGGCCAGACGGCCCACCGCGTGAAGGTCGACGTCGGGGCGAAACAGGAATTCGCCCTCCTCGCGGGAAAGCCGCTCGCTCGATTCGACCTTGGCTCGGATGGCCTGAAGCTGGGACTCGACTGGATCGGACATAGAACAACCTGTCGCTCGGCTCATCGACCCGCGTGCATGAGTTCTTCGATTTCGTCGGCCTCGATCGGGACGTCGGCCAGCAAATCTTCATTGCCCGAGTCCGTAATCAAGATGTCCGTCTCCAGCCGGATCCCGAAGCCTTCCTCCCGAACGTAAATGGCTGGTTCGCAGGTCAAGACCCAGCCGGGTTGCATGGGCTGGGTGGTGAAGCCAACGTCGTGAACATCGAGGCCCAAGGGGTGCGAAACCCCGTGCATGAAATACTTTTTGAAGGCGGGCTTCTCGGGGTCCTGTTTCTTGATGTCCGCAGGCCGCAACAGTCCAAGCTGGAGAAGCTCTTCCTCGATCAGTTTCTCAGCGTCTTTTTGCAGCTCCTTGGGAAGTTTGCCGGGAACCATCCGCCGGATAGTTTCACGCAAAACGCGAAGCACGGCGTTGTAAACTTGTTTCTGCCGTCGGGTGAAGCGACCGCTGATGGGAATCGTGCGAGTCAAATCCGAGCGGTAATGGGCGTAGCTGGCCCCCACGTCCAGCAAGAGCAAGTCGCCTTTGCGACAGACCTGATCGTTTTGAATATAGTGCAGCACGCAGTTGTTCTCGCCCGAGGCCACAATAGGCGTGTAGGCAAAGCCGCCTCCACCGCGGATGAACTCGTGGGCGAGTTCGGCCTCGATCTCGGTTTCGGTGATGCCGGGCCGGACGAACTTCAACACCCGCTCGAATCCCCGCGCGGTCAGTTCACAGGCCTGACGAATGACGGCCACCTCTAACGGCGATTTCACGATCCGCAACTGCGCCATCAGCCGCGCCAACCGCTGATAGTCGTGCAGCGGGTAGCGGGCCAAGCAGTCCCGGACGAATCGGGCATCGCGGGTCTCGACCTCGATTACCGCCCGAGGGTGTTCATTCGAGTTCAAATACACGTGCTCGCACTCGCACATCAGCCGATGAAAGATGGGACGGAATTCATTGAGCCAATGCACGCGCTCGATGCCGCTGATCTTTCGGGCCTGTTCCTTCGTCAGCTTGCGTCCCTCCCAAGTGGCAAGCTGCTCGTTGGTTTCCCGCAAAAATAGCAACTCGCGGTGCTTCTCCTCGTCGGCATCGGGGGCCAATACGAGGATCGTTTCCTCCTGGTCGATGCCGGTCAAATAGAACAGGTCAGAGTTGGGCACCAAGGGCAAGCTGCCGTCGGCGTTGGTAGGCAAGACGTCATTGGCATTCACGACCACCACCGAGTTCTTCAATAGCCGCCGCTTCAGGTTCTCGCGGTTGGTCCTGAACAACTCGGGGTCGATGGGGCGATAGCGCATGGTTTCCGAATTTCCCTGAGTTTTGTAAAAGGCACGAACGAGACAAACGAGCGGCAGGCCGTGTGCGAAACGCCGCCCTTGCCACAAATGGGAGGCCGCTGCCCACAACCCCGCTGGTGCTTGGTCTACTTGGGTAACCCCATCATATCCCGGTGTGGCCCTCGCCGCCACGCTTGCTTGCTCCATAAAATAAGTCAGGGCGGGCCAAGGCCAACACACAAGGCCTGGGTGATGGGGTTCGTGGCGGTCGGTTTTTTCGGTCCGCGGATGGCTCTCGATGACCTTCGGCCACGATCGCCTAAGGTCTAATCCTATCTCCTACGAGGGCTGCCCCACGCCGGGACGCTTCGATCTGCCTGCCCGATCCAATTGAAAAACTAGGGAGACTTGCTGATGAGTGACGCTTACCAAGAGGGCCGTGCGGCATTTCAAAAAGGACTCAAATTGGAAAACAACCCCTACAGCGAGAACAGCGAGCAGAGAAAGCGTTGGGAAGAGGGCTGGGAGGAGGCAATGATGGAAGCCGATCTCAAACGTCCGACTCCCTGCACCGGCGAACGCCCCCGACCGGGAACCTAATGCTTAGGCGTCGGGCCTGTGAACGCTAACAGCGCCGGGGCCGCCACCGCTTGAGCTCCTGGAGCACGGCTTGGATGTCCCCTGGCAGCGGGGCTTCGAAATCCAGCCGCTTTCCCGTCGCCGGGTGGTCCAGCCGGAGGCGTAAGGCGTGCAGGGCTTGGCGATCGAGGATCACTTCCTGATCGGCCGGATCGCGACGGAGCTCGCCTCGGGTGAGCCGGGCCCGGCCCCCGTAGTGACGATCGCAAAGCACGGGGCAACCAATGTGGCCCAAGTGGACCCGAATCTGGTGCGTCCGACCCGTTTTCGGCAATATCCGCATCGCGGCAAATCCTTCAAAACGCTCCACGACCTCGTAAAACGTCTCCGCCCAGCGACTCCGTGGATGATCGCGGCGGATGGCCATTTTTTCGCGCTCGTGGGGATGGGCGCCGATCGGCTGCTCGATGCGGTCGCGGTCCAACTGAGGGTCGCCCGATACGATCGCAAAATACTCCTTCTCCACACGGCGCTCTTGAAACTGGGTAGCCAAGATGCCGTGGGCGACGTCGTTCTTGGCCACGACGATCACCCCGCTGGTATCGCGGTCCAACCGATGAACGATACCCGGGCGACAGGGACCGCCCAACGTGCTCAGTTGGCCGCCAAAATGGTATTGAATCGCACTGGCCAGCGTTCCGGACCAATGTCCGCGGGCGGGATGGACTACCATGCCCGGCGGCTTGTTGATCGCCGCCAGCCAATCATCCTCATAGAGAATATCTAGGGGGATTGGTTCGGGTTTGGGGGCCTCGCGCGGCAGTTCCGGCAAAGTGACCCGAACGCGTTGGCCGGGATGGAGCCGATAACTCGGTTTTCCTCCCCGGTCGTCCACCTGGACCCCTCCCGCCGTGATGATCCGCCGAAGATGAACTCGGCTGTAGTTGGGGAAATGATGCGACAGGAAGACGTCTAGCCGCCAGCCCGATTGATCCAGACCGACCGTCAGCTCCACCGATCCTGACGACAGATCCCCAGAGTTCACGGCAAGCATTTCGCAGCCAGGACCTCACCGACCAGCGTGCGCGACTTTACTGGGCGAGTGCCCTTTTTTTGCAGCGAATATCAACAAAACCGGGACTCTCCCGTCGCGGGTGAAGGGACCATGCCTGGTCTCCTACCCGCAACGCCCAACGACGTGCGCCACTCTCCAGTGTGCAAGCGTCTGCGTTCTGCGGAGCGTGGGCGTGGCGGACTATTTGCTTGGCGGATCGACTTTGGCAGGAGCCGCCTGCGAGGGCTCTGCCTGCGGGTCTTTTTTCTGGGGCTCCCCCTTAGCCGGTTCGGTCGCGGCTGGCTCGGATTTCGTCGCTTTTTCGCTCGACGCCTTTCCGCTGTCCTCGGTGTTGGCGCCCTTGACCTTCAGGTCATCCAGTTTCAAGAGCTTAGAGAATTCCGAGGGGCTGTTGTCGGGAAGATTGCTGTCGTCAAAGGGGAGTGTTTTTTGGCTGGGCTCCGGCTCCTTGGAAATTGGCCGCGCCGGAGTGAAGGCCGCGAACTTATCATAAAAAACCTTGGTTTCCTGGGCCTTCAGCCGCTGGATCTGTTCCTCCGCCAGACGTTTGTAACTTCCCGAGGGCCACTTTGCGACCAGTTCTTCGTAGTCGGCAATCGCCTTGGGAAGCTCGCCTTCGCCCTGACGGCTGCCGCTGACGGCCTCATACGCCCGCGCTCGGCCGAACAGCGCCCGCTGGCGAAGTTCGGCCTGCCGCGTCTCGTTCAGAACGGTCGTGTAGTCTTCGATGGCTCGCCGCAATTCCTGGGCCGCCGTGGCCTTGTCACTGAAAAGTTGCATGCAGGCGCTAGCCAATCGGGCATCGGCCGCGACTACGAGTGCCCAATGCGCCACGGGGGTGCCGGGATAGTCCTCGGCAATCCGTTCCATCGCGGCATAATTGTCGGCGGCCATGGCGCTGTAGAAGGCCTCCCATGCCTCAGCCGAAGCACGCTCGCGCCATCGCGGCCAGCCAATCGCCACTCCCGCGACCACCGCCAACACGACCAAAACGACCAGAATCCAGTTGGCGTAAGGCTTGATATCCTGAATCGTTTGGCCAAGCCAATCGGCCAAGACATTGGTTTCCAATTTGTGGCGTTCTTCGGCCTTCATGTTGACCTTTCGTCCCCCAACGAGGCTTAGCGATCCCGATACGCTGTATTCATCCCCGGTCCGCTGCCATTGGCATCCCGTAAACCGTGCAATATAGGAAGGCAAGCGACAGGGCGTCAATATCGGGCGGGGGGAACCCTTCTTCTAGGTGGGAAGACGTCGGGCGACGCCGGCTTTTCTGTTGGCCGATCTCGATTCTGGTGCCTATCCGGGCCATTCTGACAGGACGCTGCGGAATTGCATCAGTAACGGCGTTTTTTTCGCCAGACCGCCGTTGCTTTCGGCATTGAGGGATGTCCAGGAAGACGAAGTGGAAATCGATCGAGACGCGCCCCCGCGATGCCACCAGTCTTTCTCGCGGTGCGCGGCGTTGACCCGGAGAAGGGGGGATGACGAATGCTAGGCGCTTTTGTGCTTGGCCTCGGCCATGGGAAACAGCTTGGCCCGGCCCGCCACCACGTCCTCGGTGACCACGTAGGTCAGGCCCTGCGGCTGTTCAGGAAGCTCGAACATGATGTCGAGCATGAGTTCTTCGACGATGGAGCGGAGTCCCCGGGCCCCGGTGTCCTTTGCATGCGCTTTTTCAGCAATCGCGCGGACCGCGCCTTCGGTGAACTCCAGTTTGGCATTCTCCATGGCGAACAATTCCTGGTATTGGCGGCAAAGGGCGTTTTTCGGCTCGCGAAGGACGCGGCAGAGGGCGTCCACGTCGAGCGGAAGCAGGGGGGAAACGACCGGCAGACGCCCAATCAACTCGGGAATCATGCCGAACTGAAGGATGTCGTCGCTGGTGACCAGCGGCAATAACTCGGCAAGCTCCATTTCATTGGTCCGTAGGCCCGAGTCCTGCATAAAACCGATGGTTCGCTTGCCGAGGCGTTTGGCAATGATTTTCTCCAGGCCGACGAACGTGCCGCCGCAAATGAAGAGGATGTCGGTCGTATCGATTTGGATGTATTGCTGCTCCGGGTGTTTCCGGCCACCTTGGGGCGGTACATTGGCGATGGTGCCTTCGAGCATCTTGAGCAAGGCCTGCTGCACACCTTCGCCCGAGACGTCGCGGGTAATTGAAATGTTTTGGCTGGTTTTGCCGATCTTATCGATTTCGTCGATGTAGATGATACCGCGTTGGGCGGCCTCGATGTCGAAATCGGCGGCGTGCAGAAGCTTCAAAAGCAGATTTTCGACGTCCTCACCCACGTAGCCCGCCTCCGTCAGCGTGGTGGCGTCGCCAATGGCAAAGGGGACATCGAGGATTCGGGCCAGCGTTTGGGCGAGGAGCGTCTTGCCGCAGCCGGTGGGACCGAGCAAGAGGATGTTCGACTTGTCGATGACCACGTCCGAAACGGTGTGCTTTCGCGACAGCCGCTTGTAGTGGTTGTGAACGGCCACGGAAAGGACTTTTTTGGCGTGTTCTTGGCCGATCACGTACTCGTCCAACTGGCGCATGATTTCCCGCGGCGAAGGGATCTTGGCGAAAGACTCCTTGCCCGGCCCCCGGCGACGCCGCTCCTGATCGAGGATCGACTGGCACAAGTCGATACACTCGCCGCAGATGTAGACGTCGCCCGGCCCTTCGACCAAAGGCCCCACGTCACGATAGCTTTTGCGACAAAAGGAACAGAAGGCGTTTTTCTTCGTGGTTCCCGTTCCGCGACGTCCTGAGTTGAAATCCCGTCCAGTTGGCATGCGAATTCCTTCATCGTCCCACCTGCCGCCTCCGTCCCTGAGCGAGGCAAGCGGAAGGGCTCCCATGGAAGCTCCATCATCGGCCGCGCGATCCGCCGCCCTGACTGAAATCGCGTGGGCGAAGGGTGACTCAGTGCTCCAATTCCACGATTCTGCTTGATCCTACGCTCGGCGCCTAACGAGGGTTCCGCCATGCGGGAGTACAATCGGGGCGATCCTGCCGTACCGCCGCACCCCGTTTTCCTTACCGCGGAAACAGAGCAGCCGCACAGGCGGTTGGCAGGCAGCGGAGTCTGCCAAGACAAATTCCTCGCCGATCTCCGAAACTCCCAACCTTGGCCTCCCTAAAGCTGGTTCTAATCTTTTACTTCTTTGTCCTTCAAGTCCTCTACGACGCGGTCAGCAAGCCGCGTTTTTATTGTTCGGAACTCCGCATCGCTCAGACCACCTTGAGCGTGGACGTCGCGAAACTTTGACAAAAGCTCAATTTCGGAACGATCCTCTTCCTTCGCACTCCTCCGAACCCGCACGATCACAAACACTGCCACGATGGTCAGCAGGACGAGGATAAGCAAAGAAAGGGCCAAATCGGCAACGGGGTCTTGCACTCGCCACATCGCGCAACCACGCCAGCACACGATTGCCCCCCCACCATTATCGACCCGAGGCCAGATCAAGTCCAGAACACGCTTCCCCAACAGCGCCACCGACAAAATCCCCCCACTTTCTCAATTCACCCTGATTGACACCGATCTGGGAAACCTTTAAGCTCTCGTCCTGTCGAAATTGGACGCCGAACCGAACCGCGATCGGGCGCAAGAGGAATTGGCGAGCCGGCGATAATCTCAGTCACTAACTCAAGGAAATCCGTATCATGTCGCGCCTGACGCAGCTCGAGCGTATCCTCAAATGTGGAGTGGTGGCCATCATTCGGGCCCAAAGCGGCGAAATGCTCGCCGACGCGGCAGCCGCTTTGGCAGCCGGAGGTGTCGAAGCCGTGGAGGTGACTTTCACGGTTCCCAAGGCCCACAAAATCCTCGAAGAAGTCGCGAATCGCTTGGGTGACGCGATCGTGCTAGGAGCCGGTACGGTCCTCGACGGGGAAACAGCGAGAATCGCGATCCTAGCGGGAGCCGAATTCGTGGTCGGGCCAAACGTAAATCTTGACGTTATCCGCATGGCCCACCGTTATGACAAACTGGCCTTTCCAGGGGCTTTTACCCCAACCGAAGTGGTTTCCGCTTGGGAGGCCGGCGCAGATATCGTCAAGATCTTTCCGTCGGATTTCGTGGGTCCAGGCTATCTGAAAGCTTTATCCGGTCCTTTACCCCAAGTCCGACTGATGCCGACCGGCGGAGTGAATCTGCAAACGGCCGCCGAGTTCCTTCGCGCTGGCGCCTGCGCCTTGGGCATCGGTGGCGCCCTCGTCGAGCCCAAAGCTTTGGCGGACCGAAACCTGGTTCGCATCGAGTCGCTGGCTCGACAATACGTGGAAATTGTCAAGTCAACGCGCGGGTAGGATTTCCTGCGGCCCCTGCTCGGTGAAGACCGAATTTTCGCCCAGCAAAAATCCACGCCCTCGCGGGGGGCAGGAGACCAGTGCTTCATCAGGGGAGTTTAATTGGCGGTCGGGATGAGGTTCGCCAATCCCCAGCGATTCCATCCTTCGCCTGTGCGGAGGACACGCCCGGTCAGCTTACCCCTCTTTCTCATTCCCGCCAGTCCCACCGGCCCGTCAACCGATAAAGATTACGGTGGAGTAGCGGAAGATGTTTCCATTAGCATTGGTGGGAATCGCATTGCTCTGGACCGTTGCAGCCGGCCCGCCCACGGGCGGTGCCGCGGCGGAGGACGGCTTGGTCCGCCCCATCTATACACGGCAGACCTATTTTGCGATCCCCTTTCGCATGGAGACTCCGACTGCGGCCGATAGCCGCCAGCCGATTCAAGTTCTTCTGTATGTCTCCACGAATCGTGGCGCGACCTGGGACTTGAACAGTCAAGTAGATCCGGAGAAGGGGCATTTTTTGTTTCGGGCCGGGAGCGACGGGGAGTTTTGGTTCCTCCTTCGCACGGCAGTTCCAGGGCCACAGCTTCAGCCACCAGTGAACGAGAAGCCGGGCCTCCGCGTCATTGTGGACACCGTTCCCCCGAAATTGGAACTGGCCGCGGAGCGCGGGAGTAGTGGTCAAGTCGTGGTGCGTTGGCGAGTGACTGAGTCGCACCTCAAACCAGAATCTCTCACCATCCAGTATCGTGCGGAATTCGACAAGCCGTGGCAAACGGTAGCGATCGACCGCTTGCCCGAGGCAACCAATGGACCTGAACACGTCGGCGAAGCCACGTGGTGGTTGCCGGTGGGGGTGGAACGGGTTGAAATTCGTGGGGAAGTGGCGGACATGGCGGGCAACACCGCGGTGAGCCACGCCCAGTTGGGCTCGGACTTGTCGGCCATCCCCAGGCCTCGCCCTGCTCCAGACAGCGATCCTATCGCCGCTTCTTCGCCGCAGGATGGTGAGCAGAGCAAGGGATTGCCGCAACTCAACTCGCCGGAACGAGGGAACCAGAACCGCCTGCCGAGTTCGGCCTGGCGTCCCGTCCGATTCCCGCAGGGAACGTCGGCAACCGTGGTCCGCTCGCAGGGATCGAACGTTGTGGTCAGTCCCGAAGCGAGCCATTCTCCACCCACGCCCAAGGAACACCCCACGCCGCGTGTCCGCGTGGTCAATAGCTTGACGTTCGCGTTGGAGTACGAGCTTGGCCAGGATGCGCCTCAGGAGGCGGGACAAATCGAGTTTTGGGGCACGGCCGACGGCGGCCAGACGTGGCTGAACTACGGGATCGATCCAGACCGTCGCAGCCCCATGGTGATCACTGTTTTGGCGGAGGGCCTCTACGGCTTTCGAATCCAGGTCCGCAGCGCGGCGGAAGACGCGCGGCCGCATGAGCCCGGCTCGGATCTCCCAGAACTTTGGGTACTCGTCCGTCGCGGGGCGCCCTCCGTCAGTCCTTCGGCACTTTCCGCTCGAATCGTCGATGCGCATCCGGTCAACCCACCTCGACCGGATCAGGGCGCCGGGCTATGATGACTGCATGGCCGGCACGAAGCCCATCCACGCGATCGACTTTCTCGACACCGGCGAGATGCCAACGGTGCCGCCCGTGTGTGTCGTTTTCGGGACCGAGTCGTTCTTGAAACGCAAGGTCGTGGCGCGGATCCGCGAGGCCGTGCTCGGCCAGGGCGAGGGCGAATTTTCGCTGGCGACGTTCGACGGCCACAACGCCACCTGTGCCGAGGTCTTCCAAGAACTCGCCACCTTGGCGATGTTCGGCGGCAGCAGGCGGCTGGTGGTCGTGGAACAGGCAGACGAATTCGTCAGCCGTTATCGAGCGGAACTGGAGCATTATGTTTCGCACCCGAAGGCGAGCGGCGTACTGCTGTTGGAGGTGGCCACCTGGCAGGCGACAACCCGGTTGTATAAGGCCGTAGCGGCGAACGGACTTCAGGTGGAATGCACTTCGCCCCCGCCCGCCCGCCTTACCCCTTGGTTGATTGGACTCGCTCGAAAAGAGCACCGTGCAAGGCTTTCCTCCGGCGTGGCGGAACAGTTGGTTGAGATGATAGGGCCCGATCTGGGGCTGCTCGACCAAGAGTTGGCGAAACTCGCATTGAGCG
The DNA here is from genome assembly GCA_937951625.1 of uncultured Thermoguttaceae bacterium. Lineage (GTDB taxonomy): Bacteria > Planctomycetota > Planctomycetia > Pirellulales > Thermoguttaceae > CALFBP01. Next base: position 94,419 of record CALFBP010000053.1, read on the forward strand.
CCGGACCTGACGGCGAGATCACGCCGGACCTTGTCTGCCGCATGGTGGGGACTTGGCGTGCCAAGACCGCCTGGGACATGCTCGATGCCGCTCTGGAAGGCCACACGGCCGAGGCCCTGCTGCAATTCGATCGGCTGATGTTAGCTGGCGAACACCCGGTTGCCGTGTTGGCGCAGATTTCCAGCAGCCTGCGTCGCTTGGCCGCCGCCACGCGGTTGGTCCTCGCCGCGGAGGCCTGCGGACAGCGAATCTCATTACGCACCGCCCTCGAGCAAGCCGGCGTAAAAGGCTTTTTTCTGGCAAAGGCCGAACGGCAGCTTCGACGGCTGGGCCGCCATCGTGGCCAACGCCTGTACAAGTGGCTGCTTGAGACCGACTTGGGCCTGAAGGGCGACAGTCAGGCCGACCCTCGGCAACTGCTGGAACGTCTGCTCGTGCGACTCTCGCTCGCCCCGTCCCCTGCGATTCCCAGGGTTTGAACGACCGGTCCCTCGCTTGTGGGCAGTTGGTTTACATTCCTATTGGGGATATGATACCGCACTATATTATTATAATAGTTCGCTTCCCGTTGCCAGCGCTCGAGGTTCGCTGGACAGCCATTTTTTCGCCTCGCAACACCCTTCGACACCCTTTCTTACTGTTTTCGGATGCCCCTTGTCAACCTAAAACGGGATGGCTAAACTACGTGTTTCGATATTGAAGGTTTAATGCAAAGATGGCGACGATGAAAACGTTCATGGCCCGGCCGGGCGAAATCGAGCCAAAATGGTGGGTGGTCGATGCCTCTGGAAAGGTGGTTGGCCGCTTGGCAAGCGAGATCGCCATGATACTAATGGGCAAGCACCGTCCTACGTATACTCCCCATGTCGATACCGGCGACTACGTAATAGTGGTTAACGCGGACAAGGTGGTCTTCACCGGCAAGAAGTGGGAGCAGAAGCGATATACCTGGTACACGGGTTGGACTCGC
>CALFBP010000054.1 GCA_937951625.1 uncultured Thermoguttaceae bacterium
ACGCCGGACGTGGCTGAGGTAAAGTGAATAGCTGCGAGGCGATCCCAACCAGCGGGAATGGCGGAATTGGCAGACGCGCTAGGTTGAGGGCCTAGTGGCCGCAAGGCCGTGCAGGTTCAAGTCCTGTTTCCCGCATCTTAAAGTACTGCCAGGCGGAGAGTTACGATTTGCTGCGAGCCGAATCTGGCCTCGCTTGAGCGTGCGGTGCTGGCCACTGGAGGGATCTGCTGATGCTCCACGTAGGGGTGGAGCGCAAGGCCGGGATAGGGACCGCTTGATGTTCGAGGGGCCTGGCGCGTGTGGGGCTCGTCGATGTGGTCGTGGCAACGCCCCCTTGTGAGAGGGTGACTCAAAAGGGAGCGTCACGAAGATTCCGCCCGGGCCGCCCACTGCGCCGCAAGTTGCTCGGCCTTTTCCAGATCTTCAGCAGAACATTCCTTGTTGCCGAGCTGTTCGTAAACGTAGCTGCGGGTCCGATAGTATTCGGGCTCCCAGGGGTCAAGACGCAAGGCCTCTGAGGCATCGGCGAGTGCCTTTTCAAACTCCCCTTTTAGTCCCCACACGACGGCCCGACCGTTAAAAGCCTGAGCCATCTTGGGCTCTAAACGGATCGCTTCTCCAAAGGCGATCAAAGCCATTTCCAGTTCCTGGCTTTCCAGGTAACTAACTCCAAGCTCGAAAGCCTTCTCGGCGTGCAAAGACATGACTGAACCGCAGATCGCAAGTCACCAACAACCCACTAAACTACGTTCCAACACCGGGAATCGTCAACATGCCGAATCCGATTCGCATTAAAATCGGCCACCGATGCCCCAAAAAGTAAAACACCCTGATTCTCCAAAAAGCCCGTGTGAGTTCCTGCCAGGTAGCAAACGCACGTCCGTCCAACTCTTGCCTATCCCCTCGGATAAAAAAAGCAAAAAACACTAATAGGGTTATTTAAATACAACTTATGGACCATTTAATTGTACCCGGAGGAATTGATCCCGGTATCCATGATCTGAAAATACACCTCATTATGTAGGATAATGTGCAACTTTAGATGGGATAATAGGCCACTTTTGACCATGTGGTGAACACCTTTTTATATCATAATTTCGGTGATCATGAGTATGTTTCAGCTTCGGTAATTTCCTTTTGAACGCTGGGGCTGAAGCCAAGGCCCGTTCTTTGCAATGCCTACGTTACGAGGCGTCTTCTTCCTGGAAAACGCCCTGTCTGCGCGGCCGAGAGATAACGGGCCAACGGGACTCGATTTCACCTTTAATCGATTCTCGTCTGTCCGAATGAGGGTCAGAACGTTTCTTTTTGCGGTGTTCCGAGAGTTTGGAGGAGTTGTTCGATCTCTTCCTCGGTGTGTGTGTATGTGAGGCTGACGCGGAGGCACGCTTTGCCTTCGGGAACGGTAGGTGGCCGGATGGCAGGGACGAAGATGCCTTGTTCGCGGAGTCGGGCCGCGAGGACCAACGCACGGGAGGGTTCTCCTACGATGATAGGAATGATTTGGCTTTCCGAACGACCGATATTCCACCCTAGCTCGGCCAGTCGTTGGCGGAGGCAGGCGGCTCGCTCAAGCAGGGTGGTTCGGCGGTTGGGCTCTTGTTCGACGATGTCGATGGCGGCCATCGCAGCGGCGGCCACGGCGGCGGGAGCGGCGGTAGAGTAGATGTACGGTCGCGCGCGGTTGACGAGCCACTCGATCAAGGCCCGACTTCCAACAACGAATCCGCCGAGTCCCCCGAGGGCCTTGCTAAGTGTCCCGACACGCACAGGCACACGGTCTTCCAGACCAAAGTGCTCCACCAAGCCTCGGCCGCAACGACCGAAAACGCCGGTGGCATGGGCCTCGTCCACGAGGAGCATCGCCTCATAGCGGCAGGCGAGGTCCGCTAGTTCGGCCAGCGGGGCGAAATCGCCGTCCATGCTGAACAAGCTGTCGGTGACGATCAATCGACGCCGATACTCGGTGCGGCGTTCCAAGAGCCGCTCCAACCCTTTCCAATCACCGTGACCGTAGCTCCGCACATCTGCCCGGCAGAGGCGGCATCCGTCCAGGAGGCTGGCGTGATTGTTTCGGTCGGTGAACACCACATCGCCTGGCCCAACCAAGGCGGCCACAGTGCCCGCGTTCGCGGCGAATCCCGAGGTAAACACCAAGGCAGCCTCTGTATTTTCGAAGCGTGCAAGCCGCTCGGCGAGTCGCTGGTGGAGCGTCGTGTAGCCAAGGATCAAAGGGCTGGCCCCCGCCCCCCAACCGAACTGGTCCATGGCTTGGCGGACAGCGATTCTCAGTCGCTCATCTGAGGCCAATCCGAGGTAGTCATTCGATCCGAAGTGAAGTAGCCTTTGGCCGTTGAGTTCGATTCTTGTAGACAGAGCCCCCTCGCGGGTAGCGAGGCGGCGATGGCTCCCCCCCTCGTGAAGGCGGAGCAATGCTTCGTCGATCCACGCGAGTGAGTGGTGCGTAGAATGCGTCATTGGAAATTATTGTGCAACAATCGCAAGGCCGCGGCAACGTTCGATAGGGCGAAAATGGACATTCCCTCCCCGATCCGGGACAAGCGTGCGAGTACAGCGCCGCAAATCGACTGGCAAGCTGCGTTGGACGAGCACGGGCGGTGGCTTCGCACGGTGGTTTTCGCGCGGTTGGGGGAGCCCCAGGCAGTGGAGGACGTAATGCAGGAAATTTCGCTGGCGGCAGTGCGTCAACGCGCTCCGCTGGTGGATGCCAGCAAGATAGCGCCATGGCTCTATCGGCTGGCGGTGACTCAGTCGCTCCTTTACCGCCGCAAGCAAGGCCGCCGGCGGAAGTTGACAGCCAACTACGCCCGCCAAGCGAGGTCCGAAGAGGAGACCGGCCGCGCGGCCGACCCCCTCCAGTGGCTTTTGGCCGACGAGCGGCGGGAGTTGGTCCGGCAGGCCCTGGCCAGGCTGCCGCCACGCGATGCCGAAATCCTCTCGCTGAAGTATAGCGAGAATTGGAGCTATAAGGAGCTGGCGGAGCGTTTGGGAATTTCCCCTGCGGCGATGCAGGCGCGACTCCACCGCGCGAGGCAACGGTTGCGGAGTGAACTTGCCGCGTTGGAGGTGACCGAAAGCGACTTATGAATCCCAATCAGTGTCCCTTGTCAACGTCGGAGCAGGAAATGCTCGACAGCCTGGTCGAGGGCGAACTCTCCGAGGCCGAGCGTCGGGCCTTGCTAAGCCGATTGGACCAGATTCCCGGTGGTTGGCGGGCCTGCGCCTTGGCGTTCCTCGAGGCCCAGTGCTTTCGCGAAGCGCTGGGTAAGGAAGTCGTGAGCGGCAGGGTGGTGTCGGTCACTTCGACCGGCAAGACCCCGACGGTGCAAACCGTTGGGCGGCATTCTTGGCCCGTGCCTCGGGCGAGCCGACATTGGGCCTTGGCGGCGGCGATTATCGCCGCCTTGGGCTTGGGGTGGTGGGCGGGTGGGATGCTCCGGCCCGATTCGACTGAGGGGACTCCGACCGCAGCTACGAACCTCGCTTCGAACCAGGAGTCCGACGCGAGGACCGAATCCCGCCAGCCGCTTCAGCCGGTGCTCGCGTCCGACGTTCCGGCAACGATGACCCTGGCGCTCCCGGGTTGGTCGGGGGATGGCCCAATCCAACTTCCCGTCGTGGAACGCGAGGAGCCGGATCCCGCGCTGTTGTATCCCGACGGTCAAACGTTCCCGGCCGCGATTCGGGAGGCTTTGCGGGCCGCTGGCTACCAAGTGCGTCAATCGCGGAACCTGGTGCCGGTGCGGGTGGAAGACGGCCGTCACGCGATCTTGCCGGTCGATCAAGTGGACATCCATTACGTCGGTAATCATGTTGAGTGAACCAAGCGAGAAAGGGAGAAGAGCATGTCGAAACAACGTCTTGTCCTTTTGGTTCTCGCGGCGGCTTTGGCCGCCATGCCGGCAACCTTGACCTTCGCGCAGGCGAAGGCGGATGATGCATTGCCGATTGGCGGAGCCGCTTTCAAGCCCAGCGAATATTGGTTGGGGATCGTCACCGAGCCGGCGCCGGAAGCCCTGCGGTCGCATCTCCATCTTTCCGAAAACGAGGGGCTTCTCGTCGAGCAAGTTGCTCCGGAGAGTCCGGCGGCCGCGGCGGGAATGCAGCGGCATGACCTTCTCTTGAAGGCGGGTGGTAAACCGCTTTCGCAGGTCGGAGACCTGATCGCGGCGGTCGAGGCCTCGAAAGGCGAAAAATTGGAATTGGAGTTGCTCCGCGCCGGGAAAAAGCTGAAGCTCACGGTTACCCCAGCGAAGCGTCCCGAAGGCCCGATTCCTGGGCTCCGCGTGCCAACGCCCGCCGAGGCATTCGGCAAATGGATCGAGCAGTTTCGGGCGGGTGATCCCCGCCACCGCGACTACAGTTTGTTCTTCTTGCGGCCTGGCGTGGTCGTGACCCGGCCCGGCAAGCTGCCCGACCTGCCTGCGAACGTGACCATCGCCATTACCAAGCAAGGCGACCAGCCGGCCAAGGTCGTCGTGACCCGCGGCAAAGAGAAGTGGGAAGCAACCGAAAACAACCTCGACGCCATCCCGGCCGAGCTTCGGCCGCATGTCGAGGCCATGCTCCGCAATCCCACGTGGCATGGCGCCTTGATGGCTAGTCCTGAGGCGTTCAGTCCGCCGTCTTCAGTCCCGGCGACGCCCGGGCAACGATTGCTCAAGCCCGACGCCCGAAAGTCGGTCGAAAAACAACTTGCGGAAATGAGTCGCCAACTGGAGGAAATGCGCAAGGCCGTCGAGGACTTGAAGAAGCAGTGGGCCATCCCTAAAACGGAAGTCGACGGCGAAAAAAAATAATGGCCTACTCGAAAACCAGCGGCGCGGTCGTCTGATTTGTTGGTTTGTCAGGCCACCCGGCCACGCCGCGAGCGGTTTTTCACATGCCCGCGGAACTTCCCCACCGCTCTGCCTGCATCTTCGCGCTTTGTCGCTTTTAGCTGGTTCGCTCACCGCTCAGGGGGCGGCGCCCGATTTTCGCAATGACTGCCAGGGGAATGGGACTATTCGCTGTCCCAGCGGCGCCAAGCAGCCCTGAAGGGATCGCTCGTTTCGGTGCCCGCGACTCTATGCTGGCTCGCGGGTGTTGAGAGACGGACGCTCCGCCGCGCGAAGGCCATGCGGAACAACGCACGAGCGGCGAACGCGCGGAAAACTCATTTGTTCCGTCGCTAGTCTGCGGCTATCAGCGGGCTACTTGACGCCACATTGGGGACCTCTTAGACTGCACGAGTCGCGAATTCCCGCGACCAAGTTGAATCGCTCGGAGCACCTTAAGGAGCAGAACTAATGGCCGTCCCGGGAACGATGGGAAAAATCCTTTTCGTGGATTTGACCAACCAGACGATCTCCGTCGAGACCCCAAGCGACGATGTTTATTTAAAGTATTTCGGCGGCTACGGTTTGGGGGCGTACTACCTTTATAACCTCCAAAAGCCGGGCGTGGATCCGCTTGGCCCAGAGGCCCATCTCGGTTTTTTCGCGGGTTTACTGACGGGCACGCCGGCCTTGAGTGGCAACCGGTATTTCGTGGTGGGCAAAAGTCCCAAAACCGGCGGCTGGGGCGACGCGAACTCGGGCGGCACCTTCGGGCCGATCATGAAACAGGCCGGATTCGACGGCGTGATTTTCCGCGGTATCAGCGCGAAGCCAGTGTATCTGCTCCTCGATCACGGCGACGCGAAGCTGCTTTCGGCCGAGACGTGGTGGGGACTCGACACGAACGAACTCGAAGACAAGGTCAAGGAGCAATACGGGAAGCAAGCCGGCTTGGCTTGCATTGGTCCGGCGGGCGAGCGGATGAGCCTGCTGGCGGCGGTGATCAACGACAAGGGCCGGGCCGCGGCGCGAAGCGGACTGGGAGCGGTGATGGGCTCGAAACGCCTCAAGGCTATCGTGGCCGTCGGCGATGCCCCCATCCCGCTTGCTGATCCCGAGGGCATGAAACGCTGCATCGCCGAATACCGCGAGGGAATGAAACAACAAGGCATGTATCAGGTGCTCAACCAATACGGCACGGCCGGAATCACGGCCGCCGCCTGCACCAGCGGCGATACGCCAATCAAGAACTGGGCAGGTTCGCCCGACGACTTCCCCGGCGTCAAAAAGATCAGCGATGACGAAGTGCTCGCCATCCAGGAGAAAAAGTACGCCTGTTGGCGATGCTCGATCGCCTGCGGCGGGGAGACGAAAATCGAACACGGCCCTTACAAGTCCCACAACCACAAGCCGGAGTATGAGACCCTCGGGGCCTTTGGCACCTTGTGCTTGAACGACAATTTGGCCTCGATCAACGCCTGCAACGAAATCTGCAACCGTCAAGGGCTGGACACTATCGGCACCGGCTGCACGGTGGCCTTTGCCATCGAGTGTTATGAGAATGGTGTCCTCACCGACAAAGATACCGGCGGGCTGAAACTGACGTGGGGCAACGCCGAAGCGATTGTCGAATTGACACGGCAGATTGCGTACGGCGAGGGGTTTGGCAAGATTTTCGCCGATGGGGCAAAACTGGCAGCGGAAAGGATTGGCCGCGGGGCCGAGCAATATGCGATGCACATCGGCGGAGAGGAAGTGCCTATGCATGACCCGCGTCTCAATCCGGGGTTAGCCACCAGTTACAAGATGGACGCGACTCCTGCTCGGCACACTCAGCTCAGCGCTTGGACCGCCGAGGCCGAATTCGCCCCGCCCGGATTGATCACTGAACCCTTCCAACGCTATCAAGTCGAAGGCAAGGGCCGGATGTATCAAAAGATCAGCGCCCACCACCACTCGGCCACGTCGGCGGGTATGTGTATGTTCGCTTGGGTCTGCTTGCCGCCGACCTCCCTGCCCGATATGCTCACCTACGTCACCGGCCACAAGTTCACCGTCGACGACGTGGAAAGGGCTGGGAACCGCATTGCCGCCATCCGCATGGCTTTTAATATTCGCGAGGGGGTGCGGAACGTGGATTTCAAGGTTCCCGACAGGATCTTAGGCCGGCCACCGCTGGAAAAAGGTCCGTTGGCCGGGGTCACCATCGATCTCGATCGCCAAGTCCACGATTATTTGGAGGCCATGGGCTGGGATACGCAGACCGGGATTCCGAAGCGCGAGACGCTCGAGGCCTTGGAACTCGATTTCGTCGCCGCCGAGTTGTACGGCTAATCGCCGCGCCGCAGACCCGTCTGGCAAGCGTCGTGTCCCCACACGGCGCCCTCCCACGACCTGCCGCGTCGTAGACAAGCAAAGACGCGCAACCGTGGGAGGCGCGACGCACGGAGGCGCCAGGGACCAAAGGTCTGTCGCACTGATTTTCCGGGTTGTGACAGGGCAGAAGTTTCCGTGGTGATCCGTGCTACGGAGACGAATGAATGCACCGCTAAGGGCTATTTTATGAAGATCGAACGTATCGAGTTGTTTCCGCTCTGCTATCCCTGTGTGCGGCAGTGGAAGTTTATAGAAGGGGCGCCGGGCCATACGGTGATTCTGGTGAAGATCACGGCCGACAACGGGACGGTCGGTTGGGGACAAAGCGTACCTATTCCTACGTGGAGTTACGAGACCCTTGAAAGCGCCTTGGCCGTCTTGCGATGGCCTTTCATTCCGGCCCTTATTGGACGCGATCCGTTGGATTTGGAAGGCGCGGTGAAGGCCTTGGATGCGGCCCTGGCGCCGTCGTTTTCCGTCGGGATGCCCTTGGCTCGAGCCGGGCTCGACATCGCTTTGCACGACTTGGCGGGAAAATTGACCGGCCAATCCATTGCCGAGATGTGGGGGCGTCCGAAAGGCGGGACACTCCAGTTGGGTTGGACGATCAGTGTGAAAAGTCTCGACGATCTGGACCCGGAGATCGAAACCGCACGCCAGCGTGGCTATCGCAGTTTCAATGTGAAAATCGCCCCCGATCCGCGCTTCGACCTCGAAGTCGTCCGCCGGGTCCGCAAGGCTGCGCCGGAGAGTTTCCTCTGGGTGGACGCCAATGGCGGCTACGATCTCCCTACCGCGCTGGAAGTCGCTCCAAAGCTGGCCGACGAGGGCGTGGACGTGATGGAAGCCCCCCTGCGCCCGAATCGCATCACCGGCTACCAAGCCCTCAAGCGCCAAGGCGCCCTGCCGATCACCATGGATGAAGGACTCGTCTCCCCGGTGGAGGTCGAGGAGTTCATCAAGCTGGGCATGATCGACGGCTTGACGGCCAAGGTTTCGCGCTCTGGCGGGCTCACCTCAGCCCGGCGGCAGATCGAAATCGCTTTGGACGCCGGATTGTTTTGGTTGGGCAGTGGTCTGACCGATCCGGACGTTTCCCTCGCCGCCTCGCTTGTGCTCTACGGGGCTTATGGTCTCTCGAAGCCCGCCGCCTTGAATGGCCCACAATTCCTCGACGCCGACATTCTCCACAACCCATTGACCATCCAAGGCGATATGGTCGAAGTGCCGAGCGGTCCGGGCCTGGGTATCGACATCGATGAACGGAAGGTCGCGGCACTTGCATACAAGTCCCCATGATCCCTGAGTAACAAGGGGCGAACAGATGATCGGTCCTTGGTTTCGATCCTGTTTGCGGTCCGCGGTGGCTGCGGTCGGCGTGGGCTTGTGGCTGTGTGCGGCGGCGCGACTGGCCCAGGCGATCGATTTCCCTGGCCCCCAGCCAGGCCCAGCCACAGCGAACATCGAGGGTTCTCGCTTGCGTTTGGAAAACAACGTTCTCGCGGCGACGTTCGACCTCGGCGAGGCGGGAATCGTTCTCGTGGAATTCGTGGACAAGCTTTCCCGAACGCCACGGCTTGGCCCCGTCGCCCCAATCACACTTTCCCTCGACGGCTCCACGGGAAAACAAGCAACGCCGCTGCGCCCCGACGGCAAACCAACGTTGGAACGCTTGGAAGCGAACGCCAAAGCCATTTGTCGGGCCGAGCGTTCCTCCGGATGGCGGTTGGTGCTGCCGTGGACCGTCGTCGAGGCTTCGCTGCGGGGCCTTTATTCCGTCACGCTCCGCGACGAGGCGAATTACCTCCGCCAGGAAGTTGTCGTCACTGCGGGCGCGGAGCCGCTCGAGCCGGCGACCGTGACCTTTCTGCGTCTGCCCGCTGCTGGGGCGGAAAAATGCGGTGAAGTAGATGGATCGCCTGTGGTCCGCGACGGCGTTTTTGCTGGCTGTGAGCATCCCATGGCGACGAATCAGGTGGCCGAAGGTGAAATCCTGTGTGGGGTTAGCACGTTCCGCCGTCTGACGCCAGGTGAATCCTGCACGCGGAGCTGCGTGCTCGGCGTGGTCCCCGCGGGACAGCGGCGACGCGGGTTTCTCTACTACTTGGAGCGCGAGCGTCCCCGCCCCTACCAGCCGTTCTTGCACTACAACTCTTGGTACGACATCGCCTGGGGCGACCGGAAGATGAACGAGGCTCAGTGCTTGGCGGTGATCGAGCTGTTTGGCCGCGAGTTGATCCAGAAGCGGGGCGTGAAACTCGACTCGGTGGTCTTCGACGACGGCTGGGACGACAACCAATCGTTGTGGCGGTTTCATCCAGGGTTTCCACGCGGCTTCGCGCCGCTGGCCGAGGCCGCGACCCGCTTCGGCACGTCGATCGGCGTCTGGCTTTCTCCTTGGGGGGGCTACGGCGTTGCCAAGCAAGAGCGGATGCGCTATGGGAAAACCCAAGGTTTCGAGACGAATGCGAATGGTTTTTCGCTTGCGGGCCCCAAATATTACGGGCGATTCCGCGAGGTCTGCGCCGAGATGGTGAAGCAATACGGCGTCAATTACTTCAAGTACGATGGCATCGCGCAAGGCCTGATGAAACCTGGGGCTGGGCCAGAGTACGCCGCGGATGTCGATAGCTTGCTCCGCCTGATCGCCGATCTCCGCGCCTTGCGGCCCGACCTGTTTGTCAACGTGACCACCGGTACCTGGCCCTCGCCCTTCTGGCTGCTTTGGGGCGACTCGATCTGGCGCAACGGGGATGACATGGGGTTCCACGGGCCGGGCTCGAAACGTCAGCAGTGGATCACGTATCGTGACATGTTTACTTATCGGGGCGTAGTCCGCCGCGGGCCGTTGTATCCCATCAGCTCCCTGATGAACCAGGGAATCTGCCACGCGAGTCTGGGCAACGCCAATCTCCCGCCGGACCTCGACGACATGGCCGACGAGATTTACTCGTTTTTCGGCACGGGCACCCAGCTCCAAGAACTCTATATCACCCCCCAACGGCTCACCGCGCCCATGTGGGACATGCTGGCACAAGGTGCCCTTTGGTCGCGCCAGAACGCCGACGTGTTGGCCGACGTCCATTGGATCGGCGGCGATCCCGGCGAAGGTCACGTGTACGGATACGCCGCTTGGTCGCCCCGTCTGGCAATTCTGACGCTCCGCAATCCTTCAGAAGCGACCGCCTCATTCACGTTGGAGATCGAGCAGGCTTTCGAGCTGCCGCCGTACGCCCCGCGGCAATACATCTTTCAACGCATCTGGAAGAAAGATCCCCCTCCACCACTTCAGGTTCATGCGGGCCAGCCAGTGCCGATCTCTCTAGGCCCGCTTGAAGTCGCGGTGTTCGAAGCCACGCCTGTAAAATAAGTGTCCGGTAACCTGAAGGAATTGGTGCGCGGTATCGCCGCTCGTCCCGAACTCAGCACGCTCGGCGATTTCGGTACTGCGATACCGGGGGGCACGGCACTCGTGGGCATCAATCGACAAGGTGGGCAAAGATTCGCGTCATCCTCATCCCGGATCCCCTGACCCTCAGCGGGCAACGGGATTTGTGTTCATGCGTAGCGTGCCAGATAGCGATCGAGCAACGACGGCGCGAGGCGGTTGAGCCAAACCATCACCTTGCCCCAGGCGAAGGGCATGATCTCGCGGCGGCCGGCCTGCATCGCTTGCACGGTCTTTCGCGCGACGTATTCGGCGGTCACCGCGAAATGCTGCGGCCAATCCGGCTTGTTTTCCGCATCGAGGGATTGAGTAAAGAACTCGGTCTGTGTCGTGCCGGGACACACGACCAGCACGTCGATTCCCAGCGGCCTCAGTTCGACGCGGAGCGATTCGCTCAGTCCCTGAACGGCGAATTTGCTGGCGCAATACTCCAGGCATTGGGGCAGGGCGCGATGCCCCAACACCGAGCTGATGTTGACGATCAGGGGTTGGTTTCCCTGTTTCAACAGTGGCAGCGCCAGTCGAGTCATTTCGGCGAGGGCGAAGAAGTTCACTTCCATCACGCGGCGAAGGCGTTGCGCATCGGCCTGTTCGAAACGCCCGAAGGCCCCCATGCCGGCGTTGTTGACCAACACGTCCAGCCCGCCGTAGGCCGAGTGGGCCGTGTCGACGATTTGCTCCCGCGTTGCCGGCTCGGTCACGTCGCCCACCACGCTGCGAACCTCGCCGCCGTGGGCGGTGATCGCCTGGGCCAAGTGCGCAAGACGGTCGGCGCGGCGCGCGGAGACTACCAGACGGGCCCCTGCTCGAGCCAACTCCAACGCTAGCGCGTGTCCGATCCCGCTCGAGGCTCCGGTGACGATCGCTCGGGAGTTTTGCAGCGTGCGTCGACTCATCGGCTCTTCCCCGGAAACATTCCATCTGCTGTCGCGATCACGGCGTTGCGGACGCAGACGGCGTCCCGGACGTGATGCCCTTGGACTCAGCCTGCCGCGATTCTACGGTGGCGGCTCGGGCCGCGTCCACCTCGGGAAGGCGATCGAACAAACAACCCACGTCGCGCCCATCGTTGGCGGCGCCGATAGCGGGATTGTTCGTCGCGTCTGAAGGGCTGAGGGCATAATCGGCGGGGAGGTGTGACGAGACGGGGCGTTCGCTGGGTGGAAACCGTTTCCACTGGACGCGGCCCGAGTGTGGCGCATTCTCGCGTTGAGGCCCCCAAAACTCCCGCCAGGCGTCGAGCGACATCGTCTCGGCCGGCTTGCCCGGCGCACGAATCGTCCAGAAACTGACAAATCCCTCGTAGAAATTGCGCTCACCATTCCAAGCAAACCCTTGGCGCACGCCGTCGATATCGCCCACCTCAACGTGCTCGATGAGCGCCGCCGAAGGATCGCCGATGACAATGCTGTTGCGGCAGTCGATTTGCACGGGCAGGAGCTTGGCGCCGGCGGCACTCGGCGCAAAACGGCACAATCCCCCGCGGACCAACGCCGTCACGTGCCCAAGGCTCAGTTGCATCCCTTCGCCCGGGGAGGCGGTACGATCGCCTCCCAAGGCGACGAACAGGCGATCGGTGGTCGCCAACAAGCCGTTGTCCCAGGAAAATCGAACCGGCGTCTGCTCGTGGACGACTAAGGCCGTCGCTTCGCCTCGCAGGACGCAATCCACAAGTTCGAGAGTCAATCGCTGCGGCGCCGCGGGAGGATCGCGGGGCAGCACGCCGCCGCCGGGCCCTGCCAGCACGCGGAAAAAAGCGGCGTCGAGATGGTAAGGTCCCAACTGCGCTGAGGCGTTTTGGATCGAGAGCCAGCACTTTTCCAAGCGAATCATCTCGGCCGACCGACTTTCGATCAGCGACCATCGATCCGCGGCGGCCTCGCGAGGAACCTCCAAAACCAGCCCCACGCGAATCATCGTCAATTGGCTACCCAACACGCTCAACATCGAGTTGGTCCGCTGAAGCGGTTCCCAATCGGCTGGGCGAAAGACGATCACGGGTTGGAAACCATCCGCCGCGCGGATCGTCAGTTTGAGATTGCGCAAGACTAACGGGCCCTCACGCTGCGGTCCGTTGTAGCGCAAGGCCACGACATCGCCCGTGCTTGCCGACTCGCAGGCGGCAGCTAACGTGGGATAGATGTCAGGCCCCGTTGCCGCGGGATCGACGATCTTCACCCCCACCCCGTTTGCAGCCTTGGACGCCAGCGGGGCGAAAACCGATGGGCTGGGCGGAGCCGTCGCTGAAGCGCTGGCCTCCGGCTTCGCGACGCCAGACGCGTTGCTCCCTGAGTTCGCCGCAGAAACCGAGGGCGAAACCTCCCGCGGATCCTTGGGGCCTGCCTTGCCCCGGCTCATCGGCTCGTTGCGGCTCGAGGCCCCCTCTGCTGGGACCGAGCTTTTTGTCTGCGGGCCACTTTCTGGCAGGTCGACCCCGGGGACCTCAGCCGCATCACCCGCGGTCGCCCCTCCCGCTTTTTCGAAGGGCGCCGACGAAGGGTCTAGCCGCAGCGGAGGCGGAGCCGCTGATTGTTCCAGGTCGGCGGCCAAGTCTGGCATGGGTTCCAGGGGTATCGGCGGCGGGGACCAGAGGAAGTGGAGCGCCAAGGCCGCCAGCGCGAGCACCAGGGTCGGGATGATCCACGGCAGGTGGCGATGCCACGAGAAAACTTCGGCAGCCCCGCCGGAAGTCCATCGCCGCGATCCCGGCGCGCTGGACGCCACCCCCACGATGTCAGCCAGTCGCGCCAGTGCGTCCAGCAATTGGCTGGGATCCTGGAATCGCCGCCGGGGATCCTTGGCCATCATCTTTCGCAGCAGTCGAGAGACCTCGGGGGGCAACTCGGGACGGAACTGCCGCACGTCCGGCGGTTCTTCGCTGTGGTGTTGCAAGAGCTTCTGAAGCACCGTCCCTTCCACGAAGGGCGGCCGACCCGTCAGCATGAAAAAGAGCGTGCAACCCAACGAATAAATGTCGCTCCGCACGTCGGCGGTACGGGGATCGCGAGCTTGCTCCGGCGAGATATAGTCGAACGTCCCCAGCGTCACGCCGCTGGCGGTCAGATCGTCGGCATCCTCCCCGCTCTTGTAGAGTCGCGCCAGTCCCAAGTCGATTAGCTTGGCTTGCCCTTCGGCGGTGATCAGGATGTTCGAGGGTTTGATGTCGCGATGCACCACGTGGTGGGCAGCGGCATGAGCGAGGGCCTCGGCCACCTGGTACGTGTAATGAATGGCCTCGTGCGGCGGCAAGACCCCGCGCTTCTCCACCAGCGTCCGAACGTTCATCCCTTCGATAAACTCGAAGGCGATGTACGCAACGCCGCCGTCCTCTCCCGCATGGTACACTTGGACCACGCCTTCATGGTTCAATCGCGCCGCGGTTTGAGCCTCGTTCCGGAAGCGGAGCAAAACCTCGCCGTCGGCGGTTTGCTCTGGCGTGAGAACCTTGAGGGCGACGATCCGGGCAAGGGTCGTGTCGCGAGCGCGAAACACTAGACCCATGCCTCCCCCGCCCACGCACTCCAAAAGCTCGTAATTCGCAATCCGGGTACCCGGTCCAAGCCGCTCTAGTTTGGGTGCCGTGGGCGGCGCCGTGGTGGCGGCCATCTCCATGGGGGCCCGCGTTGAAATCACCGTGGGCTCGTCGTCTGCCGAGGACGGCGGACCCTCGCCTTTGAAACTGGCCGTACTGGCCGTGGAGCCGCCGCCCGACTCAGGCGAACCGGGAGGAAGTTTCGCACGGAAACTGGAGGTTGTGCCGCTCATCCTTTTATTTTAGTCGCCCCCGCCGCTTCATTAAACCCCCAATCCCCACCGAAGAGCAAGTGCAATCTCCCCATCAGGATCAGCTAGAAAAGCATATCGGGAACCAATCCCCCCAATCCTGTGTGGTTCCTCCAAAGATTACACTGGGAAACAGCGACAAAACATCGTGCGACGAAAGCTGCCGAGATTCGGATCACGGCATCACGGCAGCAGCCCCATTTCGGAGGTCCGGCGTCTGGCCATATAATGCCAGCCGAGCGGGAGCCGATCGCCGCACTCCCGACGGCGTGCTCCGGCAACGTGAATCCCCAATATCCAAGGAGTAAGAAAGCGGTGAACCACAGCATTGAGCGACGAACTTTCTTGAAGGCCGCCAGCGCGGCCTCGGCGGCGTTGGTTTCTTCTGGGCTGGGGGCAAGACTCGTGGCGGCCGAGGCGGGCGGCGGGACGCCACATGCCGAAAAGCTGGGATGGCGGGTAGGCTGTCAAGCCTACAGTTTCAACCGCTTTACCTTTTATGAGGCGATCGACAAGGTGGCGTCGTTGGGTTTGGGCTACATCGAGGCCTACCCCGGCCAAAAACTCAGCGCCGAAAAACCGGATTTGAAAGTCGGCGACGGCCTAAGCGCTGAGGTTCGCGCCGAGGTCAAGAAAAAGCTCGCCGACTCCAAGGTGAAACTGGTTTGTTTCGGGGTGGTGGGACTGTCGAAGGACGAAGGCGATTCCCGGAAGGTCTTCGACTTCGCCAAGGATATGGGAATTGAAACGATTGTTTCTGAACCGAGCCCCGATGCCCTGGACACCATCTCCAAGCTTTGCGACGAATATCAAATCAACGTCGCGATCCACAACCACCCGAAGCCCTCGCGCTACTGGAACCCTGACACGGTCTTGGAAGCCTGCCGCGGACGGACGAGACGCCTCGGGGCCTGTGCGGACACGGGCCATTGGATGCGGTCAGACATTAACCCTCTCGAAGCTATCAAAAAGCTAGAGGGCAAGATCATTTCGTTCCACTTCAAGGACCTCAATCGATACGGCCAGGGGGCCCACGACGTACCTTGGGGAACGGGCAAAGCGGACGTACGGGCTATTCTGCAAGAACTCAAACGCCAAGGATTCCGCGGCGTGTTTTCGGCCGAGTACGAACACAACTGGCTCAATTCCTTGCCAGAAATCGCCCAATCCGTCGCATTTTTCGACCGAGTCGCGGCGGAACTTCAAAAGAGCTAGTTTTCGCAAAGCAGCCCCCAACCGACCCCGCCCATTGCTGGCGGGGTTTTTTTTGCGCGCCACGACACGCCGCGGGCAGGTGGGGAATAAGGCAACTCGCTCTCACTGGCTCCTGCGCCGCCCTGCTGGCAATAACGTGCGTTGCTTTTAGGGGTTGGGAAATTGGTAACGCAATTTTCTTTTTTTTGGATTTTGTACGTCCTGGACACTTGGGAAATGAGACTGACGGCAATGATAGCACTGATGTCATTGCTATCAAACATGTTACGTCAATCTCTGGAAAGTACTTGAGGACTTGTTCACGCATGAGTGTCGGGCTGATGTCGAATCGCCTTACACACAGGCAAAATGCCCAATGAATGCGCAAAAGCACCTCTCCAATTTTTGTACACTACCACCACTGGGTGGTTTATTTATCTACCAGCCCAAATTTTTGGCACACTCCCGATTAAACCGGCGAGCCACCGCGTGAAAATACCCTCCAAGTTAGGGGTCGCTCAGCTAAGCGTACACTTTCGGCGAATACCGGTGCGTGATGGTAATCGAAGCCACCGGCACACGTGAGGGAACAATTAATGACGCGGACGGAGGAGCTGATGGAGATGACGGGAGAAGTGGTGCAGGGAACGGAGGTTTTCGCCGATTTCGAGCAACGTTGTCAAAAAGTCCTCGAACAAGCGAATGCTTTGATTCAATCAGCTCCGGATTGGGTCACGTTCTACCAAGAGGTTCTTGGTGTCAAGGGCGTTGTGCGGAGGAGCTTTCCGAGCAAAGAGCAACTCGCGGCCTTTAAGAAAACGGAAGCCTACGACAAGATTCAGTGGATGCTTTGCCAACTTCGCATTCGATCGAATTACGCTCATCTCCGAAAAGAGTCCACCAAGGTGATCACGGTTCGGCTACCGAAAACTCTTCACGCTGCCCTTTTAACAGAGGCCCGCGAGAAAGCCACCAGCGTCAACAAACTTTGCATCTCGAAATTGCTTCAATTCATTGATGAGGATCTGGTGCCTCCGAGTCACCCAGAAGAAGAGGAATACGAGAAGACGGATCACGAAGCCGGCCTATAAGCCGGGTTCTGTCCCCGCTACTTGAGCGGGCGATGGCCATTTATCTAGGACGCCGATTGCTCGGCGACTCGAGCGGTCTACCCGGAAGTCGAAAACGGACCGGGCCAGTCCGCGGAACCCGACGTGCGAACCCGTCGCCCGTCGGTTCCCTCCCTCCTATTTGACCTTGCTCCGGGTGGGGTTTGCCTAGCCAGGCCGGTCACCCGACCTGCTGGTGAGCTCTTACCTCACCGTTTCACCCTTACCGCGCCGACGGCCACCAGGGTTTCCCCCGGTGCACCATCTGGCGAGGCGGTTTGCTTTCTGTTGCACTTTCCCTAGCCTTGCGGCCGGTGGGCGTTACCCACCACCCTGCCCTACGGAGCCCGGACTTTCCTCTCGCCCCAAGGCCTTACAGCCGGTGTGGCGGCCCTTGCCTTCGGAGCCAGCGGCCATCTGGCCGGCTTCGCAATCCATAGTAACCTTACGTTCAACGTCGCCTGTTGAAAAGGGAGACGAGTCATAGCCCCCGGACGGCGAAGCAGTCGCGGGTTCTGCATCGAAAACGGTCGCTGCCGAAAGCATTTTGCCTTGCCACGAATCGCGTCGAATCAACTCAGCCTCGACAGCCACGCGCAACGCCGACTTGTCTTGGCACCAAGCCGGACCGACAAGGTAGGATGGCGGCGCCGTGCCGCCCAGGCGATCGACGACGCACTCCGGCGGCGTTACTTCCAGGAAGTCCACCACCAGGGCCGCACACTCGTCAAGGTCGAGCAGTCGCACCTCACCGCGACGCACGAGGTCGGCAAGAGGCGTATCGTGGACCGCATACAAATTATGGATTTTGATGGAATGCGCGTTCACCGCGGCGATCGCTTTAGCCGTCGCCAGCATGTCGTTGCGCGTTTCTCCGGGGATACCTAAAATGAGGTGAACGCCAAAGGCCAGGCCACGGGCATGGGTTCTGGCGACTGCGTCGAGAAAACTTTCAAACGTGTGTCCTCGTCGCAACCACTCCAGCGAACGAGCGTGAATCGTTTGCAGGCCATACTCGATCAGCACCCAAGTGCGGCGACTGAAATCGGCCAGCAGGTCCAGCGTTTCGTCGGGGGCACAATCGGGCCGGGTGCCGATCACCAAGCCCACGATGTCGGGATGGTCGGCCGCCTCGGCGTAAACCGTTTTCAAGCGTTCGAGTGGGGCATAAGTGTTCGTCGCAGGTTGAAAATAGGCGAGAAATTTCTGCGGACCGCGGGGGCGACGAAGCCGTGCCACCGCGGCGTCAATTTGTTCGGTGATCGAACCACCGGTCAAACGACGGCTGGGGCTGAAACTGAGGATGTTGCAAAACACGCATCCCCCCATGCCCGCCGTCCCATCCACGTTGGGGCAGGTGAACCCCGCGTCCACGCTCACCTTGGCCACGCGGCAGCCAAACGTTTGCCGTAAAAACCAGTTCAGGGTGTGATATCGTAGTCCCGCTTCGCGCCAACCACTGGACATACCGGAACCCCGCAAACGGGGGCCGATTGACGGAAATCGAACCAAGGTTTAGACTTGAACGTGACCCAATTATCTTACGAAGTCTGCCGCTTTTGTCATAGGGTTCGGAATTGGCGACATCTGCCCGGGAGGGATGGCTTTCAGGCGAGAGCTGTGGCTTTCGAGGCGCGGAAGGGTGGCCGACTGGGCCGTGAGGGAATCGATCGCACAAAATAAAAACCCATCGACACGGGCCTGATTGCGTTGGCATGGGCAAGCCAAAGAAGAAGATCCGAGCCGAATTTCGCAAAAACCGGACGTACCGAACCCGTCGCACCGATCTTACCCGCGAGTTTCATCGTAGCTCGCTCGACGCCGTTGAAGAGGCCCCCATCGTCGAGCGGATTGGCGGGAAAAGCGACTTGAGCCGCCGCCGCACCGTGGTCGCTGCCGACGACGTGGAGCCTGACTCTACCGTCAGTCCCACGGTCCCACTGGAGATCGACGAGAGTGTCTGTCGGCCTGGTCGGGTGCTCTCCGTCATGGGCTTGGTGTGCCTCGTGCAAGATGAGTCAGGGCGGACCTATCGCTGCGCCGTTCGCCGGGTGTTGAAGACCCTGAGCACGGATCACCGGCACGTCGTGGCCGCTGGCGACCGCGTCCAGTTTCGTCCAGTCGTTTCGAGCGGCGGCGTGGAGGGGTTCATCGAGCGGATCGAACCGCGGCAGGCCTGCATCGCACGTGACGTGAAGGGTCGGCAGCACGTCATCGTGGCGAATGTGGATCAGGCCCTGATCGTCGCCAGCGCCGCCCAGCCGGAGCTGAAGCCGAATCTTATCGACCGGGTGATCGTGGCGGCGGAGAAAAGCGGCATTCGGCCGATAATCTGCATCAACAAAATCGACCTCGTAGATCCCATCACACTGATGCCTCTGGTGGGCGTGTACCGCCGGATGGGGTACCGAGTCTTGCTGCTGAGCGCGGCGACCGGCTTCGGCGTCGATCGCTTGCGGCGTCAGGTCAGGGACCGCGCTAGCGTGGTGATCGGACAGAGCGGCGTCGGCAAGTCGTCGTTGTTGAACGCCCTCGATCCCACGCTGTCTTTGCCCGTTGCGCCGGTAAGCGACGAGAATGAAAAAGGACGTCATACGACGACCAATGCCAGGCTCGTGCCTTTAGCCGTGGGCGGATACGTGGTCGACACGCCCGGCATGAGGCAGTTTCAGCCTTGGGACGTGGTTCCCGAGGAGGTGATCAACTACTATCGCGACCTCCGGCCTTACGTCAGTCTTTGCAAGTTTCCCAACTGCACGCACACGCACGAGGCCGACTGTGCCATCAAGAGCGCGGTGGCCGACGGTCGGCTCGATGAACGGCGATATGAGAGCTACTGTTACTTGCGAGCAGGGGACCTGGAGTAGCATGGCGGGCGAGAACCTTGGGCCGACTACGGCCTGGGGAGCCCCGCTGGGTTGTCGCGCCGACGAACTCCGCCGAGTACCGCGTCGAATTCTTCGATCGCCGTGGCGGCTCCTGCCACTGAACTTTTCGCGCGGCGTTGATGTCATTCCAGAGTAGCAATTTTTCCGTTCTACCTTTTAGATAGGAGGCAAGATTGAGACGTGACTGAGATGAACCGCGTGGGGAGCGTGGCCAGCGAGGCCGCGGTGCTGGTAGGGGTGCTGCTTGATGGACGTGTGGGGCCTGGCGAGGCCCTGGAAGAGCTGGCTGGCCTGGCGGAGGCGGCCGGGGCGAGGGTCGTGGGACAACTGACCCAGCGCCGCGCAGCCCCCGACGCCGCGACTTACTTGGGCAAAGGAAAGGTGGAGGAACTTAAGAACATGGTGCGCGCGGTCCAGGCCGACTGCATCATTTTCGACAACGACCTCACGCCAGGCCAGACGCGAAATCTGGAACGCGAACTGAAGCTCAAAGTGCTCGACCGGACCGAGCTGATCCTGGACATCTTCGCCAACCGCGCGCGGACGTACGAAGCGCGTCTGGCCGTGGAACTCGCCCAGTTGGAGTACTCGTTGCCCCGATTGAAACGCATGTGGACGCACCTCTCGCGGCAGAAGAAGGGCATTGGCCTCCGTGGCCCGGGCGAAAAACAGTTGGAGACCGACCGCCGCCTCGTCGAGAAGCGGATCAACGACCTGCGCGAGGAACTGCGAACGGTGTTGCGCCGGCGTGAGCGGGAAGTGGCCACGCGCAGGGATTTCATGACGGTTTCGCTGGTGGGCTATACGAACGCCGGCAAAAGCACGCTGTTGAATCTCCTCACCGGCGCGGACGTCTTGACGCAGGATGCCCTTTTTTCCACGCTTGACACCCGCACACGCCGCTGGCAATTGCCCGGTTGGGGTCCTGTCCTTTTGAGCGACACGGTCGGGTTCATCCACGGCCTGCCGCACCACTTGATCGCCAGTTTCAAAGCAACGCTCGAGGAAGCCCGCCAAGCCGACCTTTTGCTTCATGTGGCCGATGCCAGCAACCCGGCGGTGCTGGAACAAATAAGCGCCGCATACAAGGTGTTGGCCGAGATCGGACTGGAGCAAAAGGACTCGATCTTGGTGGTCAACAAGATCGACCGCCTGCCTGATCGCGTCCGCGTCGAATGGCTGCTCGGCCGTTATCCGAACGCGGTGCCGATCAGCGCGCGGACCGGCGAGGGACTATACGAGTTGTCGCTTGCGGTGAGCGAGACTCTCAGCCGCTCGTTCCGCGACGTGGACGTCGAGTTCGGCATCGACAATGGCCGCTTGATGGCTTACCTCGCGGCCCATGCGGAAGTGCTCTCCAAGCAGTTTCACGCCGAGCGGGTAATCGTGCATTGCCGCATTCCACAAAAATACCTCGGACGCATCGACGCCAACGAAGCGATCGTGCGTCCGCACCGCAATGGAGCCGCGGACTGCTTGGACAGCAGCTTGGAACATGCTGCGCGGTAGGCGCGTCGAGCCGCTTCGGGACCAACCGCTTTCGAGCCAACGCTCTGCCTGAAGCGCGTGAGAAATCGCGGGAGTCAACGCTGGTTCGTTGCGGGGAGGACACTCAACGGAAGGCCGAGGCACCTTGAAGCGTTCCCGCGTGCTCCGACACCTTGGCGAATCGCTGCCTAGGATTTAGGTTCCTCGCCCGTTTTCTTCGGCTCGTAGGGATGATTCCGTTTGCGAAGCACCTTGGCCTCGATGATTTTGTCGGGTTCAGGGCCCTCGGGATTATCGGGGTCGCGGCGTTGGATTTTGGCTAGGACCTCGATGCCCTTGACGACGCGGCCGAAGACCGTGTGCTGGCCGTCGAGGTGCCGCGTGGGCCGAAAGGTGAGGAAGAACTGGGATCCGCCCGTGTCCCGGCCGGCGTGCGCCATGCTCAGACTGCCGCGGAAATGGACGCGGAAATCGGGTCGATAGCATTCGCAGGGGATGGAGTAGCCGGGGCCGCCCCGGCCCGTGCCCGTCGGATCGCCCCCCTGGGCCATGAACATGGGCAGCACGCGATGGAAGGGGGTGCCATTGTAGAACCCCTTCTCGACCAGCGAGATGAAATTGGCGACCGTGTTGGGGGCCTCGTTTTCGAACAATTCGATTTCGATGTCGCCTTTGCTGGTCTTCAACAGCACACGGGGCAAGTCATCGGCCTTGGCTTCGGCGGCGCGGAGCTGCTGTTCTTTTTCCCAAGCCTTCTTGTAATAGGGGATTTGATCAAGCATCATCGGTCCGAGTTTGACGAAATCTCCGCCCATTTTCACGAAGAGGTTCTGGTCCCGGGCCAGTTTGAGTTCGCGTTCCGCCACGTCGAACTCGCCGACGCAAAAGGCCGCCAAACCCGCCCAACCGTGGACGATCGGCGCTTCGAATTGGTGATCGAGCAACAGTTTTGCGGTGTGAAACGCCGGCTCGTAGTCGTCGGCCTGGCAATAAGAAAAGAGCACACCCAGGAGGTATTCGCCTGCGTCTTTGGCCCCTTTCGGATCCGCCAGGAACGCGGCCTCGGCGGCGGCCGTCAGTCGCGGTTGAAGTTCCAGACCCTGCCGGACCAGGGCGTTGTATTGCTCCTCCATAGCCGGGCGTTTCTCCACGGGCGTCTTGCGGTACTCGGTCCGCATGTCGCGGAGTTTGCCCAAGAGTGATTTCCATTCGGCGTACAGCTTGTCGAACTCCGCCTGGGCCGCGTCATTTTTCTGGGCAGGCGGCGGCTCGGCCGCTTGGGCCGAGACCGACGCGAGAAGCAAAGTCAACGCGACGATAAACGCTCTATGCAAAGCATTCATGCGTCGATTCTCCATTCTCTTTGGGCGAATACAGGTCTTTTTCAAGGTGTGTGGTTACGATACCATATCGGCGAGAGTGGGAGAAGGAGACCACCCCGATGCCCCGCCGCGCGCAACAACGATCGAACCGGGCTTCCCGGGCGCCGTCCCGACGCGCGGCCCCGGTGGGCTTGCGGATCATCGGCGGCGTGTTTCGGGGCCGTAAACTCCGCTACAGCGGTGATCCCGCCGTTCGCCCGATGAAGGACCGCGTCCGCGAGGCCGTGTTCAACCTTCTCGGCCCTTCGGTGCGAGGCAAGCACGCCGTGGACTTGTTCGCTGGCACCGGCGCGCTGGGGCTTGAAGCAATTAGTCGCGGGGCGGCCAAGGCCACGCTGATCGAACACCACGTCCCCACGGCGCGGGTCGTGGCCGAGAATATCGCCTCGCTGGGCCTCAAGGATCAAGCCGAACTGGTGGTGGCCAATGTGTTCTTGAGATCGCTCTGGCAGGACCGGCTGGGAACCGTGCCGTGGTTGGTGTTTTGCTCGCCGCCTTATGCCTACTACGTCGACCGTCGGCAACAGATGCTCGATCTCGTCTGCGGATTGATCCAGGACGCACCCCGGGAAAGTATCTTTGTCGTAGAAGCGGATGAACGATGCGACTTTGAAACGCTTTGCCAGCCGGAGGCGTGGTCGATCCGCAAGTATCCGCCAGCCGTGATTGGAATTTTCAGGAAGTAGTACGTGGACGTTCGCAATATCGACTCGGTGCCCGCCTTTATCACGAAAGACGGTTCGGAAATCCGCGAACTGTTGGCTTACCGCAATTCTGCGATTCGCCGCCAGTCGCTGGCCGAGGCCCGCCTGGCGCCCGGTCGCTCGACGCAGGCCCACCGGCATCTGGTCACCGAAGAAATCTATTACATCCTCGAAGGTCGCGGCGAAATGAGGCTCGACGGCGAAACGCGGCTCGTCGGACCAGGCGACGCAATCGCCATTCCCCCCGGTTCGATCCACCAAATCGCCAATGTCGGCACGACCATGTTAAAGTTCCTTTGCTGCTGCGCACCTGCCTACGAGCACGAAGACACCATCATGAGCGAGTAACATGAGCGCGGCACTCGCCAACGGCTTCGGTCAACCGTTGGCACCGAAGTGCTCGACTTCGGTCGCGGCGATTCTCGGGCACGAGCCGAGGGCCAGAAAAACGACCATCACGCCAGAATCGCGAAGCCACGCCAAGCGCGGCTGCCTCACGGTTTAGGCGAGGGTGGGGTTTCGTCGATTGGTTCGGCGGCGGGGAAGGAGCCGAGAACTTCCAGGCGAAGCGTTTTGTTTTTCAAGGCGGCGAGGGTTCGCCTCAAGCGGACGTCCGTCTCATGGCCCTCCATTTCCACGAAGAACAAATAGCCGCCCTTTTCGCCTGGAACAGGGAATGACTCGATCCAAGTCAGGTTGAGCCGATTGCGTTTAAAGATGTTCAGGGCATCGGCCAGTCCGCCCGGCCGGTGCGCCACTTGGAACATCATGGCGGTCTTGTCCCGGCCGGTGCGCGGGTGCTTATGACTGCCGATCACCGCGAATCGGGT
Source organism: uncultured Thermoguttaceae bacterium (assembly GCA_937951625.1). Classification (GTDB taxonomy): domain Bacteria; phylum Planctomycetota; class Planctomycetia; order Pirellulales; family Thermoguttaceae; genus CALFBP01. The sequence goes on from CALFBP010000054.1 coordinate 24,041, forward strand.
CGTATTCGATGGGTTGTCCTCGATCTGTTCGGCAAGAACGTTCAAACCGTAATGGATTCCGGCCTGAAGGCTAGCGATGGCGGCTGCGCCGGGCTTCTCCTGGGCCAATTGGGCGGCGGTGGAAGTGCTCGTCACCTCGATGGGTCGCGCTTGGGGCAAATGCTTCGCCAACCAGTTGCGGCATTGGGAGAGGGCCTGCGGTCGGCTATAGACTTCCTTGACCTCCGCCCGAGGGCACTTGGCCAGCAAGGCATGGTGAATCTCCAATTCCACTTCACCGCAGATTCGCACCGGCAGGCGAGTAAACATGTCGATGGTGTCCGCCACCCGTCCGTCGGTGGAGTTCTCGATCGGAACGATGCCGAACTTGCAGTGGCCCCGATAGACCTCCTCGAAGACCGCGGCAATGCTGCCGACGGGCAGGAACTCCACGCTCTGCCCAAAACGGTGGATCGCCGCCAGGTGGCTGTAACTGTACAGGGGACCGAGGAAAGCCACGCGAAGTTCCTCGACCAACGAGCGAGCGCCCGAGATCAATTCGCGGAGCACCGCCCGCAATGCTTTCGCCGGAAGCGGCCCTTTACTCGACTCGACCGCGCGCGTGATCGCCTCTTCCTCTAGTCCAAGCAGAAAGGCTGGCTCGCCTGCCGCCTGTCGCGCCTGGGCCTGCTTGACCGCCCATTCCGTCCGCTCGTTCAACAGCTTGACAATCTGCCGGTCCAGCTGTTCGATTCGTCCTTGGTAACCCGACGAGGATGCCGGGCGAAAACCTGCGGGTCGAGCTTTGTCCGAAGCTCGATTGTCCGTGGATGTTCTGGCCATGGCGTTTCGTCCCTCTGAGGGCAGTATACGATGAGGGGGCCGACTTCGCCACTGCACTCTCTTCGTGTCGCGTGATGGCCGTCAGGGTGTGCCAAAACGGCAGCCACGGCTTGCAAAAGTGACTCCTATGGTTCTCGAACATTGGATGCAACATCTGAAACTGTAGAGACTTAGATACAAAGCTCAGCCAATTTTATCAGCGGCACGGGCTTTGCTTCAAAAAAGTTTTCCAAGCATGAAGTGCCAGACGAGGGGCACACGTCGAACCCCACAAAGTTGACTGAGGATTTGAAGTTTTGCTTATGGTGGGGTTTGATTACCACACATCGTCGGGGTGGTGGTGTGGGGACTAAACAACGAAGGAGCAGGCAATGGCTCGTGGTGAAAAAATCATTGGCATTGATCTAGGAACGACGAATTCCGTGGTCGCCATCATGGAGGGTAAGGAGCCCAAAGTGATCCCCAATGCAGAGGGGAACAGGCTTACCCCCAGTGTGGTGGCCTTTACCGATACTGGCGAGGCAATCGTTGGTGAACCTGCCAAGCGCCAAGCGGTCACCAATCCCACGCGGACCGTGTACTCCATCAAACGCTTCATGGGCCGCCGCCACAACGAGGTCGCCGTCGAGGAAAAGATGGTGCCGTACAAAATCGTGGGGGGGCCGGACGAGTACGTGCGGGTCAAAATTGGGGACAAAGAGTACACGCCGCCAGAAATTTCCGCCAAAGTCCTGCGCAAGCTCAAGGAAGCCGCCGAGGCCTATTTGGGCCACACGGTCAACAAGGCCGTGATCACCGTGCCGGCTTATTTCAACGACGCCCAGCGACAGGCCACGAAGGACGCGGGCCAGATCGCCGGGCTGGAAGTGATGAGAATCATCAACGAGCCTACCGCCGCCTCATTGGCTTATGGTCTGGACAAAAAGGAAGCTGAGAAAATCGTCGTGTTCGATCTTGGTGGCGGCACGTTTGACGTGTCGGTATTGGAAGTCGCCGATGGCGTGTTCCGGGTCATCAGCACCAATGGCGATACCCACCTGGGCGGCGACGACTTCGACGAAGTGCTCATCAACTACGTGGCCGACGATTTCCAGCGGCAACACGGGATCGATCTCCGCAAGGACACGATGGCCTTGCAGCGACTCCAAGAGGCCTGCGAAAAGGCCAAGCGGGAACTGAGTTCCGCGCAAACCACCGACATCAACCTGCCGTTCATCACTGCCGATGCGACCGGGCCGAAACACCTGCAAATGAAGATTACTCGGGCCAAGTTCGAGCAGTTGGTCGATCACCTCATCGAACGCTGCCGAGGTCCGGTGCTTCAGGCCATGAAGGACGCGCACCTCACTCCGAAAGACATCGACGAGGTGGTCCTGGTGGGTGGCTCTACGCGAATCCCCAAGGTTCAGGAATTGGTTCGCAATTTGTTCAACAAGGAACCGCACAAGGGCGTCAATCCCGATGAGGTGGTGGCCGTGGGTGCGGCGATCCAGGGCGGCGTCCTGGCTGGCGAAGTCAAGGACGTGCTCCTACTGGACGTCACACCGCTTTCCTTGGGCATCGAGACGCTGGGCGGCATCATGACCAAGCTCGTCGAGCGGAACACAACCATCCCCACGGAGAAGAAACAGGTCTTCAGCACGGCCGAAGACAATCAGACCGCCGTCACCATCAAGGTGTACCAGGGGGAACGGGAAATGGCCGCCGACAATCGGCTGTTGGGCCAGTTCAACCTGGAGGGGATTCCCCCGGCGCCTCGCGGCGTGCCTCAGATCGAAGTCACCTTCGACATCGACGCCAACGGCATTTTGAATGTCTCGGCGAAAGACCTGGGCACCGGGAAGGCCCAGAAGATCGAGATCAAGCAATCGGCGGGCCTCTCCGAGGCCGAGATCGAGCGGATGCGTAAGGATGCCGAGGCCCACGCCGAGGAGGACAAGCGAAAGCGGCAACTCGCCGAACTCCGCAACCAGGCCGACTCGATGTGCTGGCAGCTTGAAAAACTCATGAAGGAGCACGACGCCAAGCTCACCGCGGCCGATCGCCAGGCAATGAACGCGGCGATCGAGAAGGTCCGGGAAGCGGCCAAAGGCGACAATGCCGAAGCGATCAAGTCGGCCATCAGCCAGCTCGAGGCCGCCTCCCACGCCTTCAGCAAGAGCCTATACGAACGGGCCACCGCGGGCGCTCAAGCCGGCTCCGGCAGCGGGGCGAATGGTGGAAGCGCAAGCAAGGGTACTAGCGGCGGCGGAGACGACGACGCCATCGACGCAGAGTTCGAGGTCAAGGACAAATAGGCGCCGTTCATCGGGCCTGTCCCGTTCCGCGCCGACCTCGCGCTGAAGGAGGGGCTTGCCCGAGGAGCGGCTATTTTTTTGCACTCACATGGCATTCCGTTTCGATAAATTGACTCTGAAGGCCCAAGAGGCCGTGGCCCAGGCCCAGGCAATGGCTGCCGATCGCGGCAATCCCGAGATCGACCCATTGCACCTCCTAGCGGCGTTGACCTCCGACAGCGAGGGCGTGGTCGTGCCGATTTTGGAACGCATCGGCGCCAACCGGGCGCAGCTCGACCGGATCATCGCCGCGGAACTCAGTCATTTTCCCAAGGTTTCCGGGGGAGCACAGCCGGGGATTTCCTCTAGCCTTCACAAGGTCCTGGAAGCGGCGCAGCGCGAGGCCGACACGATGCGTGACGAATACGTGTCGACCGAGCACCTCCTCCTGGCCCTGGCCAAGGTGGATTCGAAGGCCCGAAATGTCCTCAAGTTGAATTCCATCGGTGAAGATGAGATCCTCAAGGCCCTTCAGTCGATCCGCGGCAATACCCGCGTGACGGACCAGAACCCCGAGGCCAAGTACCAGGCCCTGGAACGCTACGGCATCGATTTGGTGGAGCGGGCGCGACGCGGGAAGCTCGACCCGGTGATTGGTCGGGACCAGGAAATCCGCCGCGTGATCCAAGTCCTTTCGCGGCGAACCAAGAACAATCCAGTGTTAATTGGTGAGCCTGGGGTGGGCAAAACCGCCATCGCCGAGGGGCTGGCCTTGAGAATCGTCAACGGCGACGTGCCGGAGAGTCTGAAGAACAAGCGGGTGGTGGCCCTCGACATGGGAGCGCTGGTCGCCGGAACGAAGTATCGCGGCGAGTTCGAAGAGCGGCTCAAGGCCGTGCTCAAGGAAGTTGAAAGCTCCGGCGGCAACGTGATCCTGTTCATCGACGAATTGCACACCGTGGTGGGGGCTGGCCGGGCCGAAGGCGGCAGCGACGCCGCCAATCTGCTCAAGCCAGCCTTGGCCCGAGGCGACCTCCGCTGCATCGGGGCCACCACGCTCGACGAATACCGCAAATACATCGAAAAAGACGCCGCCCTGGAACGCCGCTTCCAGCCGGTTTACGTCGGCGAACCGACGGTCGAGGACACGATCGCGATCCTTCGCGGCCTGAAGCCCCGTTACGAAGCACATCACAAGGGCGTGAAGATCAAGGACTCGGCTTTGGTGGCGGCGGCCGAGCTTTCCCATCGCTACATTACCGACCGCTTCCTGCCCGACAAGGCCATCGACTTGATGGACGAGGCCACCAGCCGATTGGCCATGGAGTTGGAGAGCGTGCCCGCCGAGATCGACGTGGTACAGCGCCGCCTTGTGCAGCTCGAACTCGCCCATCGGCAACTCGCCGAAGAGACCGAGGAACACGCCCAGAAGCAACGAGCCGAGATCGAAGAGGAAATGGCCGAGCTACGCGAGAAGCTGGCCAAACTGCGTGCCCAATGGGAGAAGGAGAAGAGCGGGCTGGGCAACATTCAGGACGTCCGCCGGCGGCTCAACGAGGTCGAATTGGAATACAATCGTCTCAGCGCCGCGATTAAAGAGAAGCAATCGTCAGGCATCCCTCCCAGCGAAGCCGAGTTCCAGCGGCTCTACGAGTTGCACCAGGAAAAAGGCCGGTTGGAACAGCAAGTCGAGGCCATGGAGGAGCACGACTCCGTGGAAGGCGGACGGCGACTGTTACGCAAAGAAGTCGGCCCGGAGGAGATCGCCGAGGTCGTCAGCGCGTGGACCGGCATCCCCGTGGCGCGGATGATGGAGACCGAACGCGCGAAACTCCTGGTGCTCGAAGAGCGGATCCATCAGCGGCTGGTGAACCAGGAGGAGGCGGTCGCGGCCGTGGCCAACGCCGTGCGGCGGAGCCGTTCCGGCCTGCAAGACCCGAATCGACCGATCGGATCGTTCATTTTCCTGGGGCCCACGGGCGTGGGCAAAACCGAGCTGTGCAAGGCCCTGGCCGAGGTTCTGTTCGATGACGAGAACGCCATGGTGCGGCTGGACATGAGCGAGTTCATGGAACGCCACACCGTGAGCCGTTTGATCGGCGCCCCGCCCGGCTATGTCGGCTATGAGGAAGGCGGCCGCTTGACCGAGGCCATCCGCCGCCGCCCCTACGCGGTGATCCTGCTCGACGAAATTGAAAAGGCCCACCGCGACGTGTTCAACATCTTGCTCCAGGTGCTCGACGACGGCCGCCTGAGCGACAACCAGGGCCACACCGTCGATTTCACCAACACGATTGTGGTAATGACCTCCAACATCGGCAGCCAGTTGATCCAACAGATCGCCCGGGAAGGCGGCAGCGAAGAGGAGCTTCGCGAGGGCGTGATGAGTGCGCTCAGCGCCCACTTCCTGCCCGAGTTCCTCAACCGCATCGACGAAACGATCATCTTCCATCCTCTGAACCGCGATCAGATTCGCAAGATCGTCTTGTTGCAAGTGGAGCGGCTCAAGAAGCAGCTTGCGCAAAAGAACATCGAGCTGGAAGTGACCGACGCCGCGGTGGACGCGATCGCCGAGCAGGGCTACGACCCCACGTTCGGCGCCCGACCGCTGAAGCGCGTCATTCAGCAGCGAATCCAAAACCCGCTGGCTGTCGAGATGCTGAAGCGCGAATTCGATGAAGGCAGCCGGGTGCGGATCGACTTCCGCGGCGGCGAGTTCAGCTTTGAACGGGTTTAGCTCGGACGGTTTCGCGTCAGCGACTGCAAGTCGTCGAAGAATCGAGGATAGGTTTTCGCCGTACAGCCAGGGTTGCGGATCACCACGCCCGGCACGACCAGGCCCGCGATTGCCAGGCTCATGGCCATGCGGTGGTCGTCGTAGGTTTCGATCTCGGCGCCATGAAGCGGCCCCGGCACGATGCGAAGTCCGTCCTCCCGCTCTTCCACCGCGGCCCCCAGCTTGCGGAGTTCCGTGGCCAAGGCGGCAATGCGGTCGGTTTCCTTGTGGCGGATGTGGGCCACGCCGGTGATCGTCGTCGGGCCGTGAGCGAACAAGGCGACCACACCCAGCGTCTGCACCGTGTCGCTGATCGCGTTCATATCGACCTCGATGCCTTGAAGCGGCCGTCCCGGTTCCCGGCCCACGACGGTGCGGTCGGACTCGTACCGGACATCGCAGCCCATGCGGGTCAGACAATCACAGAAGCGGATGTCGCCTTGCAGGCTGTCGCGGGAAAGCCCTTGAACCTCCACCCGACCACCGGCGACCGCCGCCGCGGCGAAGAAATAGCTCGCCGCCGAGGCGTCAGGCTCGATGGGGTATTCTCGCCCTGTGTAACGTTGTGGTGAAACGCGAAATCGTTTCAGCTCGTGGCTTTCCACCGTCGCCCCAAAGGCTCGCATCACCGCCAAGGTCATCTCGACATACGGCTTGGAGACCAGGTCGCCGACCACGACCAGTTCGACGGGCTGTTGGGCATAAGGCGCGGCCATCAACAGGCCGCTGAGGAACTGGCTGGAGATGTCCCCGGCAATCGTTGCCGTGCCTCCCCGCAGCCCACGGCCATGCACGATCACCGGAGGGCATCCGCCTGCGGATTCCGCGACCGCCTCGACGCCCAATTGGGTCAGCGCATCGAGAAGGTCTTGAATTGGACGTTGGCGCATGCGGGCGACGCCATCGATGCGAAACGTGCCCTGGCCGAGTCCCACCAGGGCCGTGAGGAATCGCATCGACGTGCCGCTATTGGCCACATAGAGTTCCGCACCTGGCGACGGAATGCGGCCACCGCAACCCGACACGTTCAGCGTGCAGGCCGCCCGGTCGTGTTCCACCGCGATGCCCAGGCGGCGGAGCGATTCGATCATCACCCGGGTATCTTCGCTATCCAACGCGCCGGTGAGCAGCGAAGGCCCCTCGGCCAAGGCCGCGCAAACCAAGGCCCGATTCGTGATGCTTTTCGAGCCCGGCGGCCGGATCGAGCCGAAGATCGGGCCGCACGGGGCGATTGCAAGGGAATCGGCGGTCATGGGGCGGCGATTTTCCAAAGATGTTGGTTGCTGCGAAAGTAGATCGCCCGATCCGCTACGGCCGGCGTGGCCAGAATGCCTTGATCGATCTTTCCTGTGCTTACCAAGGCGCCTTGGCCGTCGATTCGCACGATTTGCACCAGCCCGTCATGGTTCACCACGTAGAGGTGCCCGGCCGCCAAAATCGGCGTGGCCCAGATCGGACCTTGCAGGCGCAACTGCCAGAGCAATTTTCCGCTGGCAGCGTCGGCGCATCCGAGCACCCCGCCCGGCTTGACCACATAGATCCGGCCTTCATGGACCACCGGGCTGGCGTTCTGCGGCTGGAGGCGTTGTTCCCGCCAAAGCTCGTCCAAGGCTCTCTTGGCGGCGTCGTAGCGGAGCGCGCACAGCCCGGCCGCCGGAAGGTAGATCACCTCGCCAAGCACGGTGTTTGAGGAAATCGTAGAGCAGCCGGCCTCGTAGCGGAAGACCTCGCGGCCGTCGCGGGGATCGTGGGCCGAGAGCTTCGACCTCGATTGGAAGAGCACCAGTTGACCCGGCGGCTCGGCGATCCGCATGAGCGTGGGCGAAGTCCAGGAGGCCGCTGGCTCGCGGTCGATCGCCCAACGGGTCTCACCTGTGGCCGCGTCGATCGCGGCGGCCCAGGACGCCCCTTGGTTTTCCATCTGCACCACCACGAGATCGTCGACTACCAGCGGCGAAGAGGCCATTCCCACATCGTTCCGCGTCAAGGGCCGCTCGTAAGCCAGTCCGCGGAACCAGAGCAGGTTGCCATCCAAATCCAGGCAAGCCAGATCGTTCGAGGAAAAGAAGGCGAACACGCGGCGGCCATCGCTGGCGGGCGTGGGAATGGCCACGCCGCCAAAGGGATGGACCACCGTGTGACCGGTGGCCCAAAACTGCCGCTCCCACAGCCGTTGCCCGGTTCGGGCGTCAAAAGCCAAGACGTGGAGCCTTTCCCGGTGTGGCCCCGAGGCCGCCGTCACAAAGACCCGATCCCCCACCACGATCGGCCCCGACGGTCCCGCGCCCGGCAACGGCGCTTTCCAAGCTACATTTTCCTTTTCACTGAATTTCGTGGGCAGACCAGTCTCCGGTGAGACCCCGAGACTATCGTTGCCGCGAAATCGCCGCCAATCGGCGCCCGCCAAAACAACAATCCCCATCGCCAGGACTAGCGGTCGGATCACACGATGCATCGTTTCCTCGCCTTTTCTCTTGGATCGCAGCCAACCCTCTTTGCCGTTTTTCGTGGAGAGCCTGGAAGCTACGCATCCTCCCGTGAGATCCGTGTTGGCTGAACCACCGACCTAAGGCCCTCATTATCCTCCCGCGGCGGCCACGGTCAAGCGCTGGCCAAAGCCCATGCCGAAGCCCGCTAGGGACGGTCCCGCTAACTGGTTTTTCAAGCAAGCGCAACGTAATAACTTTATCATTTCTTTCGCCTGGCATGTTGCCCAAAGGCAAGCGAGCAACGCCATCGTTCCCCAAGTCCGCGACAGTGAGGGAAGCGGCGCGTCCCTTGACAGTTTGACCGAGCAGGGTGCATACTCTCCGCACGACACATCCAAACGATGCCCAAACCAGCCGAGTTCCTGTTCCTCACGTGCCAGGTAGGGGCCGAGCCGACCGTCAAAAGGGAGTTGGCGAGGCTTTGGCCGGATTTTCGGATTGCCTATTCCCGGCCGGGGTTCCTGACGTTCAAGCTCCCGGCGGGACATGCTTTGGCGGACGATTTCGATCTAGGCTCCGTGTTTGCTCGAGCCTACGGTTTTTCCGTGGGCAAGGTCTCAGGCGAGAATCCCGCCGCGATGGCGGAACAGGTCTGGCAGACCTGGGGCGATCGAGCGGTGGATCGGATTCACGTCTGGCAACGCGATACGGCCGCGGCAGGCGAGCATGGGTTCGAGCCTTCGATCACACCCCTGGCGTTGGAAGCAGCAGCGGCGCTGGCCGAGGCGTGTCCGTATAAGGAACGACTGGAGGCGGCGGCCTTTGACCCGCACCAGCCCGCGAACATCGGCGACGCGGTGCTCGACTGTGTGATCGTGAATCCCGGCGAATGGTGGGTGGGGCGTCATCGCGCCCGCTCGGTCCTATCGCGCTGGGCCGGGGGGATCATGCCGTTGGAGTTGCCGCCTGAGGCGGTGAGTCGGGCATGGTTGAAAATGGAAGAGGCCCTACGCTGGTCGCAGTTGCCCATCCCTGCCGGAGCGAAGTGCGCGGAGATTGGCAGCGCGCCGGGCGGGGCAAGCCAGGCCCTGCTCGCCCGCGGCTTTCGCGTCTTGGGCATCGACCCGGCCGAAATGGCCCCCGAGGTGCTCAGCAATCCACGCTTCACGCACATCCGCCGCCGGGTATCTCAGGTCCGCCGCCGGGAATTCCGTTCCGTCCGATGGCTCATGGCCGACATGAACGTCGCGCCCAACTACACGTTGGACGCCGTGGAAGCCATCGTCACGCATCGCGAGGTGAGCATTCGGGGAATGCTCCTGACGCTCAAACTCTTCGAGTGGAAGTTGGCCGAGCAGCTTCCCGAGTGTGTCGAACGAGTGCGCGGTTGGGGATTCAACCACATCCAAGTGAAGCAGTTGGCCCGCCATCGTCAAGAAGTCTGTCTGGCCGCTCTGCAAAAGCCCTTCCTCCGAAAATCGCCGTTCAAATGCCTGCCACGGAAGAAAAAGCGGTGATCCATAAGGCCGTTTAGCGATTCGCCGTGACAGGGGCAGGAAAGGGCCGAGAAAGATCGACGTACACGTATTTGCCGCCGTTCTCGGCGGCCAGCGTCGCCAGGAAGCTCGGCTCGGCCGGCGGGTCGCCCATACCGAACTCGATCGCATGGATCGTGATCCCGCCGGCCATGCGCTGGATGGCGTCCAGCTCGCGGCGGGTCAGTTTAGGATCGTCGCCATCGGTGAGAAGGAAGATCACGTCAGGCCGAAGTTTGATGGCCATTTTGAGGGCGTCGTCATGGCGGGTGTTGCCGTCGGCCGTGAGCGACTCGATGAATCGCGCCGCGCGATCCTTGTTCATCCGAGTGGCGAACGCCAATCGCCCTGGAACGCCGCTGGGATTGAAGATCAGCGGTTTGTCGTTATAGACGATGATCTGAAACTGATGGACCGTGTCGAGCAGTTCAAGACTCTTTCGGAGCTCGCTCTTCACCGCCCGCAGGGCAACTTCCCCCGACCCGCCCATGCTCGCAGAGCGGTCAATCACATAGACGAACTTGTAGCCCACGCCGGTCAGGCCAAACATCGTGATTCGAGCCCGGCCCTCGGGGTCCGGATAGAGCGACGGATCCTCGCTAGCCGTGTTGGCGGCCGGGGCGGGTTCCAAGCCGGGGATAATCGAGGCTGGCGGGTCGGCGTGGAGCGTGCCCAGACCAATCCAAACCGCCGCCATGAGCACTGGCATAACGCCCCAGCCCGCTAGACTTCGCTGCCGCACGCCCCGCCAGTCCCCTCGCATCACCGCGCTCCTTCTGGAATCTTCGCCAGCCTTGCCAAATACCCGGCTCTGTCCTGAGGTTCTCGGAAGCTTGGCCGAGGATTATCATCACTTTGGCTGAGCGGTTTCGGGGCCAGGCGAAGTGTCCTTCAACTTGTGCCCGAAGACTTTCTTAAATTTGTCCAGCTTGGGTTGGATAACGAACTGGCAGTAGGGTTGGTTCGGATTGAGATTGAAGTAATTCTGATGATAATCCTCCGCCGGGAAGAATTCGCGGAAAGCGGTTATTTCGGTGACGATGGGGGCGCGGAAGGCGCCCGACTCATCGAGCTTTTGCTTATAGTGTTCGGCCAGCCGCTTTTGCTCATCGTTGTGGTAAAAGATGACCGAGCGATACTGGGGGCCTACGTCGTTGCCCTGGCGGTTCCGCGTGGTAGGGTCGTGAGTGGCCCAAAACACTTCGAGCAGCTCGGCGAAAGAAATCTGTTTCGGGTCATAAGTGATCTGCACGACCTCGGCGTGGCCTGTCCTACCCGTGCAAACCTGCTTATACGTGGGGTTCTTCACTCGGCCCCCGCTGTACCCCGAAACCACGGATTGGACACCCTTGAGCCGCTGAAAGACGGCCTCGACGCACCAGAAACACCCTGCGCCAAAGGTGGCCTTTTCCAGGCCGTCGCCCGATTCGACCCGCCCTTGTCCCGCAGGCTCCGCGCCCGTCGCGGGAGCGCTTCCCGTCAAATGGTTCATCAACACAACCCCCGCCAGTACACCGAACAACCAGCGCCCGACTCTCCTTCGCGCCAGCCACACCGGCGCTCGCTTCGCGCGATGCATGTCAGCACCTCGGACCGAATTTTTCACTCCCCAGCGACTACTCCGTAAACCTCAACTTGTTCGTGAAATTATACGCTCGGGGTGAAAAAACGCGAAAACTTTGCCGGGGTTCTTGTGCAAGGACAGCCCCCGGCGCCGCTCGCCGCCAAGCCTTGGCGACGGGGCAAGGCAATGCTTGGAACAAACCTTCGAACGAATCGGAGAGGACAGCGCCTGTTCGCTGTGTCCTGGCCGGGGGCATCGCCGCGCTGATGACGCTCCGGGAGACGGAGGCAAGATTCGCTGTCGCGGTTGGACGGAGGGCCGGTCTTGCCACCGCCCTCCGATCCAACCCACGCCTGGTCGCTCGACCCCGTCGCCACGATGGCTAGGGATTGGCGGGAATCTCCACCCATTGGCGTTTTTTCGCACTCTCCAGCACGGCGTCGCAGACAGCTTGGGTGCGCATGGCGGAGCGGAAGTCGGGCTGGAACTTGGGCCCGCCCTCGAGGCTGGCCAGAAAATCGGCCAAGCCGTTGATGAACGTGTGCTCGTAGCCGATCGTGCAGCCGGGCACCCACCAGTTCTTCATGTAGGGGTGCTCGAAGTTGGTGACGTGGATCGTCTGCCATCCGGTCAGGTGATCTTCGATCTTCTGCCCGGTCTTCGGGTCGGCGTAGCGGAAGAACTCCAGCAGGTGCGGATTTTCGAGGTTGAAATGCACCGCACCCAACTCGCCGTTCAGCTCGAAGGTGTTGTAGTTTTTCCGCCCTCGGGCATAGCGCGTGCTGACGAAGGTGCCCATCGAGCCGTTGGCGAACACGGCCAGGAATAAGCAGGCGTCGTCGATCCCGACCGGCTCCACCTTGCCGGTTTCGGCGTGTTTTCGTTCCTTGACAAAGGTCTCGGTGACGGCGGTCACGCGGGCAATGGGGCCATTGATCCACTCGGCGGTGTCGATCGAGTGGGCCAGCAAGTCGCCGGTCACGCCGGAGCCAGCCACCTTTACGTCCAGGCGCCAGAGGGCCATGCCCCCTTGGGGCACATCGGCCGAAATGGTGTAATCCTGGTTGTATGTGGCCCAGTAGTGGAACGGCCGGCCGATCCGCCCTTCATCGACAAGCTGCTTGGCCAGGGCGATGGCGGGCACGCGTCGATAGTTGAACGACACCATGTTGGGCACACCGGCCTTTTCGACCGCGGCGACCATAGCCTTGGCCTCGGCCAGATTCATGGCCAGCGGCTTCTCGCAGACGATCATCTTGCCCGCTTCCGCCGCCGCGATCACCACGTCATGATGCATGTTGTTCGGCACGCAGACATCGACCAGGTCGACATCGGACCGCGTCACGGCCTTGCGCCAATCCAGTTCGATGGATTCATAGCCCCAGGCAGCGGCGAATTTTTCAAGCTTATCCTTCTCCTCCGGCCTGGCCACCGCGACCTTCAGCACCGGCTTGTGCTCTCGCTGAAAGAAGTGGTTTACCTGACAGTAGGCGTTCGAATGGGCCCGGCCCATGAAACCGCATCCAATCATCGCGACGCGAAGTGGCTTTGACATACGTGAACTCTCCTTGGGGTGCGACAATGTCGAATCTGGAAAGTCAAATGGCGAAGGAATGGCAACGCACGAAGGCCGCGCCGTGCGCCCTCCAGCACGAACGTTCGCTGCTGCCTCGGTAAATCGCTGAGAAGATCAAATTACGTTCTTTCGCCTCTTGCTACAAGCTGCGGGCGTCGGCTTCCAGTTCGGGAAAAGCGGCGGTGACCAAACGGAACCCTGGTTTCGACTCTCGCGATTCCCGTTTGCACATGCTGACGCGATAGCAAAACTCCCTCTTCGAGCCCGCGTCGTCGGCCTCGCAGGAATTCGCTACGACGCTCCTGCCCGACTCGGTGAGTTGCACAGTAGCCAAGGCTAGTATTACTGCGCAAGTTGGAAAACTGGGTAAGGTGTGGATGGCGAAAGTCCTTTGTCGTCACGCTTGCCATCCGGCATTCGTGCTGGGGCCCTTCGTCATTCATTGGTCATTTGAGCAATGATCACCCATTATTCGTCGTTCGTCATTTCCCTCATTCTCTCCACCCGTGCGCGTCGCGCACGGCGATCATTGCCCGAAGAATGTCGTTCCACGTCTTCGGGTCCATCATCACGGCATTGGGGAACATGCAGCCGTCCCAACAGACGTGGCGGAACTTTCGGGTCACCTGGCCGTTGGCGTCGCGCATCCAGTAACCTGCGCAACGGGTGATGTCGAGTTTGCCGTTGGGATCCGTTGCCAGGCAGTGCCGTCCGGTCTTGTCGTGCGAACCGGAGCCGTGGACCGTGGCGTCGTTCTGAGCGATGTGGAGGTCGATGGTCCAAGGGCGGAGGGCGTCAGTCAGTTTTTTATAAGCGTCGTAGAACGCGGCCTGGTCGGAGAAATCGAAATTCTGCGGCAAGATCGCGTCTTCCGGGGCATTGTAACCGAGCAGGTAGAGCAGCGTGTGGGCCATGTCGGCCTGGAATCCCAGGGTTTGCGGCCGATCGACCATCTCCAGAAGCTGGATCATCCGCTTCCAACTGTGCATGCCGCCCCAGCAGATCTCGCCCTCGGCGGCGAGCCGCTCGCCATGATCCTCAGCAATCGAGCAGGCCTCGCGGAACGTCTCGGCGATCTTCTTCTGATTGCCCTCGGGATCGGCCAGCCAAGGCTCGACCCCGCAGGCCGAGTCGATGCGGACCACGCCGTGGGGCCGCGCGCCCAACTCGCGAAGCCGCTTAGCGAAATGGCAGCCTTTGCGCACCTGCCCGAGAAACTTCTTGCGTTCCGCCGCGTCACCCATGGCCGAGCCGCCGCCGGTCGGCGGCCAGATCGGGGCCACCACGGTGCCGATGTCCAGGTTCCGCGACCGGGCCTTGTCGGCCAATTGCTTGATGTCGTCGTCGCTGCCGTCGATGTTGATGTGCGGCAAGTAAAGGAACAGGTCGAAGCCGTCGAACTTTACACCATCCACCTCGGCCGCGGCGGTTAGATCGAGCATCGTATCCAGGCCGATCGGCGGTTCGCCGCCGTCGCCCTTGCCGACCACGCCGGGCCAAGCCGCGTTGTGAAGCTTGGGGTAATTGTTGGGGTGCTGGGCGTTCATAAAAACCTCAGGCTAAAGATGCGGAGATCGAAAGTCAGGTTGCGAAGCCGAGTCGTCCGAAGACGGGTCCGGCGGGACGATTTTTTCAAGCTCGCTGAGCAACGGCTGCACGTCGAGTCTCGCGGTTTCCCAGACAAGATCATAATCCACGTGGATATAATCGTGTACCACCCGATGACGCATGCCAAAGATTCTTTTCCAGGGAATCTGGGGGTGGGATTGCTGAAAGGCGGGTGAAATGGGTCTAGCCGCCTCGCCGATGGTCTGGAGTCGGTGCGCAAGGGCCAATCGTAGATCCTCGTCGGCATCGAAGTCGGCACGAGTCGTGCTTTCCATCCGCTGGGTGATCGACCGGGCTATGTCGAGCATATGACCGACATCCACCAGATCATCCTTCTTCATACTGCACCTCGGCACTGGCAAAAATTCGGCCGCGGAGACGCCGGTTGAGGTACTTCTCCCGTACCATATCGACTTCGTGTCCCCCGAACAATCGCGCCAACTCCTCCTCAATGTCGAGGATGCCCCACCCCACCTCGTGTCCCGGCTCGAACTCGACTAGCACGTCGATATCGCTGTCGGGCCGGAAATCGTCGCGCAGCACAGAGCCGAACAACGACAGTTTACGGATGTGATGCCGCCGGCAAAACGCGGCGATGTCGTCCTTCGAAACCTTGGGTCGGATGGCCGCACCCGAAGTCGGAGTGCCTTCGCCTTGCGGATGGGACAAAAGTTTTGCACCGCCGAGAAAAAGTGACACCCTTGGCACACCACGCCGCAGGTCAACGGCAAACCGACGGCGACCCCTGTTCCCCGCGCCGAACGTTTGCACCTCATTCACGGATTTTGCAGGGGAAACTGGACCGCGCTTTCCACCCGTCTCCCGCGCTCGGCGGCAGACGGGTGGTGGTTTGCCGTTACGTTTTGCTCGGTGGTTATTTCTTCCGGTGGTCGCCGATGGCCGGCATATTCTTGTGGACATTGGGGCCAAAGTACCGGAGGCTTACCAGCGGTTCGCAGCCGGTGTTCTCCACCTCGACCCCTTCGGCCGCTGCCTCGGCGGTGATGAACACCTCATCCCACGGCTCTTCGCCGTAGTGGATCATGACTGGGGTTTGGATTTGCAACGGCCCGATGCGGCCGCAGCCCTGGACGGTGATCCAGCCGCTGGCACCCGGATCGCGGAGCACGCACTTCGCGCCCGGCATGACCGTGAGCTCTTTGGCCGAGGTCAACTGTTCGCCGTCGAAGTGGCCGTAATCGATCCAGCGGTCCGTGTAGCCCGGACCCGAGGCCGATTCATCCACGATCGGTTCAATGTAGTTGTGCAGGGCGAAGTACGGATCGACGTTCTTTTCCCAATCCAGTTGGTCGATGATGAAGTCGAGGTCTTGGTGTTTGTCGGGCGGGACATCCTTGACCAGCAAGCTCCACGGTACTTCGCGGCCCTCGACCAACGATTGGAACATGGCGAACACATCGCTACCCCACTGGGGTTCGTAGGTACACATCGAGCCCGGGGCGTGAAGGACTCCGGCCGGGATCATCCAACCCGTGCCCGGCTTCAACCGGTACGCGCGGCTCAGATATAAAATCCCGTTGTCGCCCTTGTTCCAATTCTCTAGGCAGCGCCGCACGTCGTCTTTGGTCGTGCCGGGTTCCAGGCCCATGAACGTGTAGTCGAAATGGTTCTCGGCGGCGTTCAATTGCGGAGGGAAGTAGTAGCACTCGGGTTTGCCTTGCTGACCCGTCAACGCGGCGTGCTTTTGTTGCTGATGCATGTGATGGGGGATCGGGCCCATGTTGTCGAAAAACTTGGAATAGACGGGCCAGCGACGATATTTTTCCCAAATTTCTTTGCCGATGATCCGCGGGCCGGCCTCTTCTACCGCGTCACGAAGAAGGAAACGTTCTCCCTCGAACATGACGTAGCTGAGGCCCTCGTCCCACGCCCGGCCTTCATTCGCGGCCTCGGTGGTGCTCGCAAACCAGCGTTCATCGATCCCGCCGCGGTGTGTACCCAAGGCATACCAATCGGTTGGTGCCAGTTTGATCCGCTTTCCGGGGTGGAGGAAGCTGCGGGGCACCCAAGTTGGAGTCAATCGCAAGATTCCTTGGCCGGCGTCCATAGCCCGATTGAGGATCGCCCCCACGTTGTCCCGCTTCACAATTTTTGACGGCATGGCAGTACTTCGCTCCGAAATCAACGAGATTACCCAATGGCCACAGCACCTCTAGGTCTCACGATGAGTGAGAAACCTTGTTGTATTCCTTGAATGCATCGCTGGCAAGAGTGTAGGCCAGCCCACCGACACCTCGGCTGTCCTCAAGGCCCCAATAACCTCGAAAGCCAGCCGGATACGCAAAGGACATCGCCTCCATTAGCTTTGGTCAAGCCTCGATTCGGTTCGCGCCGTGAATCATGGACGTGAGCCCGACCGTCCGGCAGGCGCCCTTTTTCGGCTGAGCTTGAACGCGATTGGCAGGGCCTCTACTGGTCAAACTAACGGTGCGGAGGGTTTTTCCACTTGCGAACGAAGGCCTCGTAATCTGCTGGGGTATCGATTCCAAAGGTCGGTTCGTCCACGACCCCTACCAGGATCGGGAATCCGGCGTGCAATACTCGAAGTTGCTCCAAACTCTCGATCCGCTCCATCGCTGGTCGGGGGAGCTGGGAAAGCTGGATCAAGAACTCGCGGCGGTAAGCGTACAGGCCAACATGTTGAAAAAAGTGCGGTGGGTCCGCGTGGAGCAAGGCATCGTCCCATTCGCGCGGACGGGGAATCGGACTTCGACTGAAGTACATCGCCCGGTTGTTGGCGTCGAAGACGACTTTGACGCAAGCGGGGTCTTCCAACTGCTGCCGCGAACGAATGGGCGTGGCCAACGTGGACATGACTGCCGTCGGGTTTTTCTCGATCAGCTCGATTGCCAAATCGATGGCTTGGCCCGAGATCTCCGGCTCATCGCCTTGCACGTTGACGAAGACCTCGATTTCCGGCATCCCGTGAGCCACTTCAGCGACCCGATCGGTGCCCGAGGCCGCGTTGGGATCGGTCATCACCGCGTGGCCACCGAAAGACACGACCTCGTCGTAAAGCTCCGGATCGTCGCAGGCCACGCAAATCCCAAGCGGTTTCGTCGCCCGTTGGGCCGCCTCGAAGGTGTGTTGGATCAGCGATTTGCCGGTCTCCCGAAGTAACAGCTTCCGCGGAAGTCGCGTCGATCGCAACCGGGCGGGAATGACAATATAGCTTGCGCATCGGCCAGCGGTGGGGGATAAGGGCGACTCCATCTTGCGGTGATTTTAGCTTGCTGGGCTGTGCTAGCTCTGGCCAGAGAGACAAATGCGCCTTCACGATTTTATGACGGGGTTGATTTACCTAGTTTCGCAATTCAAGCCATCTCTCCACGTGAGGGCGGAGTCCAAGTTTCCTGGCTACAAAACAGGACTCTCGTCACTAATCGACCTAAGTTTACCGCTTCCCGTAATTTATTGGATAGTTTTTCCCTCCCTAAATTGACCATTCCCCACGCAGGCCGTTGTGCTAAACTACAGCCAATCCAAACGGGCCGGGTTTGACGGAGGATCCGTCTCATGTGTGGAATTGTCGGTTGCGTGGGCGCCTCGTCCGTGGTGGATTTCCTATTAACGGGACTCCATCGTTTGGAGTATCGGGGATACGATAGTTCGGGAATCGCGGTTCTCGGCGGGGCGGAGGAGATTCAAGTCGTCAAGTCGGCTGGCCGTATCAGCCGTCTCGAAGCCTTGTTGAACGAACGACCGATCACAGGGCGGATCGGGATCGGCCATACCCGTTGGGCTACGCACGGTGCCGCCACGGACATCAACGCCCATCCCCACTTGGGCGGTGATGGCGAAGTGGCTGTAGTCCACAACGGGGTGATCGAGAACTACCAGCCGCTCAAAACCCGGCTCGAAGCGCAAGGCTACGTTTTCCGCTCGGCGACGGATAGCGAAGTCATCGCCCATCTTATTGCGGAGGCGTTGCGGCGAACTGCGTTCCGCGGGTCGAGGGACCACGATCATCATGCCTTAATTGGGGCGGTCCAAGAGGCCTTGTTGCAACTGCACGGAACCTACGGTCTGGCCGTGTTGTTCCGGCATCATCCCGACGTGATTGTCGCGGCGCGACTGGGAAGCCCCCTGGTGGTCGGGGTTGGCGATGGCAAGCACTTCGTGGCCAGCGATGTCTCTCCCTTGGCCGGACACACGGACAAAATCGTCTATCTCGCCGACCACGAGCTTGCGTTGGTAACGGCGGATTCGCTTCGGGTGGTGCATCGTGACCGGGGCGCGGTGACTCACAACATCCACGTCCTCGACTTGGCGTCTGACGATGTGGAATTGGGGGGCTATCCCCATTACATGCTCAAGGAAATCTTTGAGCAGCCCGATTCGATTCGCAACGCCCTTCGCGGCCGCTTGGACCACGAGGCGGCCACGGCGAAATTGGGCGGCTTGAATCTCTCACCCCAGCAGCTCCGCCAAGTAAGCCGCATGGTAATCACCGGCTGCGGGACGAGCTGGCACGCCGGTTTGGTCGGCGAGCATCAGATCGAGTCGCTCGCACGGATTCCCGTGGAAGTGGAATACGCCAGCGAACTCCGCTATCGTAATCCGCCCATGGATCCCAACACGCTGGTATTCGCTATCACCCAAAGCGGTGAAACGGCCGACACGCTGGCGGCGCTCCGGGAGATGCGGCGCAAGGGCTTTCCGACATTGGCGATCTGCAACGTCGTCGGCAGCACTATCGCCCAAGAGGCCGACGGCGGCGTTTATCTGCACGCTGGGCCTGAAATCGGCGTGGCGTCGACCAAGGCCTTTACCTCGCAATGCGTCGTCTTGGCCCTGGTGGCGCTCTATTTTGGCCGCTTGCGGCACCTGAGTTTCGAGGTCGGGCTTCGCATCCTGCGAGAGTTGGAAGACCTCCCCGAGCAGGTGGCCCGCGCCTTGACCACTGACGCTCAAGTTCGCCAAATCGCCCTGAAATACGCAGAGTGTAAAAACTTCCTCTACTTGGGCCGTCAGTTCAATTTCCCCACGGCCCTGGAGGGGGCATTGAAGCTCAAGGAGATCAGTTACATTCATGCCGAGGGTTATCCAGCCGCGGAAATGAAACACGGCCCGATCGCCTTGGTCGATTCCCAAACGCCCAGCGTGTTTCTCATGCCCCGGGACACGGTATATGACAAGGTGATGTCCAACTTGCAGGAAATCAAGGCCCGCGGCGGACCTGTTATTGCCGTGGTTTGCGAAGGCGATCGCCAAGCGGCAGCAGCGGCCGACGATGTAATCGAGGTACCGGCGGTGGCCGAGTACCTTCAGCCGATCGTGTCGATCATTCCTTTGCAGCTTCTGGCTTATCACATCGCCGTCGCCCGGGGTTGCGACGTCGACAAGCCTCGCAACCTCGCCAAGAGCGTGACCGTCGAGTAGGTCTGGTGGGGTAGATGCCCCGACCGGATGGCGGTTCAAGGCAACTTTTCTTTCACCTAGGCGACTTTCGCCGCCCGGCCAGTCTTTGCCGCGCTGTTCTGCTTCAGTTGAAGCAGAATGCTACATCGGCTCGATTGCCGGAGTCCTCCGCCAGAATGGAATTCTTTTCGCCGAAAGTGTGCTGTAAGTCTTTATTTATCAATAACTTGTAGGGAATCCAGGTAGGCTCATGCGTTTCGTGGGGTCGCGTTTGGCACGCAGTATGCATTTCAATAACATCGTAAGCGACCCAACAAGGTCGTGTGAGTAAGGCTGGCCCGTGGGGCCTCTGACGTTTGTTTGCCGAATGGGTACCTTGCCCTTACCATTCGGTTTAGCCATCGCGGGAGATGGCTCGTCAAAGGCCCCCACTTTTTTTCTTGGCCACCGTTGCCCGCCGGTTCCCACTGAGACCAATATTGAAACGCTACCGAGCCACCCGTCTTCCCAAATTTCTGTACGAGTTATTGCTCTCTTAGGAGATGAGGGGACTTCACACGGGCTCCAAACCCTCGGCCGCGTCGGCCTCGGCCTCTTCTAAGATGCGTTGCGTGCTGGTGGGGTCTACTTTGCGGCAACACTCGGTTAGTCGGGCCGAGATGTCTTCCAAATCGCTTCGCCAGAGGTCCTCGGTCGTGTCTGGCGGACAGAACTGGAGGAACTCCCCGATAAGGAGGATCATGCGAAGCAAGTGACGAAAAATGATCCCCTCTTGCTTTTGCAGACTCTTACTTGTGACGTATTTGTTGAAATCGCCGCCGAACTCTAAAACCTCGCCGGCTGCCCAGACGGGTTGAATACGGATACCTCGGGCCCCAGGAAATTCGTATTCGAACAACAAACGGAGCTTCTCGGCCAGCGTGAGCACGCGTTTCGGTGGTTCGTCGAACGTGCTGCGGCGGCGATCGTCGTCTTCCTCCGGTAGGTACGTCAACTCCTCCGCCACAGCCAGACCCAGTCGAAGGAGTAACTCGTCTAATCGTTGAGTAGCCAGCGGGCCCGGGGGCAGCCGATCCTGTCGGGGCACGCGGACAAAGTGCCCCACCGAGCTTGGCAGCTCCAAGACGCTTTCCATGGCTTGGATCCGCTCTTCGCGATTGGCGATGCCCAACTGGTTTACCAGAAACATCCCGTAAAGAGGGTTCACCCCGCGAAACAGCACTAAGCGAGCTAATTCGGGAGTAGGATACGCCATGACCGGCTTATAGGGGGGCGGTTGTTCGACGCTGAAATCCGTTGGCACATCATGCGGCGTGGACGTTGCTTGGCTCCCCTGATCGCGACCTCCGAAAAGCCCGGGCGAAGCGGCTTCTCGGAACGAAGACTTCGCCTGGCGACGAGGATCTGATGGCGCATCAGGCACCGGGCTGTCGAGCCCCTCGCTGAGGTCCGTTGCTGGCGGTTTTGGCTCCAACGTCACATAGCCTGCCCGCCATAACGTCAACAGCATCCGGTCCAGCTCCCTTTGACCGGCCTCGAGTCGGGCACCATCCATGAGCCGCTTGCTGACCAGCTTGCGAATGCGGTCGACCTCTGGGGAGGCGTCGAGCATGTAGGCCAGGAGTCGCCAAGGCAATGGCCCTCGGCTAAAGAGCTTGCCGGGCGGAGCGGTGCGGAGCTTGTCGAATTGGGCCTCGGTCCAGTACTGTTCATTTTCCCGACGCTTCGGCATCTTCCGCTTCAGGTCCTTTTTCACCTTCAGCAGGGCGGGATCCTTGGTGTTTTCTGGGATTTGGTCGAATTTTTCTTTCCAACGCAGGATTCGCACGTCGTCTTCGTGGGCCAGAACGAAAACGTAGCCCTGGGTGTCGAATTGCGGACGGCCGGCCCGGCCAAACATCTGGTGGGCCGCGCTGGGGTCCAAAAGGCGTTTTTTGCCAGGCGGGCCTTTCATCAGGCTGGGCAGCACCACCGATCGCGCCGGAAGATTGATCCCCGCCGAAAGCGTCTCCGTACACACGCACACCGAGAGGAGCTTCTGCTGAAACAAGTCCTCGACGATCCGTCGGTATTTCGGAAGCACCCCGGCGTGATGCACGCCCACGCCACGAAGGAGCAGTTGCCGCAGCTTCGGGCCGGCGCCTTGGGACCAATCGTGGCGTTTCAGCTCTTCGGCCAGGCGGGCCTGCTGACCGGCGGCCAAAAGACCCTTGCCCTTGAGCTGCTCGGCCACGTTCCAGCATTCCTCGCGGTTGAAGCAAAAGATCAGAGCTGGGGTCAGGCGCGAGGCATCGTCCCCTTCGGCCATGGCCTCGATCTGCTCGTTCAGCAAGCGATCAGGGACCCATTGGAAGACCAGAGGAACGCGACGCTCCGCCCCCTGGACCAATTCCAAGTTCCGTTGATGGCTGATCCGCGCCCATTGAGTGAACTCGGCCGGGTTGCCTACCGTGGCCGAGAGCAGCAAGGTGCGAACGTGCGGCGGCAACAGGCCGAGCGTCAGCTCCCAGACCACGCCCCGTTCGGGATCGTTGAAGCTGTGGAACTCATCCATCACCACCGCGCTGACCTTGGAAAAGTCGAAAGCCTCGCGATGTAAGAGGCGGTTGAACAACACCTCCGCCACGACCACCAGGATGCGGGCGTCGGGATTCTCGCGGCGGTTGCCGGTCACCAAGCCCACGTCGTTTGGATGAAAGCCCCACCGCGCGGCCAGCGACTGCATCTCGCGGAACTTTTGCTCCGTTAGAGCGATCAGCGGGGTGGTGTAATAGGCCGTGCTTCCGGTGTGCAGGGCCTCGAACATGGCTGCCTCGGCGATGAGCGTTTTGCCCGTTCCCGTGGGCGCGCAGACCATCACCCCCTGCTCCGCCGAAAACCAAGCCAACAGGGCCTCCTCTTGGTAGGGATAGAGCGGAAACGGCACTTGGTCCAGGAACCGTTCCGCGATTTCGTCGCGCGATAAAGGGCTAGAAGCCATGAACGTGCGGGCGCCTTTGCTGATTGTCGATAACGCGCGGCACGGTGGATCGCCGCCCCCTGCTCGAAACCGGCTCGTCGAGCTGTCTTCTGGACCATGGCTCAAAGCGGTCCAACGTTCCCCACCGTCTTCCCGCCTTGTGTTTTATAGAGTGAATTCGGAGGGGCCCCATGCCGCGCTCGGTTAGTGGGACCGCTGCCGGCAGGTGAGGGTCCGGTGTCAAGATTCCCATGTGAACTGGGGAATCTTCATCAGCATTCCGTCCTTGAGTGCCGACTGATGCGAAACGATGCCTGCCACCGTCATGTTCAGCGCCCAAGCAATATTGATCAACGGCGTCCGGTTCTCGAGGATCGCCGTGATGAACTCGTTCATCAAATGACCGTGAGAGCCGCCATGACCACCGGGAGCGACTGTCGGCGGCAAGGGCGGGCATTCCAAGTCCGGCAAGTTTTTCTCCTCGCCAACATAGTTCATGCCGATCATCGACCCTCGCTGGCCCCGCACCCGACCCATCTCGCCCTCGTGGCCGGGCGTATCCCAACTGACGGCCATGCGGGCCATGCCGCCCTCGCTCGTCCGCAGGAAGGCGATCTCCGTGCCGAACGCGTTCTTGTAACGGTTGTTCTCAGGACGGAGGTGCGGTATGCGGCTAGGCATGCCCATGCACGAGACCTCGGTGAAACTACCGCCGGTCACACATACATAGTAGGCATTGGAGTGCGTGGGATACCATTGAGGCGGCAGTCCCACGCGCCAATCGCGAAACGAGGGGATCGGTTCCGGACAATAATGGTAATACTCGCCCTCGGAGTAGACCAGTTTTCCGAATCCGCCTGAGCGATATATCTGCCGCATCGCATGGCAGTCGGCGTGGAAGGCCGAGGTCTCGAACAGCATGTATTTGAGGCCGCTTGATTTGACCGCCTCGTACAGGCGATGGGCGTCTTCGATCGAGCCGAACGTTGCCGGAACGGCGCAGGCCACGTGCTTGCCATGTTTTAGCGCGTCGATGCAATGCTGGGCATGACTTGGGGCGTCGGTCGCGACGAAGATGGCCTCGATCGTGTCGTCCTTGACCATTTCCTCCAAGGCGGGATAGGTCTTTTCGCAGCGACACGCCTTGGCCAGTTCCGAACATCGTTCTGGGATCAAATCGCTTACCGCGACCACGGTCACATTGGGGTGATCTTGGAAGCCGAACGCCGCGCCAAACCGGCACACCCCGTACCCGACGATCCCCACCCGAATTTTGCGATCGGAGACTGGCTGCCACGCCTTCTTCGGTCGTTCGGCCGTCTTCACGCCCGACTCGCCCAGGATTTTCGCGTCTGGGGCCGCCGCGGGAAGTCGACCGGCCGTTTGGCCAGCCGCCGCCACCGCCAAAACTCCGCCGCTCAACTTACCAAGAAATTGACGCCGCGAGGTCAACGAATCCATGATTCCAGTTCTCCTTGGTCAAATCACCGCTCGGCGAGTTGCGGTTACGCGGGCCATTCTAGGGACTGCGCGGTAAACCTACAAGCAGTTGACTGCCAAGAGGCAACAAACGTGAGAATCGCTCACTGGCAGGTGGCAAGGACCAGGCACGTCGCGTTTTTCATGAAAAACGACGGCCGATAGCCTCGCGTCCGGCTGGCTACTAAATGGCCGCGGTCCAGGTCACCGCTCATCGAGAGGGACGTAGTGCTTTTTGACGGGGCCCACGTAAAGCTGCCGGGGACGCACGATGCGGCCCGCCGGGTCCTCGTGCTGCTCCTTCCATTGGGCGATCCAACCGGGCAGACGCCCAATGGCGAAGCACACCGTGAACATGTTCGTGGGAATGCCCATCGCGCGGAGCAGGATGCCGCTGTAGAAATCGACATTCGGATACAATCGGCGTTCGACAAAATAGGGATCGGCCAGCGCAAGCTCTTCGAGCTTTCGCGCGATGTCCAAGAGCGGGTCATGCCGCTTGACCTGGGCGAAGACTTTCTCGCACATCTGCTTGAGGATCTTCGCCCGAGGATCGTAATTCTTGTAGATGCGATGGCCGAAACCGTACAGCCGGAAGGGATTGGTCTTGTCCTTGGCATCGCGAAGGCATTGTTCGGGCGAGAGGCCGCCCTGATGAATCCGTTCGAGCATCTGCATGACCTCCACGTTGGCCCCGCCGTGGAGCGGGCCCCAGAGGGCGGACACGCCGGCGGCGCACGAGGCAAACAAGTTGGCCCGGGCCGATCCCACCGCCCGAACCACCGAGGAGCTGCAATTCTGCTCGTGATCCGCGTGGAGGATGAAAACCAGGTTCAGCGCGTCTTCGATCTCCGGCGTGACGACGTACTGCCGATAGGGAATGGAAAACATCATGTGCAGGAAGTTCGCGCAGTAACGGAGCTTGGGATCCGGATAGATGAACGGCATGCCTTGCGACCGCCGGTACGCGAACGCGGCGATTGTGCGGACCTTGCTGATCAGACGCGCGGCGGCCTCAGCTAGCGATTCTGTGTCCTCCACGGAAAGGAATTGGTGGTGGTAATAAGCCAAACTACTGACGGTGGCCGAGAGGATAGCCATCGGCGGGGCGTCGACGGGAATGTGCTGGAACTGGTGCTTGATCCCCTCGTGAAGCAGCTCGTGTTCGGTCAGCTTCTCGCTGAAAGCGGTCAATTCGTCCCGGGTGGGGAGACGGCCGAAGATCAGCAACCACGCCACTTCAATAAAGTTCGGCCGCTCGGTGAACTCCTCGATGGGAATGCCCCGGTAACGTAAAATGCCATTTTCTCCATCGACAAAAGTAATTTCACTGCGGCACACGCCCGTGTTGGCCATGGAGGGGTCGAACGTGATCAGGCCCGTCTCCTCTCGCAGACGCGAGATGTCGATCGCGCGTTCACCCTCGGTTCCCTCGAGGATCGATAGTTCGAACTGCTTGCCGTCTACGATCAGTGTTGCTTTTTGCGCCATGGCGATCCCTTTTTTCTCAGCAAAGGCCTTTGCCAGAACCTTAATCTCGTTGAAGTACCTTTCTGCGATGCCGTGGAGGAACCGTCGCCCTAACTTGCCGTCTTGGCTGTTTCGCGAACCATGCCGGATTGCGTTTCGTTCGCCGCACGTGGAACGAGCATGAGATGAACGCGGGAAACGCTCGGCGGAGGTGTCATGCTTGTTCCACCCAACCATCTTAACGCTATGTAACGCAAAGGCAATCCGCGATCCCAGAACTTACCTGCAATACCGCCCTTGAAGCGGCTTCAGAGCAATGGCTGATTTCATGAGACGGGAAATCGATCGGTCCTTGCGGCATCAAGAAGGTGAGGGGTCAATTTCCGCTAATTAAACAAGGAATAGCCGAAAGTCCATGGCTTTGACCCCAGCACCACAGCCTCAGTCGTGAAGGCCGAGTGCTAACAACGCCTGCGATGGTCGGCTTATAACGCGTACGGGGCGAGCGATCGGTGGCAAGGCTAAAAGGCTTGCACGCCCAAAAACAGGACGTAACCGGCAAGCAACACCCCCCCTTCCCAGCGGGTTATGGACTTGGCGGTGAACATGATGGGCACCAGTCCAACAGCGAAGACCATCATGATGGGCAATTCCATCTTCAAGGTGCGGATCGCCACCGGAAGGGGATGGATCAAAGCCACCAAGGCCATGATTAAGAGGATATTGAAAATGTTCGATCCGAGGACGTTGCCTACCGTGATGTCATCCTCGCCTCGATAGGACGCCACGATCGACGTGGCCAATTCCGGTAACGACGTCCCCACGGCGACGATGGTCAACCCGATGACAAGTTCGCTGACGCCGAGCGTTCGGGCGAGGGACACCGCCGAAAACACCATGAGCTGGGCCCCACTCACCAGTCCAACCAGCCCGCCGAACACCATCATCGCCGATTTGCCGCGCTTGCTTGGCACGTCCGCCAACTTTGAGATTTCCTCCTGGACGCTGGGCTCTGCACGCAGACCCGAGCGAACCAGATAGGCCATGAAGGCGACAAACCCCGCAAGAAGGACGCAGGCGTCGCCTCGGCTGATCTCGCCGTCCGCCGCCATGGCCCAAAGCCCCAGGGAAACGGCGATGACCATCGGCACTTCGGTCCGCAACAACCGCATTTGCACGCGGATCGGCCGCACCAACGCGCCGGCCCCAAGAACCAGGCCGATGTTGGCAATGTTGCTGCCGACAAGATCGCCGAAAGCGAGATCCACCGCCCCGCGAAACGCCGCGGTAACGTCAAGTGATAACTCAGGGGCCGAAGTGCCGAAAGCCACAAGGGTCAGACCCACAAGCAATTTGCTCGCACCAAGCGAGGTCGCCAGCCGAACCGCGCCTTTGACGAGCGTCTCGGCCCCTAAATACAGCAGAACGAGCCCCAAAACGAATAGTACAAGGTACAGAAGTACACTCATCGTGGATGTTCCCGGACGCCGCGAAGGCATCTCCCCAAGCCCGCCGAACCAAGGCCGCCCCGGTTGCAAAACAGCGGACAACTTCCCGGAAATCAAGGCCTGGGATCGACTCTTCCCTTGAAGTTTTTTCAGAAGAGACGTTCCGCCATCATCGAGGAGGGATGGCCGAGCGTCAAGGCCGAGCTGCTCGAATTCCGCACGGTTTCCCGTCCGTTCGCCAACGGTCTGCTTCACGTTGGTGGGCTGGCGGTAGGGAGCGGCTAGCGACAAGGTGGACCTGCCCTCACCATGCCATCGCAGACCGCACCGCCACCCTCCACAAACCGATCGCTAGGAAAAGCCGGGTTTACGCTCGTTTCCGGCCGCTCGGCGCTACTGCGAGAGGAACAAAGGCCGGTCTGCAAGCTGAATGATTTGCTTGGCCGTGTCGCCGAACACTTTTTTCAAAAAAACGCTCCGCGCACTATTCCCAATGACGATCAGATCAGCTCCCCAATTGGCGGCGTATCCGAGGATGTCTGGCTTGGCCGAACCCTCGACGAAATCCTCGTCCACATTCAACCCGTGTGCTCGGCAGTATGCCGCCGCGTCCCGAGGCAAGGCGGGGCCTTCCGCCGTGGCGCCACATTGAAAAGTCACCACCCGATATTGCATGGCTGGCCATAGGCCGAGTTGCACGAAGCGTCGCATCGCCTTTGCCGACTCCATCGAGCCGCTATAGGCGAACAGGACGCGGCGAACCTCGCGATATTGTGACGCCACAGCAAGGATGGGGCGCACACCGTGCGAAATGAGCCGCACCAGCGTCTCGGTCGGATCCGCCAGGAAATCGTACTCGAAAAGACTCCTCAGCCCGAAGATCACCAAATCGTAATAACGCGCCTGGGAAATCATGGTATCGAACGCGCGGCCCTGCTCTTGCTGGATCGCAAAGCGGACGCCGGCGGCTTCGCAGGCTTGGACGAAGGCATCGCAGGCCGCCACGACATTTTTTTTCGCTACCTTCAAGCGGTGCTCCCGAAGATCACTCGCCCAATGCGCTGCGCCCGCCGGCACAGGTCCCACGTCTTCGAGCCTCTCGACGTCGATCACCGTGATCGCCGTCAAGCACGCCTGATGGCGCTCGGCGAGCTCAACGGCATGGCGGATGGCGGAGGCCGTGAACTCGGTCCCGCCCAGCCCTAGGAGAATGCGTTTTACCATGGAAAGTTCCTCCTCGTCGGCGGATGGCCATTTCGTAAGATCAACGGAGTCTAACAATCTTCGAAATCCCAGAATCCCTCGCCCTTCGTTCCCGACTGCTCCAGCGATCGCTCCACGTGCTCCAGCTATCGCACAGCTCTCGCACGCGTCGCTTCAGGGCGATGTGGCAAAACCTCGACATTTCAACCAATATGTATGCTAGTTTTGCTATTTCGGTTCCACCCCTTCGTCAGTTTGGTGCGGGTCGCGAAGTGCCTGTCTCTCAGCTTTTACCTATTTTGACAGGGGAGCCAGAAAGGCTGGGTGATTTGGGACGACGGATAATCCACGCGCTAGCGATTGTTCTCCAATTATCTCACCGTCGCTGCCACGATCTTCCGCAGGTCCGTCTCCAACGTCTCCTTGGGCGGATCCCCCGGCTGGTTATGCTAGACGCGCAACTCCTCCAGCACTCTCTTCCCCGCCCCAAGCCAGCAGCCACGCATCCACACCAAGTACTGGTGCCAAGCGTCTGCGGCCGCATTCGGATACACGTTCCTGGCCGTCAGGAACAGGTAGCTCAGCGGGCGAATGAAATCCAACACCGGCTTGAAGCTCGGAAAGTGTTGCTTCCAGATCGTCCAGTTCCAGCCCAAGCCGTCCCCAAGGAAGACCCTCGCCGAGGCCTCGAAAAATCCCCGTCGCTTGGCCTCTCGGGCCATCTGCCTCCCGAAATACCGCGCACTCTGGGGGCTAAAGACCTCGAGGAATCCGGGCATTGACCCTCGACCTCCCAACCTCGCTTGGCCATCCACCGTGGTCACCTCCCGCGACCGAACCTCCAACACCACCAGCTTCCCACATTCGGGACACCGGGCCTTGTCCGCCTGCGTGGCGGCCAATTCCCTCATCTGTCGCTGCTGCACCTCGCGGCTGAGAC
>CALFBP010000055.1 GCA_937951625.1 uncultured Thermoguttaceae bacterium
CGTCACCTCGTTACCTCGATTCAAGTCCCTTGGCCACCTCGCCGGTCATTCTACCGTGCCGACTCGCCAGCGGAAGGCCACCCGCTTCACACGGGCACCCATCCTGTCCACTAGCCGGGCGTTTGGCCCACAGCCACGCCCGTGTCCTCCGGTGCTTCCCACGGTGCTTTCTTTTCGGCCCGAGGTGCGCGCCGGGGTGCTACACTGCTTGCCGCGGGTTGCATCGCTTCGCATCAATCTGCAACGAAACCGGGGGCAGAAAAGGGGCGAGCATCGGTCTGCGAGACCGACGCAAGTGGCGACGGGGGCTAGAGTTCGGGCTACAAGGCAAGACGCCGCAAGCGGTTGGGCCTTTCGGTGTGAAGGGTTGCGGTGGCGTAACGGCGTGAAGGCTTGCGGCCGCGTAATGCTCCCCGCGTCCGGCTTACGGCAAGCCGCTGTCAAGCGCGAGCTTGTTTTTCAGCAGCGACATTCCGCGCCTTGTTGAGGCGCATTGGGTTACAGGATGCGCCTGGTAGCGCGCCCGGAGGGACTCGAACCCCCAACCCTCGGTTCCGAAGACCGATGCTCTATCCAATTGAGCTACGGGCGCGAAAGGTTATGTGACTTGCTCAGCAACGATTTACCATAACGATGGATGGGTTCGGTCGCCTTCCTCACGCGGAGGCCGAGGAAAGGCCGACGAAAACAGTCCGCGGCGCGGCGAGGGCGTGGGTATTTTTTGACGCCCTCCGGGGGCAAAAACGACCCCTCCGCGCGAGAATGCGATTTTACTTTTCCGAACGTCGAACGTAAACCCTTTTTCAAGCGATGGATTGCCGATCGTTGCCGAGTTGCCGATCCGACGGCCTTCGTGGCTCGAGCGATTCTTGGCAGTTTCGTGATTCGGGGTGTTTGCGTTCGTTTGAGGACTTGGGTGAAGTTCGGCCACGACGGGGAGTGGCCCACGCGATTCCCGCCACGGCAGACCGTGGCCCTCCAGTGGTTTGGCGTTGCAACGGGCCAAGTTTTCGGCGCCGGTAGCTGGTGGGCATTGATTGCGGGAGAGGCAAGGGACGAGTTTGCGCTGGTTTTCAGCCGTACAGATGGATGGCCTTGATGATTTCGTCGATGTCATTGGGGACGGCCACGGCGCGGTTTGCAAAGGCGGCACGGCGGACGCCGCGGCTGCCGAGGACCTTATTGAACAGTTCCTGGTCGGTGGTATGGTAGGCGACGGTGGCGTCGGGGTCCTTGAGCTGGTGGCCGGTCAGGACGCAAACGACACGTTCATCACGCCCGATGATTCCTTCGCTCACAAGTCGTTTGGCGCCGGCCACGCTGGCGGCGCTGGCGGGTTCGCAGCCCAAACCGCCAGCGCCGACTTGGGCCTTGGCATCGAGGATTTCTTGATCACTCACTTCGCGAACGACCCCGTCCATGACCTCTAAGGCCCGAAGACACTTCAACAAGTTCACCGGGCGATTGATTTCGATGGCGCTGGCGATGGTTTTGGCCCGATTGCCGGCTTGGGTCATATCGTCATAAAAGGCGTGGACGGCGTCTTGGGCAGGGGAACCGCCGTTCCATCGCAGCCCCTGTTTTTCGTGGAGCTGATAGAGGGTGTTTGCCCCGGCGGCGTTGATGACTGCCAGTCGCGGGATGCGGCGGATTAATCCCAAAAGCGCCAGTTCCTGAAACGCCTTTCCGAACGCGCTGGAATTGCCCAGGTTGCCCCCAGGAACGAGAATCCAATCGGGCGGTTCCCAGCCGAGGGCCTCGAGCACGCGGAACATGATCGTTTTCTGACCCTCCAGGCGGAAGGGATTGACGCTGTTGACGAGGTAGATTCCCAACTGGCTGCTGACTTCTTGGACGCGGGCCATGGCGTCGTCGAAATCGCCGGCGATCTGGACCGTCAAGGCGCCGTAGTCCAGCGCTTGGGAAAGCTTGCCGTAAGAAATTTTGCCCGAGCCGATGAAGATCACGGCCTTCATGAGCCGGGTGACGGAGCAATACAGGGCGAGCGAGGCGCTGGTGTTGCCGGTCGAGGCGCAGGCGGCGCGGGTAGCGTTGACAAACCGGGCGTGCGTGAAGGCGGCGGACATGCCGTTGTCCTTGAAGCTGCCGGAAGGGTTCATCCCCTCGTACTGCAAGAACAACCGGCCCGGTTTCACGCCGACATACTTCGCCACGCCCTCCGAGGCGTGGAGCAGCGTCTGGCCCTCGCCGACGGTCACACACTGCTCGATCGGCGCGAACGGCAGCAAGCGATGAAAACGCCAGACGCCGCTGAAACAATGGGGGTCGCTGCGTCGCGCCCAAGCGGCCTCAAACTCGCGGAGCGAGCGGGGCAGGGGCAAGTGGTCCCAAGCGTAGGCCACGTCAAGCAAGCTGCCGCATCGGGGGCATGCGACCCGTACTTCGTCCACGCCGCACGTGGCCCCGCAAGCGGGTATGATGCATTGCTGAAAAGCGTAATCCTTTTGAGCCATCGTGGCGATCTTTCTGCCTCGAGCGGATCAATCCAGGCTCGCCGAGTGGTCAAAGCGCCTGTGTTGGGTACCTCGCGGCGCGGTTGTAAGGCGGCGGCAACGCGAAGGAGCGTCGCCTTCCGCGCGGCGCGCAGCGCCCGCGTCTAATGTAGGTCTGGCGGGCCAAATCGGCAAGGGACGATTTTCCCATGTCTGATAAATAACTATGGCCCTTTGGCTGGCTAGTTTGTATAACTTGGGAAAACCGGTTTTTCACTTTAGCCACAGAGGTTGCCATGGACGAGTCGTTACCCAAGTTGGATCGAGCGGCGTATGTGGCTGAAATGCGGGCAGAGTTCGAACGGACCTTGCAGGAAGTTGCCGACGCCGTGGACGATGCCCCTGCGGGCCGCGCGATCCGCGATAGCGAAGAGCGGGCCAGAAATGCGTTGGATCGCTTCCGCCGGGTCGCCTACGAGAGGGCGATCCATCTGAAGATCGACGCGGCCGAAGGGGCTGAAGAAACGGGGGGCTGAAGAAACGGGTACAGGCGCGCTTGTTTTCGAAATCGTCCGTTCTGCTGAGCTTTTCGGGGACGCTACGGGGTTCGGAGCGTGGATTCCAGTGCGAGTTGTTTCGCCGTGAGGCGGTGCCAAAAGGGGTCACAAGTCTTATCGCTTGCCTGCCTTGCCACAAAATAGTTCTGACCCCGTTTCGCTATGTGACCCCGTTTCGGTATGACCCCTTTTCGGTATCCCTGACCGATGGCTAGGCGCGAAAAGATAAAACCAGTTGCCACTACCCACGCAAGAGACAAGCCAAGCCCATGGACACACCGACTATCGTGAACGCAACCCGATCCCACATCCATCAAGCCCGACAACTCAAAACCGTCCCACGAAGGTTACGGCGTAGAGTGGTACCTGCGCATTGCGGCAGACGGCGCGGTTGCGGCGAAGGGCTTGAAGCTGGCGGAGTTGGTGGCAGGAAGGGGGGCCTTTGCGTCAAAGCTTCAACGGTGAGCAGAGCTGTGTTGCCCGAGAGCTTCGATAGGGCCTAATACACTGGTCAAGCTTCGACCCCAATCCATTCCATCTCATCCCTCATCGGGCGAGTCTGTCAGACTGTCAGACTGTCAGGCCTGCCGTTTCTCGGCGGAAAAACGCACGATATACTTTTTGACCATGGGAAACCTCTTTTTGGAAAGGGGGCCCTTGCTGACGGCTTGCTGCCAACCCCAATTTCTACGGTTGACGACGCACTAGCCGATACAGTCCATCACCGAGGGTTGGCTGGCTCGGCTGACAAGTCGAGACGGATTGACCGGCCTGTGGCGAATGACAAGGAGATTTCGTTCGTGACACTCGCTACGGAAACCGATGCGGAGGGCGTGGAACCGGCACAGCGGGGCCCTTCGGGTTCGTGGCTCAACCGCAATGTGCTAGGGATGGGACTAACGAGCCTGTTGTCCGACGCGGGCCACGAGATGGCCACGGCAGTGATGGCGGGCTTTTTAGCGGTTTTGGGCGCACCCGTGTACGCCTTGGGCGTGATCGAAGGGGTGTCCGATGCCCTATCGAGTTTCGTCAAGCTCTGGGCCGGTTGGTGGAGCGATCGGATCGGTCACCGCAAGGCGATCACCACCTTCGGCTACGCTCTAACGGGCGGCGCTTTCGCCCTCTTCGCTGTGGCCACTGCTTGGCCGCTGGTTCTCGTGGGCCGCATGGTGGCGTGGTTTGGCCGCGGCATCCGCGGACCGTTGCGCGACGCCTTGCTTGCCGAATCGGTCAGCCCGAGCGACCGCGGCAAGGCGTTCGGCTTTCATCGGGCAGGCGACACCGTAGGGGCCATCGTAGGCCCGCTCTCGGCCGCCACGCTGATGTTCGTTCTGCAACCCTATGCCACGAGCGATCCTTCCGTGCCTTTTCGGATCATTTTCCTCGTGACCCTCGTGCCAGGCTTGGGGGCCGCCGCCGCTTTTGCTTTGATGGTCCGGGAACAGCGGCGGCCTGCCAATCACGGGATGAAGTTTTGGGCCTCGGTGCGGGCGTTGCCCAGGCAGTTCCGACGCTTTTTGGTGGGGGTTGGTGTATTTGGTGCGGGCGATTTCTCCCACACCCTGCTCATTCTGGCCGCCACGCAGCTTTTAACGCCTGGCCACGGCCCGGTGAGGGCCGCCCAGATCGCCGCGCTGCTTTACGCCTTGCGCAACGTGCTCTATACGGCCGCATCCTATCCGGTCGGGGCCCTGAGCGACCGGATAGGACGCCGTGGTTTGCTGGTCGGCGGCTACGCGCTTGCAGCCGCAGTCATGGTCGGCTTCCTCTTCGCCTTCGCCGTCGAGGCATCGAGCATCCTGCTTTTGGCTGTTCTCTTTAGTTTGGCGGGCGTGTTCATCGCTGTCGAGGATGCCCTGGAGGGTGTCTTGACCGCCGACCTGGTCCCCGACGAATCGAACCGCGGCACGGCCTATGGCGTGATGGGCACGGTCAATGGCGTCGGCGATTTCATTTCCAGTGTGGTCGTCGGGGCCCTTTGGTCGTTTAGCCCCGAGGCGGGCTTTGCGTACGCCGCCGCCGCTATGCTCTTAGGCGCGGTGCTCTTGCATCGCCTACGCTAACGTGGCGAGCGAGTGGGCCCACGGAAGATCGATGCGTTTGCCGCCACGCGGCCTCGATGGATGGCCACGGCCGGCCCAGTTTTGTCAACCCAGACGGGGGTTTCCCTTGGACAAAATGTTTTGGACTCTGCAAGGGCAGGACGGGACCCCGCCCGCTCGGAGCATCTCCAATTAGAACCCGCCGCCGCCGCCGCCAAACCCGCCACCAAAGCCGCCACCGAACCCGCCGCCGCCGAACCCGCCGCCGCCGAATCCGCGCCCGCCGGTGCCGCCTTGGCCGAGACTCCCTGCTTCGCCGGTCGTGGTGTTGAAGGTGTTGACTTCCCCGATCGCCTGGAAGTTCGGCATCGGGGCTACGCGCACGTAGCGTCGATCGGCGGAGATCACGGCGGTGACCATGCAGAAGGCCCCTTCCTGGATGAACATGATCACCGGTTCATAGCCCACCTGGTTGGGCCGAATTAGAGGCATCGCGGGATCGAAATTGGGATTGTCTCCACCGCCATGGGCGTAGCTGCTGCGGGCCAAGGCGAGGTTGCGGATGGTTTCGGGATCAACGCTTGCGGCCAATTGCTGGGCGAGGATTTTTTGCTGAATGGCCAAGTGGGTAGCCGCCATGTTGGCGATCTGCCGTTCGTTGAGCGACTCGGTTCGCCGCCCGTCGGCCAGCTCGAACTGGAGCGCCGCTTGGTCTTTTTCCAGCGGCAGGGTCTTCGTCACGCGGACCTCTTTGCCGCTCTGGAAATGGGTGATTACCTCGACCTTGACGCGGTTGGCCGTCACTTCGCCCCACACCCGACGCACCAGCGCCTTGTACGTGCCCGAGAAGCCCTTCGGGCAAACGTAAACCTCGGAGCGGGCGCCGGAGTGATCCTGGCCGGCCTGGCTGCGGAAATCGCCGATCAGGACGCCGCCGCTGGTGGTGCGAGGATTTCGCAGCGAGCAAACCGTTCCGGCGGGCTCCTCGACCAGGACGTCGATATCGGCATCGCCCGTCCACGTGACGATCATCACGCAGTCGCGGACCACGGCGTTATCGAGCGCCTCGCGATATCTCTTCGCCTCCTCAGTGCGATTCTCCGCCTCGAGTTTGGCCAAGGTAGCCATCGCCACCCGCACCCCTTTCTCCCAAACATCTTGCTGTTCTTTCGGCCAGGCCTGGCTGAGGATGCCGACGGTGGCCCACTGGATGGCCTCCAGGTCGTCGAGCTTCTCGGCCAAGCGGAGTCCTAGGACGTACGGTTCGGGCATGAGCGGTTCGATCTGGGCCACTTGGCGCAGCACCTGAATGGCCCGCTTCTCCAACCCTAGGGACTCCAAAAAGCCGGCGATGTACATCAGATCGAGGGGCGTGCGGGCGAACTCGACGGCCGACATCACAGCCCGTTCCATCTCCTCCTTCGACCAACCGGCCACTTGCATCGCCAAGGACAGGGCCTCATACATCCAGGGCTGTTGCTGTTGGTTCCGCAGGGCCGCCTGGATCAGGGCGATGACTTCCCTCGGCTTGTTCTCTTTCCACAGGCATCGCACGGTTTCCCGAATCGCCTCGGGCGGTTCCTTGTGCTTGCTGAGGTGTTCATTCCAGAGCTTTTCCGGGTCCGCGTCCGCGGGAACTCGGAGATTGATACGGCGGGCCTTGACCGCGGTGTTGCGGGATTGTAGCGAAGTTTTCGAGGCCTCCGCCTGATCCGCGGGCTTTGTCGGCGTGTGGTCGGTCGGGGTCCTCGCGGCGCCGTCGGGCGCGAGGTTCAAATCGTCCTTGACGGAGAAGACCTGAAAACCGCCGCCGGCAGGAAGCTGGAAGAAATTACGGGGGACGGGTCCACCGGGTACATTGAAGAACCCGCCGCCCCCGCCGAAGCCGCCCATGCCGCCGCCGAAGCCGCCCATGCCGCCGCCGAAGCCACCCATGCCCCCGCCGAAGCCACCCATGCCCCCGCCCATGCCGCCCATGCCGCCCATCATGCCGGTCATGCCCATGCCGCCCCCGCCCATGCCCATGCCCATCATGTTCATAGCCCCGGGCGAGATCACCAGGTCGCCGACCGGATAGACCTTGGTGATCAGCTTGTTGGCCGCTTCGTCGGGCGTAGTGATCAGCAACACTTCGTCCTGGATCATGTAGGTCAGGCCCTCTGCCCGAAGCAGCAGGCGCAGGGCCGAACGAAGCGAAACGCCCTTCAGATTGATCGTCACCTGTTTGTCCGTGGCGAAACCCACCTCCTCGAGCGCCTTGGTGTCGAATTGAATCTCGATTTTGTGGTAGTCCTTCAGGTAGTCGATGATGTTCTGGAACGACTCTTCGGTAAACTCAAGCTGGGTGGTGGACTTCAACGCCTCGGCAATCTTGCGTTCCGCCGGGTTGCGACCGGCCAAGTCCATGGACCGGTATTCTCGAATCCGCCGCTCGCTCAATTGCCGCCACTGTTCCGGATCGGGGTACACGATGGGCGGCTCGTCCGGGAAGGGGATGTGGGCCTTCTCGACCTGGGCCAGGGCATCGACGGTCTTTTTCTGCCGCTCGGCCCGAAGGGCCATGAAGTCCTCCAAGGCCCCCCTGGCTCGCGCATTGTTGCGGGCGGCGACCATGGTCGGGTTCTCGGGGGCGAGCGCCAACGCCTCGTCGGCCACTTGCTCTTCGGCAATCTTGTAGCGGCCCTCCTCCATCAGCGAGTTGAATCGCTCCATTAACTGCCGCAGCTTGTCTTCTTTCCGCATCAGATTGTCGGTGATCAATTGCCGTTCCCTGGCGCTGGCCAGCAACTCCATCTGTTGCTGACGGTGGTGCTCGAACTCCACCCGACGCCGGTTCGCCTCCTTAAGTGCCCTATCGAGCTGCGTCACCAGTTGGTTGCGGACGTCCGGATCGAGTTCCGGAACGCGCTGCACATTGTCAAGCTGCAATTTGAGGTCGGTGATC
Source organism: uncultured Thermoguttaceae bacterium (assembly GCA_937951625.1). Classification (GTDB taxonomy): domain Bacteria; phylum Planctomycetota; class Planctomycetia; order Pirellulales; family Thermoguttaceae; genus CALFBP01. Next base: position 7,997 of record CALFBP010000055.1, read on the forward strand.
ACCGCGTCGGGACTGGTGGCCATCGCCTTGCGGGCTTGGCTGATCGCGTTTTGAACGTCGGCAGTAACCTTCTGCGTGATCAACCGATTTCTCTGCCGCACCTCATCGACAAGCGTGCCCTCGGGAGGAGGCAGTTGGTCCTTGGGACCGACCAAGTTCAAGTCGGCCGGTGAGTCACCGCCCACTGCGCTCGGCTTCGCCCCGCGCGACCCCTTCGCCGAGGCCGCGTCGAGTACGTTCTGGGCCAGATCGTCCTGAGGGTCCTTGGCCAGGGCTTCGCGAGCAAGCTTCTCGGCGGCGGGCAAGTCGCCCGTTTGCAACGCCGCGACGGCCAACTGGGCCAAGCTTTTCCCTGCGCTCGCGAACTCGCTGGCCGCTTGTTTCAGCATGGCCGAGCTGATCAAAGGAAGCGTTAGGCCGCCGGTTGGGCCAGCCATCTTCACTAACTGCGGCAGATAACCATTTTCTTCGTTAGAGGCCGTTGTAGCGACTTTCCACACCAGCACGTGCGAACTGCCATCGGCCGCGACGGCGCTCATTTTTACGTCGAACGGGCCTTCACCCTGGAATGTTCCCACCACGACCGAATCGCGATCGCTACGCAAGGGCGGCGTGCGAACGGGAATGACCGTGAAATCAGGCGGCCAGGTGACTTGCTTGGGCCACAAGACCGCGGCATGGACCGCGGCCGCAAGGCCAGCGCCGATTTGCTCCCCGGCAGCCTCTTCGGCCTGGAAAAGCTTTCCGCCGGTATGGGCCGGTAAGGCGCCTAAAACACCCAAGTCGAGCGTGGGTCCAATCGCGCAGGTGGTGACGGGAATCCGTTGATCTGCCAGGGCCTGGACCAGTTCGGCGAACCGTTCGTGACTGATTAGATTCGCCTTGCTGGTTCCGTCTCCGATATAGATGAGGGCCCTTGGATTCAAACCGGAAAAGCTCGCCATGGCCGCTCGCAACCCCTTTTCCAGATCGGTCGCGCCGAGAGGGGCTCGCCGCTCGATCTTGTCCAGGGCCTCGTCCATCTCTGGGCCCTTTGGGGCCACAAAGCCTGGGGTCATTGGCACGGCACTCAAATCGACCGTGATCACGTGGACGCGATCCTTAGGGTCCAAAGCCGCAAGCAACCCTTTCAAGGCCGCCAGCCCCTGAGTTCGAAATTCACCCACTTGGGCCGCTGAGGTGTTGAGCAGCACCACCACGTCGTGCGGACCTGCCGCAGGCCCGAGGGCTATAGGCCCCAAGCCCAGGGCGAAGTACTGGGCATCGTCCGCCTTGTACACGGCAAGTCGCGCTGCCTGCGGGCCGGATTCCGCGGCCACAGTCATGCCGGCCCCGACACCCGCCAGCATCACCAAGGGCAGAACGGCCTTAAGGAAAAGACGGCGTTTGGACATGGATCGATTCTCCCGCACAAGAAAATCCAGACGTGCGTGCAGCTCTGTTCCGCGACGGCTGCGTGGACACGCACCCTTGTGGTCGCCTCGAAATGTTCTCACGGCAATCTCATTCTACTTAGCCTAACTGGCTTTTGCCAATAAAAATCCCCCGCTTTTGTCATTGCTCCGCGACTGATCTCGCCGCAGCTTCGGTGATTACGTATCATAAGCAGCATGGACGGCGCCACTGGTGCATCCGGGACGCGGCTGGAAACCAATCGCGAGCGAGAACCATGAAACGGACAATGTTTCTCTGTGGAATTTCCGCCATTCTGGGTGGCATCTTATCCTCTTTGATATTTAGTCCATGGGCATCTGTGCCCTCGAGCCTCGCTCAGGTGGCGGCGTCGGGGGTGGGGTCTGCCGAGGAGCTCTCGCCAGCCTTCGGTTTCGGTCCAGGACCTCAAGGACCGATTGACATGAACGCGGGGGCTCACTCGGCCACACCAATAACCCCCGAGGATCTTAATGAATTGACGCCAGAAGAGCGGGTCAACATTCGCGTGTACGAAAGCGCAAACCGGAGTGTGGTCCACGTGACTACCGCGGGCTATCGAGGGGACCGGTTTTTCTTCGTAGAGATCCCTTCTTCTGGAGAGGGGAGTGGTGCCGTCATCGACCGCCGCGGGCACATTGTCACCAACCATCACGTGGTCGAGGGTGCCCAGCAGATTCAGGTTACCCTATTTAACGACAAGACTTATGATGCCCGCCTCGTGGGCCAGGATCCCGTCACGGACGTGGCCGTCATCAAGATCGACGCCCCCCCAGAAGAGTTGTTTCCCGTAGTTTTCGGGGATTCCAGTCGCCTTCGGGTGGGGCAACGGGTTTTCGCTTTGGGCAATCCATTTGGGCTCGACCGCACGCTGACCACGGGAATCGTCTCTAGTCTGGACCGCTGGATTCCCAGTCGGAGACGCGTCGGTACGATTCGTCAGATCATCCAGATCGACGCTTCGATCAATCCTGGCAGCTCGGGAGGGCCGCTCTTGGACAGCCGAGGCCGGATGATTGGCATGAACACGGCGATCGCCAGCAAGACCGGCGAGAGCGCCGGCGTGGGATTCGCCCTGCCCGTGAATACGATCGCACGGGTTGTGCCGCAACTGATCCGCAACGGCCGGGTCGTGCGGGGCGATATCGGCATCGACCAGGTCTTTCAGAACGAGCGGGGAGTGTTCGTAGCACGGCTCACGCCGGGCGGACCTGCCGAAAAGGCTGGGCTGCGGGGACCACGTGTCGTGCGCCAGCGCCAAGGCCCATTCGTTTATTCCTCCGTCGACCGATCGACCGCCGATCAAATCGCGGCCATCGACGGTCAACCGATCAAGGTCGCCGGCGACGTGCTCGACGCCATCGAGAACAAACAGCCCGGCGACCAGGTCATTGTGACCATCATCCGCGGCGGGCGGGAATATCAAGTGCCGATTCGACTAGGTCCCGGCGGGTAAAGGCACGCTCTCGGGGCTCACCAAAACTGCTCCTTTTTTCGCCGCACCGGAGCCCTGTTTACAACGCGGTGGCGTGAGTCGCCCAACAACGCCGCCTTGTTCCCGAATCGATTGAGATGAATCGTTCGCGTCCCCGTGGATTTCGAATGTTCGCAGAGCCTAACCAGCGTCAACGGTTCGTCGCTTTCCATCGTGGGTTAAATGTCATTTCAGAAAAGGGGCGTGTCTGTTGCGTTGAACGGAGTGCGACTCCCGGTCCTCGTGCTTTGCCCCTATACTGAAGCGTTGGATTGCGGGACCTTTTGGACGAGGGTTCGCAAATCCCCTGATTTGTTCCTTCGGGATGTGACACTACCATGTCACCTTTTTTGTCCCACGCACGGGGTAAATTTTGGGCCACGCTTGCCTTGCTGGGATGGACGGATTGGTCGGGGGTCCAAGCCGGGGGCCTCGTGACCGACCGGCGTCATGACCTTTCAGCCTCGGTGCAAGTGGATCGCGCGGACGCTACGGCCGTTAGGGCCCTGGAGCAAGCCAGGGCCTATCTGGACGACAAGCAGTTCGAAGAAGGGATCAATCTTTTGCTGGCGACGACGGAGACCGCGGGCGAAAAGCTCGTTGCGGTGGCTGCGGATCGTTATTGGCCGCTCCGCTTAGCTTGTCAATCGCTGCTGACCTCGATGCCGCCCGAGGGGCTGGCCCTTTATCGGCGTCGTGTGGACGTGGAGGCCAGGCGGCTTTTCGAGGAGGGCGTGGCCCGGCGCGATGCCCGGCGGCTGAGGGACGTGGTCGAGCGATACCTGGCCAGTAGTTGGGCCGATAGCGCCTTGGACGCCTTGGGGGAGATCGCTTTGGAGTCGGGCGACGCGTCGGCCGCTCGGGCGTTTTGGCAGCGCATCGTTCCAGTCGCGGGCGATGCCGGTCGCCCGGCGGCCTGGCTCGGCGTGCCGGACACGGATTTGGACTTGGCCGCCATTCGGGCACGACTGGTTCTGGCCTCGATCATGGAGGGTTCACGGGATCGGGCAGCCGACGAACTGGCCCAATTCGTCCGACTGCATCCGGACGCCCGAGGTTGGTTCGGCGGACGCGAAGTCCGTTACGCCGATGCCCTGACGGATTTACTTGCCGAGAGTGCGCAATGGCAAGGGCCGAGACCGATGGCGGACTGGCCGACCTTCGCTGGCGTTGCGTCGCGCAACGCCATTGCCGCCTGGTCCACCGAAGCGACCCGGCCGATTTGGCGAGTCGCTTTAACTCGTGAACAGACCGATCGTCAAACCATGCTGCGCTCTTCAGACTTGCCTGGTTCGGCGAGCGCGGGTGAGCTCAATCCGTTGAGCACATTTCCGGTGGTGGCGGCGGGACGGGTGTTTGTGAACCTTGGCAACGAAAAGATTTTGGCCTGGAACTTGGCCGATGGTCGGCCGGCTTGGGGCCAAACAGCGACGGTCTTTGCGGACGAATTGGAAACCGAACGGGCCGGCGAGGGCCGTCGTGGGACCGTGTGGGGCGTTCCGCGATTCACCGCGACCGTGGTTGGGGAGCGGCTGTTTGCCCAAATGGGCCCGCCGCTGACCAGCCGCCCACGCGAGGCTTCGCGGATGGTCGCCCCCGGTTATCTGATCTGTTTGGATCTTGCGAGCGAAGGGCGCCTGGCATGGAAGGTCGTACCGGAGCCGGGCTGGGCCTTCGACGGCTCACCCGTCGCCGATGCGGCCCATGTTTACGTGGCAATGCGGCGCAGCGAGGTGCAGTCGCAGGTCCACGTCGCGTGCTATGCCGCGGAGAACGGGGAACTCCGCTGGCGGCGGTTCCTCTGTTCGGCTGATAGCCCCGGGAAAGGAATGCTGCCGGAGATTACCCACAACTTGCTTACGCTCCACCGCGACACGCTCTTTCTCAACACGAATTTGGGTGCGGTGGCAGCGCTCGATGCCCGAACGGGGACGATTCGCTGGCTGACCATCTACCCACGAAGTGTTCAACAGGACCGAACGCCTTTCCCGGAGCATGCTCACCGCGACTTGACGCCCTGTTTGTATGACCGCGGAGTTTTATATGTCGCCCCAGCCGACGCCCGGTCAATCTTCGCCTTGGACGCGGACTCGGGGCAAATTCTTTGGCAGAGCGGGCCGGAGTTCGGCGACGTCGTCCACTTGTTGGGCGTTTCGCACGATTGCCTCATCGCCAGCGGGGGCCGATTGTTTTGGATTCACCTGACTGGGCCTGAACAAGGCAGGCTGAAATACGCCTGGCCCGACGGTGGGGCAAGGCTAGGGTACGGTCGCGGCCTGCTGGCGGGCAAGTACGTCCTATGGCCCACGCGGAAGCGGATTTATCAGTTCGATCGGGCGACCGGCAAACTGCTCAGGGCAATCGATCTGGAATCACGTGGTCTCGTCGGTGGAAACCTGATCACGGCCGACGGGAAGCTGTTGATCGCTTCGGCCCGAGAGCTTGTGGTCTTGGGCACAGGGAGTGCCAATCCGCCGGGCACAGAAGACGTGTTTACTGTGGTGCAACGATGAATCGCGGCCGTCGATGATCGAGGGCAAACCAGCAAAAGGCTTCGCACCAAACTTTATCCCGGAAACTTTTCCATGCAGCACGACGACATCGAAGCGGCACATCGCCTTCACGAGGCCTATGAATCGATCACCCAGCAGTTGGCCCAAGTGATCGTGGGCCAGCGGCAGGTGATCGAAGAACTCCTGGTGGCCCTGTTTGCTCGCGGACACTGCCTCTTGGTGGGAGTTCCGGGGCTGGCGAAGACTTTGATGATCCGAACTTTGGCCGAGACGTTGGCCTTGAAGTTCAATCGCATCCAGTTCACGCCCGACTTGATGCCTTCGGACATCACCGGCACAGAAGTGATTCAGGAAGACAAACTGTCGGGCAAGCGCGAGTTGCGATTTTTGCCGGGTCCGATCTTCGCCAATGTGATTTTGGCCGACGAAATCAATCGAACCCCACCGAAGACGCAGGCGGCCTTGCTCGAGGCAATGCAGGAGCATCAGGTCACGATCGGTGGTCAGCGTCACGTGCTCGCCGAACCGTTTTTCGTGCTGGCCACGCAGAATCCCATCGAGCAGGAAGGGACCTACCCTTTGCCCGAGGCCCAATTGGACCGCTTCATGTTCAACACGTTCGTAGATTATCCCAGCGAAGAGGACGAGTTTCAGATCGTGCGTCGGACCACGGCCGATGTGGCTTCGACGGTGAGCCCGACGCTTCAGGCCGACCAGATCGTGGCCTTGCAAGGGATTGTGCGGCGTGTGCCGGTGGCCGACCACGTGGTCCGGTATGCCCTTCGCCTGGTCCGCGCCACGCGGCCCAACCGACCGGAGTCGCCCCCGTGGATCCGCGATTATGTGACTTGGGGCGCTGGGCCGCGGGCAAGTCAGTATCTGGTGTTGGGCGCCAAGGCCCGGGCGGTACTCCAGGGCCGTTTCGCGGCCACCTGCGAGGATATTCGCGCCGTAGCCCCGCCCGTCTTGCGGCATCGCATCCTCACCAACTTCAACGCCGAGGCCGACCGCGTCAAGCCCGACGACCTGGTCCGCCGATTGATCGAAACCGTGGCGGTTGACGAAGAACGAACCCGTGGAAAACTCCCCGAACTATTTCGATCCGCAAGTCCTGGCTCGCCTTGAGGGGCTGTCGCTGCGGGCCCGGCGGATCGTCGAGGGCTACGTCGCCGGGTTGCACCACAGCCCTTACCACGGCTTCTCCATCGAGTTTGCCGAGCACCGCGAGTACGCGCCCGGGGATGACCTGCGATACCTGGATTGGAAGGTCTTCGGCCGCACCGATAAGTTTTATCTCAAGCAATTCGAGGAAGAGACGAACCTGATTTGCACGCTGTTGCTGGACGTGAGCGAGAGCATGGCCTATCGCGGTCCGGCGGCGGCGATGTCGAAACTCGACTATGCCCGCTCCGCCGCGGCGGCCCTAGCGTATCTCGTGCTGCAACAGCAAGATTGCGTTGGCCTGACCACGTTCGACCATCAGGTCCGCGCCACGGTTCGGCCGGGGAGCACCCCGGCCCACTGGAAGGAACTGATTCGCGTCATGGAGGAATCGTCGCCCGGCCGCGAAACCGCGTTGGCGCCGATCTTCCATGAACTCGCCGAGCGGACCCGTCGCCGCGGTGTCGTCATCGTCCTCAGCGACTTATTCGACGAGGTCGAGGCGGTCCTCACCGGGCTGAAACACTTCCGTCACCGGCGGCACGACGTCATCCTGTTCCACGTGCTCGATCCCGCCGAACTGGATTTTCCGTTCCACGACGTCACGCGGTTTCGCGGGCTGGAGGGCTGGAACGATCTGGTGGTCGAACCCCGGGCTTTGCGACAGGCCTACTTGAAACAGTTCGAAAATTACCTTCGTCGACTGCAACAAGGTTGCCGTGCGGCGCAGATCGACTACGTGCTGCTGCGAACCGATCGCTCGCTCGGATTGGCGTTGGCAAGCTACCTGGCAGCGAGGCTGAGGCGAAGCCGAATGTGAGCGTCACCCGGGCTGAGCATCAACAGAAACAAGTGAGTGGAGTTTTGGTGTTCGGCTTTGCCATGTCCAGGGAGGGTTCGCGGAGAAGGCGATGAAACGTTGGGTTCCCCCATGGTACTGAACGTCGTTGGCGACATGACGTTGTTCGCGTTCGCCTTCGCACATCCCGCCATGCTCGCATGGTTGGCAGCCGCCGCGGTCCCGATTCTGATCCACCTGTGGAGTCGGCGGCGCTACCAGGAAACGCCGTGGGCGGCCATGGAGTACTTGGCCGCGGCCTTGCGGCAACGACGGAGAACGTTGCTTTTCGAGCACTGGTTGCTGTTGGCCATACGGACCTTGGTCGTGGCCCTCGTCGTGTTGGCGGTGGCCGAGCCGGTCGAGGAACGCGGCGGGCTGGCCGCCGCGCCCGGTGAGCGGACGCACCGCGTGCTGGTGCTCGACGGGTCGTTTTCGATGGGATACACCATCGGCGAGAAGTCCCGATTCGAGCAAGCCAAGGAGCTGGCGGCCCGCATCGTCCGCGCAAGCGCGCCAGGCGACGGCTTCACGCTGGTCTTGATGAGCGCCCCGCCGCGAATCGTGATCGGACAACCTTCGCTAGCGCCGAGCGAATTTCTTCGGGAAGTGGAGTTGTTGGAGCTTCCCCACTCCACGGCCGATCTGCCGGAAACGCTCCGGCAAGTAGAACAGGTGCTATTGGCGGCGCGGCGCGAGCAGCCGCGTTTGACTCGGGAGGTGATTTACTTCGTAACGGACCTCGGCCGGGTGGGTTGGAGTCTGGAGGGAAAAGACGCCGCCACCGTGGCCGAGTTTCGCAGCCGCAGCGAACGTTTGGCCGAGGCGGCCTCGCTAGTGGTGATCGACGTGGGTCAGGCGGATGCGGAGAACGTGGCCGTGACCAACATTCGCAGCCGCCGACCGTTCGCGACACTCACCCGCGATTTCGAGATCGAGGCGACCCTCCGCAGTTTCCCGCCACGCGCCCGGCCGGGGCAATCGGTGGAGCTCTGGGCCGAAGGTCGTCGCGTGGCCCGACAAGTGCTCGACCTGCCCGCCGCCGGTGAAGTCAAAATCAAGTTTTTCCATCGTTTCGAGAGTGCTGGGGACCGCGTGCTGGAAGTCCGCGTGCCCGGCGACGCTCTGGAGATCGACAATCGCCGCTGGCTCGCCGTGCCCGTCAAGGCTTCTGTGCCCGTGCTGTGCGTGGAAGGACGTTCCACGGCCGGCGCGAAGGACGCCGCCACACGCTACCTGGCGCTGGCGTTGTCGCCTCGCCCGGAAGAATCGCCCCTTGTGCGGCCCGAGGTCGTTGTGGAAAGCCGCTTGCCGGAAATGGAGCTCGATCGCTACGAGTGCGTCTTTCTGGCTGACGTGGCGCAGTTCACGTCGGCGGAGGCCAGGCTGCTGGGACGCTATGTCGCTCATGGCGGGAATTTGGTGTTTTTCCTCGGCGATCGCGTCCAGGCGGAGCGGTACCAGGCGGAATTAGGCAAGGACCAGCCACTGGGGATTCGGCTCCTGCCGGGCCAGCTCGGGCCGACCGTTGACCGTGTGGAGACCCGACTCGATCCACTCGGTTATCGCCACCCCGTGCTCGACGCCTTCCGCGGACGGGAACGTTCGGGGCTGCTGACCGTGCCCGTGTTGAAGCACATGCGTCTCGACCTCGCTGAGGCTGGGGACAGTCCCGTTGGGGCCGCTTCGAGCAGCGCGGCCACGGCCCGCGTGGTCCTAGCGCTGGCCTCGGGAGATCCGTTGGTGGTCGAGGCGCCGGCAGGCCGCGGCCGCGTGGTTTGGGTCACCACTTCGGCCGATACGAGCTGGACTTATCTGCCGCTCTGGCCCAGTTATGTCCCCTTGATTCAGGAGATGCTGGACTTCCTGATCCGCGGCCAGCTCGAGCGGCAAAACATTGGGGTCGGCGAGCCTTTGAACGCTCTATTGCCCGCGACGCTCGGCGAGATGTCTCTCGAGGTCCGCGATCCCCGGGGGCGTGTGGAGACGGTCCGCTCGCGCCGGGAGGACGACCGCAACGCTTGGAGCTTCGCTGAAACATGGATCAGCGGCGTCTATTCCGTGGAGGCAAAAACTGCCGACACGGTTACAAGCAGCCAGTCGCCCGGAACGGACGACGCGGCGGCCCTTGTCCGCCCGAACGTCTTCGCCGTGAACGTGGACCCAGCGGAGAGCGATTTGACGCCCTTGAACATGGAAGAACTCCGCAATGAGACTTGGCCTGGTGTGCCCTTCGTTCATCAGAGGTCTTGGGAACCGATCGACGAACGGACACTAGGCGGGACCGTTCCGTCCAACCCTTGGGCGAAAAATCTGCTTGGCGGCGTGATGGTCCTGTTGCTCGTGGAAACTTTCCTGGCCCGGCGGTTCGGACACTATGACTGACCCCATGCCCCCGTGGATGGAGCGTTGGCTCGGCATCTCCACCGCCAGCGGCGAGGGTGCGGTGTGGAGCTTAGAAGGGTCATGGTCGTGGCCGGCCTGGCTCAGTCTGTTGGCGCTGATCGTGATCGTGGCGGTGGTCGTACTCACGTATGCCCGAGAGAATCGCCGCACGCGACCGGGTTTCCGTGCCGGATTGGCGGCGCTTCGCCTCGCCTTGTTCGCGATCGCGGCGTTCATGTTGGCTCAAGCGACGCTCTCGGTGAAACGGACCGGTTTGCCTTACGTGGCGCTGATCGTGGATGATTCGTTGAGCATGACGGTAGCCGACCGCTACGCGGAGCACGAGCGACAAGCGATGCAAGCTCGGCTGTCCGTGGCCGGTTTCGACCGCCTCACGCGATGGAACTTGGCGCGAACGCTGCTGGTGGAAAACGACGCCGCGCTGCTGCGGCAGTTGGAGGAGAATTACCGCTTGAGGTGGTACTGGCTCAGCGGGACCTCGGCATCCTCGGCGTGGGAACCCGGCCAGGCGGCGGAGGCCTTCGCCGCGGAGCTCCGTGCGCGGGAGCCTTCGGCGGGGAGCACGCGATTGGGTGCGGCCATTCGGGCGGTGCTCGACGAGTTGCGGGGCAATGCCCCCGCCGCCGTGGTCCTATTGACCGACGGGATCAATACCGAGGGACCAAGCCTGGCCGACGCCGCTGCCCACGCTCGACGCCGCGGCGTGCCCCTCTATTTCGTCGGCCTTGGCCACGATCGGCCGGTTCGGGACGTCAAGCTCAGCGACCTCCTGGTGGACGATCAGGTGTTTCTCGGCGATGTGGTGTATTTCGAGGCCCAGCTTTCCGCATCGGGCTACGAGGGCCGCACGGTGGAGGTGACGCTTCGCAGCGCGGGACAGGAATCGCCCGTAGCGAGAACCCAAATCAAATCGGGGCCCGACGGACAAACTCAGCCCGTTCGCCTGGCCCATCGCCCCACGAAGGAAGGCGTATTTCGCTACGTCGTGGAGGTCCAATCCTTGGAGGATGAGTTGCAGACCGAGAATAATCGCCTCGAAGCGACGGTGCGCGTCCGCCAGGAACAAATCCGCGTGCTCTTGGTGCAGGCCGAGCCGAGCTATGAATATCGCTACCTCCGCAATCTCTTGGGCCGGGAGCCTTCCATCCAACTAGCCACCGTGTTGCAAACCGCCGATCCCGAACATGCCGAGCAGGATGCAGCGGCGTTGCGGAGTTTCCCAGTTCGCCGCGATGAGCTATTTCAGTACGACGTGATCATCTTGGGCGATGTGGATCCCGCGCTGCTCACTCCGGCCATGCTGCGAAACCTGGTGGATTTCGTGGATCAGCCCGGCAAGGGTGGGGCGCTGGTGTGCATCGCAGGACCAAAGTTTATGCCGTTGGCGTTCCGCGACACCCCTTTGGCACGCCTGTTGCCGATGGAACTCTCAACCGTGCGTCTGCCTGCCGCCGAAACACCAGCCGAGCGTTTTGTGGTTCGGCCCAGCGAACTCGGGCTGAACTCGCCCATGTTGCAACTGGCCGACGATCCAGCGGAAAACGCCTCGGTGTGGCAATTGTTACCACCTTTGGAATGGATCATGGAGATCGGGGAATTGAAGGCGGGCGCTCGGGTGCTCACAGAACACCCTCGTCGCCGCATGACCGACGGCCGTCTGCTGCCAGTCTTCGTGCTCCACTACGTGGGTTCGGGAAAAGTGCTCTTCCATGCCACGGACGAGACCTGGCGATGGCGCTTCCGCTTGGGCGATACGTACTTCGCCCGCTATTGGCTGCAAATGATTCGCTACCTAGCCCGATCCAAACTCGCCCAGGGCGATCGCGCGGCCGAACTCCGCGCCGACCGCCGCGAGTACCGTCTCGGCGACACCGTGCGGCTCCGCGCACGCTTTCACAACGAGTCGCTCGCCCCGGTGGAAGATGACGGCGTGACCGTGGTTTTGGAGTCCACCGCCGGGACCACGCGGCGCGTCACGCTTCGCCGCACGACGGGCGAACGTGGGATGTTTGATGCGGAGGTGGAAAGCTTGCCCGTTGGCGCGTATCACGCCTGGGTCGCCATTCCGCAGCTTCCCGGCGGCGCGGCGGCAGACGACTTCAGCGTCGTGGCCCCACCCGGCGAATTCGCCCGATTGGAAACCGACGCCGTGGAGATGCGCCGCGCCGCGGAACAGAGTCGCGGTCGATACTACACTTTCGCAACGGCCGCGCGGCTTGTCGAGGAATTGCCCGAAGGACGCCACGTCCCCTTGGAATCGTTCCCGCCCCGCCCGCTCTGGAACACCTGGCCTGTCCTCGCGGCCTTCCTGTTCCTGCTCACCGCCGAATGGGTGCTGCGAAAATGGGGCTCGATGGCGTAGAATCAAGCATCATGACCCACCCCATCCAGGCTCGAATCGGCATATTGCGGCGTCGGGTACGGGGCCTGCTCGTGGTGTATGGAGCGGGCTGGTGGCTGGCCTGCGCCGTGGGGGTGGTGGCGCTGGCCGGCACGATCGACTACCTCATCCGATTTCGTGAGCCGGGCATGCGCGTGCTGGTGACGTTGGCCGTGCTTGGCGTTTTCGCCGGGGCCGCGTTCCGGTTCCTATTACCCGTGGGGAGGATGCGCTTCAGCGATGTTGCCCTCGCTCGCCGCGTGCAATCTTACTTTCCCCGGCTGGGCGAAGATCTGGCCAGTGCGGTGGAGTTCCTGCGGCAGGAACAGGACGATCCCGCGGCGGGTTCGGCGGAGCTGCGCAGGGCCTTGGTCGATCGCGTGAGCGACACCGCGCGAGAACTGGATTTTCGCCAAGTGGTCCATGGGCGTGCGGCGTGGCAAGCGGGGTTGGCCGGGGGAGTGGCAGTCCTCTTGGCCGCGGCAATCGTCCTGGCCTATCCCCAACCCGCCCGAACCGCCGTGCTGCGCCTCGCTTTTCCCTGGGCCGAAATCCCCTGGCCGCAAATGCACCACCTGGAAATCCGCAATCCAATCTTACGCTTGGCCAGGGGGCAGGCGTTCGAGGTCGAAGTGATCGACGCCTTCGGATTCCGGCTGCCCTCGGATGCCAGGATTTTCTATCGGTTCGAGCGCGATGAGGGGCCGATGCTGGAAAGCGAACCGATGCGGCTGGTGCAGGGGATGCTGGTAGCCCGTCGGGAGCGGGTAACGCGGTCTTTTTCCTTTCGCGTCGAGGGCGGCGACGATCGCTCGATGCCTTGGCAGGCGGTCGAGGTGGTCGATCCGCCCGCTGTCGCCAGCCTCGAGGCCACCCTTACCCCGCCGGCTTATACCGGTTGGCCAACCATGACCGCCGAAGGAAACATCCGTGCTTTGGCGGGCACGCGGGTCGAAATCGCTGCCACGGCCACCAAGCCCTTGGCCTCGGCCTTGCTCCAGCTCGACGGCGAAACGTCGTGGCCCGCCCGGCTCGAATCGTCGGGCCTGCGGCTCGTCGTGCCCGGAGACCCCAAGGCGTCGTGGGTCCTGGAACGATCGGGTTCCTACGGTTTTCGCCTCTTGGATCGCGAGGGGATCACCAACGTCGAAGATGCCCGCTGGGAAATTCGCGTGGTGGCCGACGCGCCCCCTCATGTCGTCTGGGAAGAGCCGGACGCCGCCAGCGATCCGTTGGTCACTCCAGCCGCCGAAGTACCCATCGCCGTCACGGTGAGCGACGACTTGGCGATCCATCGGGTCGATCTCTGCTTCACCCGCTCCGACCGACCTAATGATCCGCCGACCCGAACAGCGTTGTACGTTGGGCCGCCCTCGCCCCATGGTTTCGATCCGAACAAGGTTCTGGATCACGCCACAGCGGATCGACGGTCCCTCCGCACGGTGTGGAAATTGGATGCCCTCAAGGCAACACCGGGGGCTCAAATGGACTGCTGGATCGAGGCTGCCGATTACAAACCCCAAACGGCCAAAAGCGAGACGCGAAGGCTTTTCCTCGCCACGCCGGAGGAACTGGTCCAACGCCTCGTTTCCCGCGAGGCCGAAATCCTGGCCGAATTGTCCCGAACCCTCGCCATGCAGCGTCGAGGCCGGGAGCAAGTGGGGCAGTTGGAACAACGCGCGGCGAAACATGCCCGGTTGGAGCAACAGGACATCGACCGCCTTCGTGGAATTGAGCTCGATCAGCGGCAGATTCAGCGGAGCCTCGCCGACCGCGCTGAGGGTGTGCCGGCACGAATACTCCGCGTCCTGGCCGAGACGAGCCGCAACAAACTCTCCCTGCCCGAGATGAAGCAGCGTTTGGAAAAGATCCTTTCTACCTTGGAGCATTTGGCTGCCAGCGAACTTCCCGGAGTGGGCCGAGAGTTGACCGCGGCGATCAAGGCCGCCCAAGCCCAGCTCGATTCGCGAACCACGGAACTTTCGGCCACAGCCGTGCGCACGCCGTTGGCCGCGGCAGGGAAACACCAGGACGCGATCATCGCTGCCCTCGCGGAAATGACCGAGGTGTTAGGTCGGGCAAGTCAACTCCGCGAGTTTTCCCGGGAATTCGAGGCGTTGGCCCAGCAACAGGAGGGACTTGCGGATCGCACCAACCAATTGGCCCGCCAGACTCTCTCGCGGCCTCTGGAGAATCTGACGCCCCAAGAGGCGGCCCAGCTCGCCGACGCGGCCCGAGGTCAAGCGGAGCTCGCCGACCGCCTGGAACGCACGGAAAAAGCCATGGATGAAGCGTTGCGGCAGGCAGCGCAGGAGCAAGCCGCTGCCAACGTTTCGGAGGGCCTCCGTCGTGCCCGGGAACTCGAGCTGGCCGGTCCGATGCGCTCAGCCGCTGAGCAAATCCGGAGGAATCAACTGGGTCAGGCCACGGAAAATCAGCAACGGGCGCGAAAGGGGCTTCGGGAAATCGCCGATTTGCTGGCCGGACGCCGCCGCCCGCCAACCGACGAACTCCCGCAGATTATCGACGCCCCGTCGCTCGACGAGATCAAGCGAGCGCAAGAGGCCATCAATCGCCGGACGAAGGAGTTGGATCAATTGATCAAGGGCCTGGATCCCACCTCTCCCGAGACGCGGCAACGATTCGAGCAACTCAGTCGCGAACAGGCGGAGCTCGCCGAGAAACTACGGGGCCTGTTCGCCCCAACTCGTGCCCAGGAGGGCAAACCATGAGCCGATTTCTGAGCGGCAAAATCGGGAAACAGGTGGCGGACGCTTTGCTTCCCCAGTGGGCGAGCATGATTGTCATTTTCGCGTGCTTCGGCGACGGCTTGCCGTGGGACGGGCTGCAAGCGGCGGACGCACCGCCGACGGACGCATGGCGGGCAAGCAGTGGGCAGAAAGCACAGGACGCAGGGCCGCATTTGCCCCCTCCCTCCCAGGCCATTGATCGGGAACTTTTCGCTCCAGAGCCTAAAGCGACGCAGCCGCCCGAGGCCAAGGCCAAACCACAGGGCTTGGTCAGTCTCGATGCGATCGTCGAGAAGATGGTCCAAACTGCCCGCCGCCTCAGCGAAATCGATCCCGGTCCCGGCACTCAGCAATTGCAACAACGCATCCTGGAAGATTTGGAGGCGATACTTCGGCAGGCCGAGCAGTCGGCCCAGGGGAAGACCGCGCCCAAACAGAGCGACCCCAACAGACCCGACAAACCGCCGCAATCCGAAATAGACGCAAAACCGCAGGCAGACGATGGAAAATCGCAAACCGCTTCGGCGAAGCCAGACGGCCAGCCTGAGCCTGGGCAGGCGGCCGCATCGGGCAAAGGCCCGGACGGTCAGGCAAACCAGCCGGTAGACCGATCCTCGCTGTTGCGGCGGGTATGGGGCGACCTTCCCATCCGACAACGCAATGAAATCCTCCAGTTCCAACCGCCCGACGAATTCCTGCCCGAGTACGAGGCAGAGATCGAGGCCTACTTCCGCCGTTTGGCCGAGGGCCGCGAGGCGACGGCATGGGGACCACGCCGGGGGAGGGGAGAATAGTGGTTAGGGCACACGTACTGGGCGCACGGCGGCATGTTCCGCTCCGTTGGCTGCGGCAGCTCCATTGGTCGCGGGTTCAGTGGCGCGGTGTGGCGATTGCCTTCGGGATTCTTTGGAGCATCCCGTCGGGCGTGCGGGGCGCCGAAGACGCCGAGAAGTCGGCTGCCAAACTGGTCACGCCTGCGGCCGATCGGGCCATCGAGCGGGGACTCGCCTTGCTGGCCGCCCGGCAACACCCGGATGGTTCGCTCGGCTCGGGCAGTTACCGCGGCAACGTGGCCGTGGTCGCCCTGGGGGGCATGGCTTGGATGGCGGGCGGGAGCACACCGGGCCGCGGCCGCTACGGCAAACAGGTAACGCTGGCCCTGGACTATGTCCTCGCTCAGGCCCAAGAGAGTGGCTACATCAACCAGCCCGAGTTTGAACATCACGGCCCCATGTATGGTCATGGTTTCGCCACGCTGTTCTTGGCGGAATGCCACGGCATGGCGGCGCGACCAGGGCTCCGCGACAAGCTGGCCAAAGCGGTCAATTTGATCGTCGCTTCTCAAAACGATGAAGGCGGTTGGCGCTATTTCCCGCAGCGCTTGGATGCCGACATCTCCGTGACCGTCTGTCAGATGATGGCCCTGCGTGCAGCGAGGAACGCGGGAATCTTCGTTCCCGCCGAGACCATGGACCGGGCGGCAGCATATGTCAAGAAGAGCCAGAACCCCGACGGCGGGTTTGTATACCAGCTCTCGCAGGGCGGGGAAAGCGCCTTCCCCCGCTCGGCCGCCGCCGTGGTCGGCCTGTTTTGCGCTGGCGTCTATGACGGGCCGGAGATCGTCAAAGGTTTGGAGTATTTGGCCGCCTTCCGCCCCCAGCCGGGGTTGGTGCGACGGGAGAGCTACTACTTCTATGGCCATTACTACGCTGCCTTGGCTTTCTGGCAGGTTGGGGGCCAATCGTGGCTGCGTTGGTACCCTGCCATCCGCGATGAACTGATTGGCCGTCAACGCTCCGACGGCGCGTGGATCGACCCCATCTCCGCGGAATTCGCCACGGCCATGGCCTGCCTGATCCTTCAAGTCCCGAACAACGTTTTACCCATCTTTCAGCGCTGAGGACGATGCTCATGAGCGAAAACTCTCCGGTTTCTGCACGACTCGACTTGGCGATCCGCTTAGCGCACGAGGCAGGTGGGATCGTCATGCAGTACTACCGCCGCGGCGATCTCGCCGTCGAACGTAAGGCGGACGACTCGCCGGTCACAGCCGCCGACCGGGCAGCCGAGGAGCACCTGCGGCGTCGTATCGCCGAAGAATTTCCTGAAGATGGTATCCTCGGCGAGGAGTTCCCCGAGCGGCCAGGCAACAGCGGCTTCCGTTGGATCCTCGATCCGATCGACGGCACCAAGTCGTTTATTCACGGGGTGCCGCTATTCGGCACGATGGTGGCGGTGGAGCGGGAAGGGCGGAGCGTGCTGGGCGTGATCCGCATTCCCGCCTTGAACGAGGCCGTCTATGCCGCCGAGGGACAAGGCGCGTGGTATCAAGCCGACAACGCGGAACCACGGCCCGCAAGGGTCTCGTCCTGCCATCGCCTCGGGGAATCACTCTTTCTGACCAGCGAGGTAGCCAATTTCACCGCGATCAAGCGGCGCGACGTGTACGATCGCCTCGAAGCCGCTACCCGACTCAGCCGCTCCTGGGGCGATTGCTACGGCTATCTCATGGTGGCCACCGGCCGCGCCGAACTGATGGTCGATCCGATCATGTACCTCTGGGACGCCGCCGCCGTGCAACCGATCATCGAGGAGGCCGGCGGCACCTTCACCGATTGGCAGGGCCGCCGCACGATCTATTCCGGCCAAGGCATCGCCACCAACGGAAAGATCCTCGACGAAGTCCTCGCCATCGTCCGAGGAAACGAGGTAGAATAAAGGGCATGTGGCGATCGTGGCTCGATGAGCCACGCTTGTGCTGGGCTTTCGGGCGGGTATGCGATCGGCCATCCTAGCGAAGCGACAACGTCGTAACCAAGAAATAGCAACACAATCCATCTTCTCGAGGCGGTTCCTATGGCGACCCTTCCGACAACCACCGCGTCGTGGCCGTCGCCCGAGCCCGTTCCAGAGTTGCGAGCAGGCGACCGGCTTTCCCGAGCCGAATTCGAACGGCGGTACGAGGCAATGCCCCACGTCAAGAAGGCGGAACTCATCGAAGGAGTCGTCTACATGCCCTCGCCGGTCTCCGAAGAACATTCCCAACCCCATTTCGACTTGATCACGTGGATGGGAGTCTACCGGGCGGCGACGCCGGGCGTTCAGGGGTGCGACAACGCCACCATCCGCCTGGACCTGGATAACGAGCCTCAGCCGGATGCTTTCCTTCGCATCCGACCGGAATTGGGCGGCCAATCGCGCAACAGCGGCAAGTACATCGCCGGTCCGCCCGAGCTGATCGCCGAAGTCACCGCTTCCAGCGCCAGCTACGATCTGCACGACAAGTTCCGCGCTTACCAGCGCAATGGCGTGCGCGAGTACGTGGTGTGGCGTGTCGAGGATCGGGCCATCGACTGGTTCGTGCTCCGCGACGACCGGCTGACGCCGCTGGCCCCCAACACATCGGGGTGGTATCAGAGCGAGGTGTTTCCCGGGCTGTGGCTGGAT
>CALFBP010000056.1 GCA_937951625.1 uncultured Thermoguttaceae bacterium
GTGCATGGCCAAAGGTTCGCCCTGACGCACAATGTTTTCAAACCCGGCAAATGGTCCCATGCTTCGCGGCTCTCCTCACCCGGATGATACGCGGCCACCCCAAAAACTGTCAACGGAAGTTCACCGGGGG
Source organism: uncultured Thermoguttaceae bacterium (assembly GCA_937951625.1). Classification (GTDB taxonomy): domain Bacteria; phylum Planctomycetota; class Planctomycetia; order Pirellulales; family Thermoguttaceae; genus CALFBP01. The sequence goes on from CALFBP010000056.1 coordinate 131, forward strand.
TGCATATCAGCGGGTGCATATCAGCTTTTGCGCGATTTGGCAGGGAGGCAAAAATGTCAATAGGAGAATCTCGGATTCTTTGGTAAGCTACGCCAACTAACTTGGGCTAGAGAACGGATTTTCTAGGGTAGGAGGCAAAATCATGGACGCCCACAAAGTTGGCTCGTCGCGGAGTTTTTCGCAAAAGGAGCAAGAGTCCCAGAAGAGGATGGCCCAGCTCCAAGACCGTTTGAAGCATTGTTGCGGGGCCGCGCGGTGGCCTTGATGGATCGCGAGTGGCTGAGAGCAAGTACCTGAAGAACCGCCCTGGTAGGGGTTACATTCGTCGTCTCCAATCACCCAAGCCACCCAATTTTTCGCCAAAACATGTAAGAGGTGACATGCACTGACTAGCGCGATTGGTTCGGTCAACACCGCCCAACTTGGGTGAACCGCCCAATCCCATTTGTCATCCGATCTTTGCGGAGAGTCCAGAACGATGAAGATCGCTTACTTGGATTGCGCCTCTGGGGTGAGCGGCGACATGATGTTGGGCGCCTTGGTTGATGCCGGGGTCGAGCTAGGCCAGTTGAATCGGGCGATCAGCTCGCTCGGCCTGCGGGGGTGCCAGTTGCGTGCGGAAGTGGTCAAGAAGCGGGGATTTCGGGCCACTCAAGTCCGCGTCGAATACGAGCCGGAAAATGTGCATCGGCACTTGCACCACATCGCGGCCATGATCCAGGGTTCCTCGCTCACGGCGCGGCAGAAGGAATCGGTGCTGCGGGTTTTCACGCGCTTGGCCGAGGCCGAAGCTAGAGTCCATGGCACGACGGTGGATAAAGTCCACTTTCACGAGGTGGGGGCGGCGGACTCGATCGCCGACATCGTTGGTTCTGTCGTTGGCTGGGATGTGCTCGGAGTGGAGCAGATCATTTCGTCACCCATTCCAACGGGGGGAGGAAAGATCAGAATCGCCCACGGGGAGTGCAGCGTTCCCGCCCCGGCGACCGCTGAACTGTTGTTGGGCGTGCCGCTGGTTGAGTCCCCGGTGCAGGCAGAACTGACGACCCCGACCGGTGCGGCCATTGTGACCACCCTGGCAGCCCGATTCGGTCCCCTGCCTTCCATGCGGCTGGAGCGAATTGGTTACGGGGCGGGGCAGCGTGATTTGGAACACCAGCCCAACCTGCTCCGCCTCTTGATCGGGGTCGCGGCGGAGCCAATGCGGGACGGTCGCGTCTGGGTCGTGGAAACGAATCTCGACAACACGACTGGCGAGTTGATCGGCCACACGATCGACCGACTCTGGGCGACGGGCGCGTTGGATGTTTACACCACGGCAATCCAAATGAAGAAGAATCGGCCGGGCGTGAAACTGTCGGTCCTCTGCGAGGCCGACGTGGTCAGCGCGGTCGAGGCCGTTTTATTCATAGAGACGAGCACGCTAGGCATCCGCCGCTGGCCCGTCGATCGGCACGTACTCCAACGCCAGCTCCATGCGGTGGAGACCCCTTGGGGGAGGATCGAGGGCAAGGTGGGGTGGTTCGCGGATGGTCCGCCCCGGTTCGCGCCGGAGTTCGAGGCCTGCCGCAAGGCGGCCCTGGAGCACCAAGTGCCACTCCGCGAGGTTTACGAGGCAGCCCAAAAGGCATTTCGGCCAGCGGAAGTGGCCCGCGATCCTTAACCGAACCCAGCTTGCTCCAGTCCGCGCGACGGCAAACGCCTAGGGACTCGCGTTGATGAGGTATTTGGCCACGACGGCATCCAACGAGCACGCGGCCATCAGACCTCGCTCGATTTGGCGGAGGGCCTCGAGATCGGATTTCCAAACCGTGTCGCCCGGGGCGCATAAACACTTCGCGCCAGGTTCGTAGGCGGTGAGGAGTTTTCCGTCGTGGTAATAGTAATGCGCGTCGCTGATTTCGGTGGGGTAGATGCGCATATAGGGCATGATGTCGGTGGGTCGAAACCAGAGTTTGATCTCGCGTTCGGCCTCTGCTGGGGTGGCCGAGGCATGGACCAGATTGTCCATCCGCTCGCCGACCACGGCGCCAGAGGCGTTCTTGACGGGCACCACGGTTCCCAGCGTGCGGATGGTGCCGGGACTGGTTTCCCGGGCCACGTGGGGATTGGTCGGACCGGCGATCTCGCGGATTTTGCGCACGGCGTCTGGGCCTGAATAGACCAGAGCGACCACCCGACGTCGTTGGGGCCCCGCCGGATAGTGCGACATGCCCATAATGTACTCGATGATCGGCTCGAAAAAGTGCTTGCCGCGATGCTCAGCGTAATGCTCCTCGGCCAGCATTCGGGTCACATGGACGATCTTGGCCCCGGCGAAGCGGAGACCAGTATGAAACTCGGAAAACTGCGAAAGGATGTAGCCAGTCAACGATAATTTCAAGGCATCCGGTTTGATTAAAACGAGCGTTTGTTCAAAAGCGGCGTTTTCCATGCATCCTTCCTTAAGAGGCTGGAAGGGGGTGAAACGGCCCCCGAATCAGCGTTCCTATCTCCAAAGCTGAAACCAGCAGGGCTTACAGTCGTCCTAGTTTACCCGCGGGCGTCTCCGCCGCCAACTCGTCGATCATGCGTCGGGTGGCGGCCTCGACGGCGCGTTGCCAGTGGGTTTCTCCGAAGCGGTTGGCGTATTCTCCCTCGCGGAACGCAAAGAGGATGCCGCGGGAATTGTTGATCAACGCCCCGCCTCCTTGAGCGTCGAAGGCCCCCGCAACATGTCGGGCCGTCGCACCTTGGCTGCCATAGCCCGGCACAAGCAGCCAAGCATGGGGCATTTGCTGGCGTAATTGGGCCAATTGTTCAGGAAAGGTGGCCCCGACCACGGCCCCTACTGCGCCGTAGAAACAGTTCCCCAAAGTTTGGCAGGCGAGTCCCTCGACGAGGGCCGCTACATGCTCATACAGGGGCCGTCGCTCGCACGGCAAATCCTGAAACGTCCGGCTGCCGGGATTCGAGGTCTTCACTAGGACGAACACCCCGGCCGACCGCTGCACCGCCAAGCTGGTGAAAGGCTCGAGGCTGTCGTCGCCCAGGTAAGGGTTGACGGTCAAGGCATCGGCCCCCCAAGGGCTTAGGTTGCCGGGGCCCAAGTATCCCGCCGCATAGGCCATGGCCGTGGAACCGATGTCGTTGCGTTTGCCGTCGACGACCACCAGGAGACCGCGGTCTTGGGCATACTGAATCACTTCCCTTAAAGCGACCATCCCGGGCGGCCCCAATTCCTCGAAAAAGGCCGCCTGCGGCTTGACGATGGGCACCAGGGGGGCCACCACGTCGATCACCCCACAACAAAACTCCTTGTAGGCGGCGGCGCGATCTGCCCAAGCTGCCTGGGCCCCTCGGGGCCTCAACGAAATCGGCAAAAGGTCGTAGCGCGGGTCCATGCCCACCATCACCGGCGTGCCACGTTCCCGAACCGCACGATACAACCGGTCGGAGAATGCTTCCATGTTGGGTCCTTTCGCGTGCGTGCCCTCGCTCGGCTGCTTGCCGGGGCAGCCAGAGGTTGAACTTTACGAAGTTCGGCTATCCGCCGCCAATGGCTGGGAAAACACCAACCTGCTCGCCGCCCTGGAGTTGGTCGGCAAGTGAGGCCGCTCGGTTGTTGACGAACACGATGCGGGTCTGGTCGCGGGGAATCCCGCAACGATCCAAGACCTCGCCCACGGTCTCGCCCGGTTCAATCCCTACCTCTCTCGACGCCACGCCGCCTAAATACGAACGGAGGGTTGCGTAGGCTTTGACGCGAACACTGGCCATGAGGCAGACGTCCGTTCAAAACTGGGCTTTGTTTCCGACCACGAAAAACAACCTCTGTCGGCGAAAAAAGTTGGGCAATTGTGCAAGCCGCGAGGGCCTGAAAAACGAACGAGTATCCACTCCCGAAACGGTCGTTTCAGGGCCTCGCCGGGGCTTGCCCCACAGCTCGTTTTTGAGTGCGATCGACCTTAGGCCTCGCGCTGAGCCAAGCCGTTCGGATGCGTGGCCGAAATCAGTGCATCTCCGCGGCGACCTCGCCGATCCCATGGCGATAAAAGTTGAACTGTACGTTGGGGTGGTCGGCCAAAAGCGACATGGGCACCGAGGCATCCGCGATGCGCTTGGAAATCATCAGCGTGGTCAAGCGCATGCCGAAGGGGTTGTCGTGCGTGCCCGCCTGCCAGATGGAGACCTTTTCGGCCTTCCACGTCTCGGCCGGGCCCACGGTGGCCGCCTTGGTCGGCACCAGCGAGACCTGACCACCGCCCGAGGTTCGGGCATTCTGAATAATCGTCATCGGGTGCAGGTCCGTGACCCGAGTCGTCAAGGCACGGTATTCCTCGGGCGAGGGGGGGGCGTCCTTATACTTGCCTTTGCGCCGCGGGGGATCGTTGAACGCCCAATGCTTCACTTCGCCTTGACCTCCCTGCATCACCGCGCAGCGGACCTGGTCGTAGGTCTTCGAATACGCCTTGAGATCGCCGGTGGGAAAGTGCAGGTGGCTGTCCGGCATACGGAGCTTCGGCCGGATGCGGTTGAAACACAACTCGAGGTCGGCCTTGGCAAAGCTGAGGGGGTGGGTGATGGGAACGGGATTTCCTTGCTCGTCCACCCATTCGTCCATGCCCCAAAAATGGGCGCTCCGCACGTCGAGTTCCAAGTCGTTGACGATCCGTGCTACCAGCGGCAGTTGCTCCGTGGGACCGATGGGGCCGCAGATGCCCACCGGGTTGTCGTCCGTGGATTGACGCCACGCGCTGATGTACTCCAGCGCCTCGGCCAGATAGAACTCCTCCAGGGTGTCGTAAAACACCACCTTGAAACCCGGCCGGGACAGCTTCAGCATGTCCTTCGGTGTGAGTTTGGCAGCATCGTCGAGGATTTCAGGGTCAAGCGTGGTGTAGTCCCACCAGTCGGGAGCGACTTTGCTGATTGGGCGCGGCATGAAAAGGCCTCCTTGATTCTTGATTTGGGGAAAAGTTGGTCGAAAAAAGTCGATCCGTTAGTCTTCAACTGCTCCACTCGGCGTCTTGAATGCGCCATGGTCAGCCGCTTCTGGAAGGCCAAAAAATCCGAGGCATACGGCCTCACTTGCCAAACAACGCCTGGAGAAGGTCGTCCTTGGGATAGGCATGGCCACGATGCTGCACAAAGGCCTCGGCGGCCGCGACCCCGGCCTGTTGGCCTCGCAAGGCGGCATGACGTTGCATCGACTCCAGGTATTCGTCCACCCCGTGATGCGCCAGCAACCAATCGCGCTGGCTGGCATGACAGGCCAGCATCTGGCGTTTCTTTTCTAATTGGGCCGAGATGTCGATCCACGTGGTGGGCTCCACCTGGCGGCCCTGCGGGTCGATCGCCTCGACGGGATCGCAGTAATACAAATACGGAACGCAGGAGCCTTCGATCACCGGCAGGTCGGACACATTGGGCCCAGCGTAGAGGAAACTCGCCGCCCGAGCCAACAGCGATGCCTGTTCGTGGTCCATCATGTAGTCCCGAGGGGCGTGGGCGAAGACCAGCGTGGGAGCCACGCGGCGGAACAGGTCGTAGGTCTTCCGCAGCGCGGTCTTATCGTACACCACGAACCCGTCCCGCTCGTCCAAGCAATGGTACTTGGCCCCGATCAGGGCCGCCGCCTTGGCCGCCTCTTTGGTCCGGATACTGGAGATGTCCCAACGATTTTCGGTAGCCGTGCCACAATCGCCTGGGGCACACGTGGCAATGTGAACCTCCCAGCCCGACTCGCTCAACCGAATGAGCGTTCCCGCACAAAGGAATTCCGCATCATCAGGATGGGCCATGAAGGCTAAGGCTACACGTCGACTGGGGGGGCTCATCAAATACTCCAATCCAGGTCTTTGGGGAAAACTTCTCTTTTCGCGGAACTAATTTAAGCGATCCAGCTTGGCTTTCCAAGCGTGGGCCAATCGCCGCGTCGAATGCGATACCCACGCCGAATACTTGGTTTCACTCGGGCGGTTGCTTTGGTTGCTTTTGCTGATCCACAATCAGGTTGACTCATCATAAGTTTCTCTCTTCTCCGATCTTTACCATAGTCTTGCGCCCCTGAACTGCGACTGTGCAAAATAATGTTTGTTTAGGGAAACCTGGCAAGACGGGGCGAGCGAAGCACAATGAGTCAGCTCAGCACGGACGTCATCCGGGAAGGTCGAGCCACCCGCCGTACTGGGGGCATCGGCTCATTCCTAAGGTTAGGTCAGTGGGAATTGGTAGAAAAAAAGGCCGAGGGCAAGCTCGCCGATATCTACCTGGCCCGACCCGTGGGGGGGAATGGCCAGGCCACCTCCGCTTACGCGATCAAGCTGTTGCGCTCGGAATGGGAGGCTGATCCCCGGGCCGTGCAAACGATTCGCCGCGAAGCACAAGCCGCGCGGCTGGTGTCGCACCCACACCTGATTTCCATTCTTTCGGCGTCAGTCCAGTGGCCACCTTATTACGTGGTAATGCCGTGGCTCACGGGCGAGACCTTGGCAACTCGGCTCTCTGGAGGTCAACAGATCGAGGTTCCTGACGCCCTCTGGATCGCCCGACAGGTGGCCGACGCGCTGGAGGCCCTGCACGCCGCCGGCTGGATGCATGGCGACGTCAAACCGAGCAATATCTTCGTCTCGCCCGAGGGCCATGCCACCCTGCTTGACCTTGGTTTTGCTCGGCGGAGCAATCCAGAGGAGCCGGAGCCGGAGCGATGTTTGACGGGAACGGGCCACTACATGGCGCCGGAGGCCTTCCTCGCCTCATGGAAGACGGATATCCGCAGCGACCTGTACAGCCTCGGCGTCACGCTGTACGAGATGCTCTGCGGGGAGCCGCCGTTTGGTGGATCGAGCGCGGCGGAGCTCGCCCGGCAACACCGCGAGGCCCGGCCACCTCGGCTGGAAGAGGCTGCTCAACGGCTCCCTGCCGATGCCGCCCTGTTGCTGCGTCAAATGCTGGCCAAGGACCCGCTCCGACGGCCCACGACGCCCCGCGAGGTGGTCGATCGGCTAGTACGCGCCGAAATCGCGACCTTGGCCGAGCGGTCGTGGTGAGCTGAACGTTCTGTCTTCCTGCCGCTGTACGAGGCGAAGATGCTTCAGGCGTACGACCACCGCGCCGCGAACGTGATTACCGACCGATCCAACTGGATGCGGCAAGGCCAAACTGAGAAGCGGACCCTGGTTGGCTATCAGAATCCCGAACAGTTGGCCATGCCGAGATTCTGGGTGGAGGCCAACAAAGTCGAAATGCCCGATTGGGGATGCGTGGGCTTCAAGGACATCACCAGTCCCACGAACCAAAGGACCATGATTGCGGCTTGCGCGCCAAGGGCCGGATTCACGAATCATTTCGTTCTCGTTCGAAGTGAAGCAAAACCTGTTCGGCAACTGTGTTTGTTGGCCAATTTCAACGCTTTTGCCTATGACTATTGCACTCGTCAGAAAATCGGTGGCGTGACTCTGAACTTCTTCATCGTCGAGCAAATCCCGACGCTGCCGCCCGACGCCTACGACAAACGTTGCCCGTGGGACCGCCGCACGACGTTGGAGACGTGGATCAGCCAGCGCGTGCTCAAATTGACTTGCACGGCCGAAGACATGCTCCCGCTGGCCGAGGCCTGCGACTTCACCGACGGCAGCTTTCGGGCGGAATACGGCGGGCGGCTCCACAAATGGGACGAAGCCGAACGAGCCGAGCTGATGGCCGAACTCGACGCCGCCTTCTTTCTCCTCTACGGCATCGAACGCGACGACGTGGAGTACATCCTCTCCACCTTCCAAGGCGTCCACGACGAAGGCATCGGCTTCCCCGGCGAGCCTAGCGTCGCCCAACGCATCCTGGAGAAGTACGCCGTGTTGTCCCAAACGGCTGGGGGAGTCGACGCGGTTCGTCTCTAGGGCCTCGCCCGCAACGCCATCGCAACCCACGTTTCCACGCTGCTGGGAAAGCTTGGTATTTCGCGCAACCGTGGGATGCTGGCATTCCTCTTCAATCGCCGTTTCGGGTTGATCTCCGGTCGACGGGGCCGCTCCTTTGCCTCGATGACGACGCGTTTTGGTCGGCCTTCTTGAAGCCGACAGCAAGGTCTAATCCCACCACCATTGACCAGGGGCGAGTTTCAAGGCGGTGTCCTGATGGAGTTTGGCTACGCTCCCGTTTTCGTCGGCGAGGATGTTTTCCGGTTTGATGGCCATCAGGGCCTCGATGCGGACACCGCCCGCGATGGGCGTCATCAACCGGCTGCCGCGCCACACGGTGGCCACGGTCGATTCGACTTGTTTGGGAGCGTTGTAGACTTCGGTGGGCATGGCCTGCTCGCTGCCGAAGATTTCCATTTTCCAACCGGCCTTACCGTAGAAGTCCTGCTTCTGGATGAAGGCGGCGGCCACAGTAAGATCGATCAGATTGCGGAGTTCGGCGTAGACCGGGGAGCGTTCGGCCAGGGTGGGGTACTTTTGCGTGAAGCTGGTAACGAACGCCTGGCTGGCCATGTTCGAGCGTCCCGAAACTACCCGCTTTCCTCCTTCGGCCACCATCTCGTCCTCGCCGACGAGCTTCACGCCGTCGCCGACCAACTCCATCGCCAGCCCGTCCTCGCTGGTGCGGACGCAATGGTAATCGGGCACAAAGTACCAACGAAACAAGGCGTTTCGGGCGACCTGGCTGGGGTTGACGCGGTCGATGAAGCTGGTCATGCGGACCGGCGGTTGTTCCAGCCCGATTCCAATCAACTTCATGCGATAATCCGCTTCGACCAGCACTTGAGCGAAGTGGGTCTTGGGCGAGACGCCGTTGACCGTCACGTTTTGCATACCCAAGCTGCTTTTCAAGCCTTCGACCAGTCGGGGAGCGACCGCCATTTCCTGGCCGCGCTGAAACGTGGTGGGATTGCTCCGCAGGAACTGTTGCAGGGCTTCGAGGCCCTCGGGCGTCGGGTCAATGGAACAGCCGATGACCTTCGCGCCCTCGCCGCCGGGCGGGAAGGCCCGCAATGCCACGACAAGGTCCTGAAGCTGGATCACCGGCCTCCCAGTCTGAATACCGACGATGCGGCCCGATCCGTCGTCGATCCATCCCTCGGCCGGACCGGCGATCACGATGTCTTTAGTTTCTGGGAAGAAAAAGACGAATCGCAGCCGCTGCAACCCGGCTAGATAGCGCATTTCTTCGGAGAGTACTCCATTGGTTTTCGCTATGGCTTTCTCCAAGCGGGTGAGGGAGACCTTGCGGAGTTTGCTGGGGGCGAAGGCGTCGCGACCGCTGGCGGCCCGTTGCGCGGCAAGCCGCTCACGCGCGGTCAAACCGGCCGTGTCGACCACGGTCTTGGTGCGGACCACCCCTTGGGCGTCGACTTCGATCCCGGAAACGCCAGCGACGTTCTGCTGGTTTTGATTCTGCTGCTGGGCCTGCGCCGACGAGGACCACGACACGACGGTCAGGGCGACGACCACCACGAGAAGCGTCTGAAGACGGAAGACGCGCGAACGCATGAGCAAGTACTCCATCTGCGCGAACACGATCGGTCCACGCCCCCACGTTCTCGGTCCGGCGGCCGCGATGAGGGCGCGAGGTACTCATTTGAAATGGGCCACTCCCTTGATCTTAATTGGCGAAGCTGGGCAAAACAAGCAATTCACTTGGATTTTAGGGGCAGCCGTCAAGAACGCTCCAGGGCATCGAGCTATGACCACCTCTGCAATCATTAACGATGCCCCGACCCCTACCGCTTGCCGATAATGGATCGTAAGTTGCTATAAAATAAAAACTTGCGTTTGGAATTGCTTATTTGGGATGCGATTGCCCGGCGAACCGCTCCCTCGAACGGGCCTCGGACCGCCCATTCGACCGGCCGTTGGCCTGGGCTTGACGCGGGGCTGAGCCGTTACCGGGCGGGGATGAAATAAAGCGGACGTTCTCGGCCCCGAGCAGTTCTTCGACGCGGGCACGCAGTTCCGGGGTCACCTCGACGCGGGGCCGCTGGCACTGGCACTTGACTTGCGTGCCATCGGCCAGGCTGACCACGAGTTGCACCTCGCAGGCACCGGGATAGCCGCGGAGGATTTCGTAGAGCCGTTCCAAATGCTCGATGCCGTGAATCTTTTCGTGAATCCGCAGCACGACAGACTTCGTGCGTCGGGAAGCCAATTCTTCCAAGGGAATCAATTCGTTGACAATCAGGTTGGCCTCGTCCCCGCCACGTTTGTCGATGACGCCGACGACCGCCAGGACAGCGTCGGCCTGGACCAGTTCGCCGAACCGCTGGAACGGTTCGGGCCAAAGGATGCAGCGGATCGTACCCTCGGCGTCCTCCAAGTCGAACATCGCGTACCGGGTGGGGCTTCCCGGCCGGGGGTTTTTGGTGTGGGCGAACTTGATCGCGGAGATCATCCCGCCGAGCACCACCTCGGCGCGATGGGGCAGCTTGGCCGCCTGGAGCGTGCTGTGCGAGCAGAAGGCGGCCAGCGTCGCCTGGTGTTCGGCCAGCGGATGGCTGGAGCGATAGAAGCCCAGCACTTCTTTCTCCTTGGCGAGCTTTTCTCGTGGTTCCCAATCGGGGATGTCAGGCAGGCCGGCAACGGCGGACGATGCGGAAGGCTCTTCCTCTTCGTCGAACAAGGCCAATTGGCCGCAGCGGCGGTCGGCTGCTGCGGCGGCCCCGGCCTGCAACGCGCGGTCGATCCCCTGGAACAGTCGGGCACGATTGGTGGCGATGCTGTCGAAGGCCCCGGCCTTGACCAGCGATTCGATCGCGGTGCGGTTCACGTCGCCGCTGTCCAGACGTTCGCAGAAGTCGAAGAGGCTGCGGAACGGGCCGTGGGCCTGGCGGTTGGCCACGATCGCCTCGGCCGCTCCGATGCCGCAGCCCTTGATCGCCCCCAGCCCGAAAAAGATCTTGCCCTCCGAGACGGTGAAATCGGCGCCCGAGCGATTCACGTCCGGAGGAACGACTTCGATCCCCATGCGCTGGCAGTCTTCGAGGTGTTCGACCAGGGAGTCCTTGCGGGTAAAGTTGCGGCCCGGCATGTCGCTGGACAATAGCGCCGCCATGAACTCGACCGGCCAATGGGCCTTGAGATATGCCGTCATATAAGCGATCAGGGCATAGGCGGTCGAGTGGCTCTTGTTGAAGCCGTAGCCGGCGAATTTTTCGATCAAGCCAAACAGTTCCTCGGCGGTCTTTTTGGGCAGTCCTTGGGCCTGGGCCCCTTCGATGAATTCTTCGCGGAACTTGGCGATGATCGGCAATTTCTTTTTGCTGATGGCCTTAATGCAGGTGTAGGCGTTGGCCAGCTTGATCCCGCCCAGCCGATTGAGGATTCGCATCACCTGTTCCTGGTAGACCATCACGCCATGGGTCTCTTCCAGGATTTCCTTCATCACCGGGTGGGGGTACTCCGCCTTTTTCCGCCCGTGCTTCACTTGGATGTAGTCGTCGACCATGCCGCCCTCCAAGGGGCCTGGGCGGTAGAGGGCGTTGGTGGCGATGATGTCGCGGAAATGGTCGGGCTTCATTCGCTGCAACAGGTCGCGGATGCCGCCGCTTTCGAGCTGGAAGACCCCTTTGGTCTCGCCGTGGCAGAGCAGGGCGAAGGTTTTGGGGTCGTCCAGCGGGAAATTGTATGGATCGATCCGCTGGCCGGTCGTCTGCTCGATGAGATCGACGGTCTTGGAGAGGATGGTCAGGTTGCGGAGTCCGAGGAAGTCCATCTTCAGCAGGCCTGCCCGCTCGACGTCGGCCATGGCCCATTGGGTGATGATTTCCTCCTTGCCGGTTACCCGCTGCAAAGGCAGATATTCCACCAGCGGCCGGTCGGCGATGACCACGGCGGCGGCGTGCGTGCCCACGTTCCGCGCCAGGCCCTCGACTTGCCGGGCGAGGTCCAGCAGTTCGCGGACCTCGGGATCGGAGTCGTAGGCCTTCTTCAGGTCTTCGCTGATTTGCAAGGCTTTTTCCAGGGTGATCCCCACTGGCTCGGGCACGAGCGACACCACGGCGTTGACGCGCGGCAAGGGCAGGCCCAACGCGCGGCCCACATCACGGATGGCCGCGCGAGCCGCCAACGTGCCGAACGTGCCAATCTGCGCCACGTTCTCCGTGCCGTATTTCTCCTTGACATACTGGATCACCTCGGCGCGGCGCTGCTGGCAGAAGTCGATGTCGATGTCGGGGGCCTCGCGGCGGTTCTCGTCCAAAAACCGCTCGAAGAGCAGATCGTACTTCAGCGGGCAGACGTGGCTCAGATACAAGGCATAGGCCACCAAGGACCCCACGCCCGAGCCCCGGGCCGTGGCCGGAATCCCGTGTTCCCGGGCGAAACGGACAAAGTCCCAAACGATCAAAAAGTAATTGGCAAAGCCCAGCTTGTTGATCACATCCAACTCGCGCTCGAGGCGATCCATCACCTCTGCCGACAGTTCCCCATCGCGGCAGCGTTGGGGATCATTCCGGTACCGCTCGCGCAGGCCCTGCAAGCACAATTCCCGCAAGAACTGCTCGGAAGAAACGCCGTCGGGCGGGGTGAAGACAGGGAAATGCCGCACGCCGATCTCCAATTCCAACTCCACGCGGTCGGCGATTTCCTGGCTGCGGCGCACGGCGTCTTCGTGGCCGGTGAACACCTGGTACATCTGTTCTGGGCTGCGGAGGTAATACTCTTTCGAGCCCATCCGCATCCGCTTCGTATCGGAGCGGAATTTGCCGGTGTTCACGCAGATGAGAATATCTTGGGCGTCGGCGTCGGCGGCGTCGACATAATGCACGTCGCTGGTGGCGACCAGGGGGATGCCGGTGCGACGAGCGACTTCGACCGCCCCGCGCATCGCCGTGCGCTGCATTTCCGTGCCGTTGTCTTGAATCTCGATGTAGTAGCGGTCGCCGAAAACGTCTCGATACCACTCCACGATGCGCAGGGCCTTCGTGAAGTCAGGATCGGAACCCTCCAGGAGCGTTCGATTCAATTCGCTGGAAGCGCATCCACTCAGGCAGATCAGCCCCTCGCTATGCTCGGCCAAAAGCTGCTTGTCGATTCGGGGGCGGAAGTAGAAGCCTTCGAGAAATGCCGCCGTGGCCAGTTTCAGGAGATTGCGGTATCCGATCTTGTTGTACGCCAGCAGCGTCAGATGGGAGCTGGCCTCCTTCATGCTGGCGGCTTCCTTGTGGAAGCGGCTGCCCGGCGCCACGTAGGCCTCGTAGCCGATGATCGGCTTGATGCCTGCCGCCTAGGCCTTCTGGTAGAACTCCAGCGCGCCGTAGAGATTGCCGTGATCCGTCAGCGCCAGGGCATTCATGCCCAGCGTCTTGACCCGATCGACCAACCGGTCAATCGAGCTGGCGCCGTCCAACAAACTGTAATGACTGTGGCAATGCAGATGAACAAAAGGAAGACTCATCCTCCTGACTCCTTCAAACCGCGCCACCTGGTCCCTCCAAGACCGGTGACTTCGCCGAGGCGAATCGCTCCGGCATTTCCGCCGAAAGAAATCGCGCCGCGGTTCCTGGCGAGAGGCATGGACCGATTCTAACGCGCCGCTTGGAAAATTATAGGCGTCCCCCAAAGAAGAGTTGGTCGGCCCATGTTCTTAAAGCGAAACGCCGCAAGCTATTGGATCGGGGCGCAAGTCTTTGATCGCAGGAGCGGGAGGCCGTTTATTGCCGCATCTGTTGTGAAAATACCCCATCCGCCGCGCGAAACGGAAACTGTCCAGAACTATCCAGTTCCAATCGCGAGCGTGCGAAAAGTTTCTTGCCCGCCAAGAGCAACTCGGGCGAAGGCATGGTAGCTCCCCTCCAGTTGCGGCAGTCGGGCAACAAAGTCGGGAGACTGACGGATCTCGCTTCCAGACAGGGCTTTTAAACCTCGGGTTCCCCGATGGCTTTGATGTAGGCGGCGAGTCGGGCCTGAAGATCGACGAGGTTTTGCCACTGGCGTTGTTCCAGCGTTACCCGATCTGTTCGCGGCGAACACCGCACGGTCTGGATCAATCCGCGAAGGCGGAGATGAAAAAACAAGAGTAATTCGGAGAGCTGGGCGGCTTGGCCGGGTTGGAGGTTGGCGGGCAACTCCGGCGGCAACAGGGTGTGCAGGATTTCCCGGGCGTCGTCCGGATCCCCCCAATGCAATTCGTCTTCCAGGGCGATGCTCGGGCCGTTGTCTCCATCTTCGTCGGCGTCCAGAGGCACTCCCGCCGAGAGGTCCGCACCGCGGAGCAAGGCCAGCCGTTGGGCGATTTCCTCCGGCGAGCCGAACAACAGCATGGTTCGGCCCAGAGAGATCACGTCGCCGTATCGCAGCACCCACATCTGCACGCTCTCGCCGTTGACGCGCGTGCCGTTGGTGCTTTGCAAATCGGTGAGCACCAGCTTTTCCTGATCCTCCTGAATTTTCAAATGGAATCGGCTCACCCTCTCATCGTTGAGCTGGATCGAGTTGCCTTCCTCGCGTCCGATGGTGACGGGAGTGGGAACCTTCTCAAAGACCTTGCCCCGGTCAGCTCCGTCCAAAACCCGAAAGGTGACAAGTGCCATGGAAGAACCACTGGAATCGGGACGGGAAGCGTCGAATGCCTTCGAGATCGCGCACTAGCCGTCACCTTCAGCCCCGGTCCGAGGGAAGCAAAGCCCGTTCCAGACGTACCCCCGAACGGCAGTCTCATCCCTCGGCCGTACCCGCCAGTACAGCCTTGTCGCGATTGGCAAGTTCCCCCCTTGTATATCATGCCAGCGAAAGGGCGGTCAAGACGCCGGGCGACAATTCCGTTTTGGAAGCGACCATCCCGCTGGCGATAGCGCCCCATGACAAGTTCAAGGGTAACGTGTCGGTTTCAAGGGTAACGCGTAGGTCTTAGGGCCTAACCCAAAATCCCCTCGCCCACGAGCGGGAGAGGGGATGTTGTGGGATAAGCTCTTGGTTCGCTCGCATGTTTCCTTGCCACACCACGACCCCAATCATTTGATCAACAGCAGGCTGGTCGGGGCGAATCGCGTCAGCATGACTTCCAGCCAGCCGTCCTGCACGGGCACTTCGCCCTCGATCGGCCGACCGCGGAGGTCGCACAGCCGTGCCTTGTGTCCACGGAAGCTCTCGGGCAGTTTGACCTTGCAGAGGCCGTCTTGCCCGACTTGCTCCCACAACCGCAGCAGCGTCCCTTCGCCATCCGGGTTCGGCCCGAAGGCGGTCACCAGCACGCCTTTGCGCGAGATTTCGATACCGGCTTGCGTCAGCGGCAGCTTGCCGGCGGGGCCTTCGAAGATAGCCGATAAGCAGGGTGTCCGGGCTTCCCAGGCGGGCGTGATCAGGTCCGCTTCCGCCCCTTTGCCCGCCACGGACCAGATCCGCACGCGCGAGGTCCACGAACCTCCGATCCACTGCTGGAAATTCGTGCCCCAAATCGTATTGAACAGATTGACGAACACCGTAGGCCGTCGAGGCGACCAGTGGCGGGTATAGCGGAAGCCACCCGGTTGACCCAGGCTCACTAAAGGCGAATCCAGCGGACAAACCCCCACGCCACAGCCGTCCTTACCCACCACCGTCAGGCCGGTATCCACGCCGAAGATTTCAAAATTGGAACCAGGAGCTGTGTCCTGGGCCGGGTCGATCATCGAGCCTACCCGACCCAAGCGGAACCGTGGCTCCTCGATGGCGAAGGGGAGACAAAGCCAGCCGGCCTCGGGCCAGGGATCGGGTTCTTTGTCTTGGATCGACCACTCCAGGTCGAGATACGGTTCGTCGGGCGGCAGATGCACGCGCAGTAGGACTTGCTGAACAGCGGCCGTGCGCGGAGGCGAAATCGGGACCGAACCCGCCATCACCGGAACGCTCATCAGGCTTGTCTCGCCCTTAAGACCCAGCCGGAGCAAGCTTGCGAAGTGCGATGCAACGGCCGTCGGCGAGGCCGCGGCGTAAGGAAACGCATCGGCTGGGAACTCTGTGCGGCCGAACTGCCCGACCCACCCCGCCAGCGGCTTCTTGCAATAGGCATCGACGAACTGCGCATGCTGGTCCTTATCGAAACGCTCGTACAAATATTGACCGAAACCGTACGGAGCATCGCGGTCGATCAATTCCCGGTCCGATCGTTTATCCACCAGCGATCGCAGTACGCCGCGGCCAAGGTCGATCTCCACGCGAAACGCCGTGTTTTCCAACGTGGTCACGCTGGAGGGCGTCGAAACCGGCAGCCGGGAAGCGGCCGCCGCGGGCTTCAACGTTCGGTAACCGAAGGCCGGGATCGCCTCGACCGTCAACCACATTTTGCGTGACCGCGGATCGACGATCGCCGGAACCCTCGCCCCGGTTACGGCGTCCTGCCAATCCCAATTTTCCCCCCCGCGATCGCAAGGCAGCTCGACAACGGCCTGACGAGGCCAAGGCAAGGAATTGAAGACCACGATCCGTCGCCCCTCGACGGCGACCGCGGCCGCTAACGCTTGCATGTGCTCGGCCAAGGCCGGTTCGGCCGCCGCCTGGGCCTTCCGGATGTAGTCGCCATGTTCGCGGAACGATTCGTCGGCGTACTGGTACTTGCCCGCCGCACGGGCCTCCTTCCACTGCTGACCGTAGATTCGCGGCGAATAATAACGGGAACTGGCGCCCCAGGTGTGCTCGCTGTAGAGAAAACTTCCTTCATAGGCGGTGCTCAGCGGGCTCGCGGCGTCGGGCGCCTCCACGCCCCAGCAGCCGAGCAACGTGTTGAGGATTTCCAGGGCCTGCATCTTTGGGCGTGTTTGCCGCGCCAGGCTTGCCTCCTGAGGCATGGACATGATGCCGTGGATCCACGTGTCGGGCATGTCCTTCCGCACGACGGGAAGGGTGGGATTCTGTTTCTCTTCTGCCAGAATGGCGTCGCCAAAGTCCGAAAGCCGCCCCAGGCGGACCTCCACGCCAGGAAGTTCGCGCTTGGCGCGGGCGAACAGGGCGTCGGTCTCTTTCGGGGTCGGGGGACCGTGGTTGTCGCCCGTGTGGATCAACGCCAACCAC
This sequence comes from uncultured Thermoguttaceae bacterium, assembly GCA_937951625.1. GTDB lineage: Bacteria > Planctomycetota > Planctomycetia > Pirellulales > Thermoguttaceae > CALFBP01. The sequence goes on from CALFBP010000056.1 coordinate 17,092, forward strand.
GTTTTGTGCCTCCAGCCCTTCGGTGGCACAAGGTCCGTGCCGTAGCCCTCGGCCGTGTACATCGTCAACAACCGCGAGCCGTCAGGCCCTTCCCACCAGAAGAGCGCGGGAATGTCGGGCGAGGCGCTGGCCGAATTGCAGCCGAGGTGCAGGAAATCCACGCCCGCCCGTTTCAACACCGTCGGCAGAATCCACGTGTGGCAGGGTACGTCGGTCATCTTCGCATCGCGTGGCAGTGGCTGGCCAAACTGCCGGGCCAGACGCGACGAAAACCCTAAGGACCGCACCAGGTCTTCCACGCCCATGGATTCGGTATGCGTCGTGCCCGCCAGCGCGTGCCACACCAAGCGACCTTCGCGGATGGCCTTTTCCAATCGGGCCCGGCGGGCGTCATCCTGGCCCGGCCAAAGAATCTGCGCCATCGGCCAGCCCGGCAGCGTCCACACGAAGCGCTGCTCAGGAGGCAACTTGTCCGTGTGGTCGCAAACCTCCAGGGCCTTGTCGATCATCGAGGTGCGATAGCGATCCACGACTTCCCGGGCAAGCTGCGTGTAACCGATGTCGAAATGGGTCTTGAACACGACAATCACCCGCTCGACACCCTGCGGCTTCGACGCCGTGGCTTCGCCAGCACCACACAGCGGCGCTAGAAGCACCACCAGCAACAGGCCCAACATTTCGCTGACGATTGCCGGCTTCATGGGTACACCTCCAACGATCGATCGAAGGCACTGCCGGGGAAATCCCCTGGAACTCGTTGTCGAATCGGTGTCGCTGACGCCGGCTTCCGCGATTCACGCGTTTAGATACTGCTCGGGAAACTTCCACGGCGCGCGGTACTCGGGCTTGGCTAAACGAGCGGCCTCTTCGTCGCCGACAATCTTTTCGGCAACCGGGTCGAAGTGGATCGTGCGGCCCAGCTTGAGCGATAGGTTGCCCAACACCAGCGGCACATCGACCCGCACATGATAATCCACGCAGCAACTCGGCTCCTTCCGGGACTTGATCGAATCGAGCCATTCGCGCTCGTGGCCGGGGGAGGGCGGGATCGACTTCTCGGGCGGCCTCTTGTCTTTCATGCGATTGCCTTCCGGCACGATCTTGTGCGTGCCGTAATCGCAGTACATCGTGGCATCGACGCCGTGGAAGTAAATCCCCAGCCGCCGCTTGGGCACTGGCTCGCCGTGCAGGTCGAAGCCATAGCTGTTCACCAGCGACGACATCCACGTCATCGTGCAGGTAGGATACTGCCAGAGCACTTCCTGAACGTCCGGCGCGTCGCCGTCGTCCTTGATGACGAAACGCCCGCCCAGCGAGGTAATGGCCGTGGGGAAGCCAAGGTCCAGAGCCCAGACCGGCAGGTCGACGATGTGCGGAGCCATGCCGCAAAGCCAACCGCCTGAATAATCCATCCAAGAGCAATGATTGTACGAATTGGCGGCGAGAATCGCGTTGTAGGGCCGCGCGGGGGCGGGGCCGAGCCAGAGTTCCCAATCCAGGTCCGGCGGCGGCGTGGTGTTCGGATCATGACCCACGCCCTGCGGGCCTTGATTCATTACATTGAACGTGCGGACCACGCTGATCTTGCCCAAGTAATCGGCCCGAACCATCTCCACAATCCGGCGGTAATTCTCGCTTGCGTGGATTTGCGTGCCGATCTGGCTGATCCGTTTGTGCTTGCGGACCGCGTTTCTCAAAGCGAGACTCTCGGCCAGGTGCAAGGTCATCGGTTTCTGCACGTAAATGTCCTTGCCGGCTTCGCAAGCCTCGATGGAAATCAAAGCGTGCCAGTGAGGAGGCGTGGCCACGATCACCGCGTCGACGTCCTTGCGGGCCAGAACTTCGCGATAGTCGTGGTGGGCCTTGCACGAGGCCTTGTACTTGGCGGCCACGGCTTCACGCCGCGGCTTCCAGGGGTCGCAGGCGGCCGTGACTACCACGTCTTTGTGAACGGCGCACTCGGCCAGGTTGTGCTGCCCCATGCCGCCGCAGCCGATCAAGCCCACGTGAATCCGCTCGTTCGGTCCCGGTTCATTTTCCAACCCCAGCGTCGTGGATGAGACAACCAGCGGAACAGCTAAACCAGCGGCACCGGCGGCTTGTGCTGTCTTTCCCAGAAAATTGCGGCGAGAAATGTGCTTGTCGGCCATCGTAAATCTCCTTAGCAAAACTCTGCCACGGTTACCCACCTGCTAAAACTCCGCGGCGGATACCCACAAGGACGATGTTGCGAAACCCATGGCTTTGGCCTTCTTATGAAGATTAATCTCCTTTCACGACCGGGTCACCAGCTTAAAACCGCAGCAGTCTCCCGCGACCCTACCAGGCGGTTGGACGCTATTTGTTGGAAGCGTTTTGAGGCGAATCAGCATAGGCCCTCCAGACCTCGGCCAAGGATTTTTCGTCGGCCCGACCAGGATGGACCCACAGACGATGTTTCAAGGTCAGCGTCTGGCCCTTTGGAATCGGCACTTCACGTTCGCCAGGAAACGCGGGCATGACGCAGTTCAAGTGGGGATAGGCTTGCAACTCGCTGGGATAGCCGGGATTGGTCGGGTGCTCGAAGATTGCCACGCCGACCACCTCCGTAGCGCCTGGGAAGACGCCGGAGTAGTCCAACCAGGAGCGTCGCGGCGTGGCCTCCGGCGGATCGACGTGCCGCACGATTTGCTGCTCTTTGGTCGGCGCGGCGCGAAGGGCAAACCCGCCGTAACCGCCGTGCGGACTCCCGCCGATCGCTACGCCATCGACCAAAGCGGTCAAACGGACTTCGATGTCGATGAAGCGTCCCGTTGGTTCCGCCTTGAAGGCACAAATCAGCACTTCTTCCTTGACGATGGCTTCTTTATCGTCCCATTTCCAGACGTTTTCGGCCTCCAGCACGGCACGCGAATCGCCCCCTTCCATCCGCCGGATCGCCACGGGTCGCGACCACACGCCAACCACCGCCCAAAGGTCGCGGACCTCATTGTTCCACCGCGTCACGGGCCACGACCACCACACGCCGCGATGGTGCAGGTGGTCTTTCGGATAATCTTCGGTGAGTACGACGCCACCAGGACCATAGAGCGGGCTGATGTAATCGCCCCGGGCATACTTCGCTGGCACCCCCTCCGGTACAGGCACGGTGCCGAAGTTGTAGCGGAGCACTGGCTGACCGTTCTCGGTGATGAGGTAAGACATCTGGTCTGGGGCCGCTTGGATCGCCATCCGCGGCGGCGCCGCGAAGCCCACCCCGACCGAAACAGTCAGGCCCAACAGAACGCCCCAGCCTAAGACGGCATTCGCAATCCGTCTCCCGGAAACGAGATGACGGCCCGAAGACTTTCTTACCCAAGGAATGTGCTCTACGTTGTCGCGCATCAGTAAACCTCCCCGCTGGATGGCTGTGCGATTAGCCTTTATTATTCCGACTCGCTCTGCCCGCGTAAAGCATCGCGCCAAGGACGGGAACCGGTTGCGTTGTGCGGAAGTTGTTGAGAATTGTTTTTCTGTGGGGCCAGAAGAACGCTTTTCCTGCACCGACCGCATAATCTACGGCGTTTTGCACATCTAGTCCCCGGTTGTCGGTGTAAGCCATCAGCGTTACCCAGCGGTTGACATTGCTGGACGAGCCAGCAGGGGTACTAGCGCGTAGAGTGGTGTTCTGACACGCGGGGAGATTTTGCCGTCATCTCAGGCGCCGATCCTCTTGAATGTGACACTCAGTTGGGGAGAAGAGCCGGCCTTGGCGGGAGGGTGGGCTTAGGTAGGCGTCTTGGTGTTGCGCCGCAGTTGTACGATACCGTCCGAGATTTCCGCCGTGATGCCACCGGGAAAGGTCTGGGCACGACGCCTTGGGGAAGGCTCGGCTAAGGTTGCGAGGGCATCCCAGTGTTCGTAGCTCATTTCGCGCAGCGACCATCCTTGACGCCGCCACACCGCCATCAACACTTCGCGCAGCACGTACGGCGATTCACGTGTGCAGCGGCTGAAATCTAAACAAATTTCATCTGCGGTGGACTTCACCAGACATTGCTCGATGCCATGGTCCACAAGCGGCGCGATTACTGATTGAACCTCCGCAGCAAGGTTCCCCAATCGCAGGAGGGCTTCGACCACGTTGGGATTGAACCGATGCGCCAGCTCGGGCAGGAGGTGGTGGCGGATGCGATTTCGTGTCCGCCGCTCGTCGAGGTTAGTTGCATCGAGCCGATAGTTTTGACCCAAGTCATGGAGGTAGGCGTGGACCTCGGCGCGACGGAAGGGAAGCAAGGGTCGGATAAGGGTGGCGGCGTCTGAGAGGGGACGGACGCGTCGCATTCCGGCAAGGCCCCCGATTCCCGTGCCGCGAAGAATCCGGTGCAGGATGGTTTCGGCCTGGTCGTCGGCAGTATGGGCCACGGCAACGAGTCGCGCCCCGAGCTTACTAGCCGTCTCAGTCAGAAAGCGGTAACGCGCCCGCCTCGCCCCGCCTTCCAGGCCGTGTTTGCCGAAACGTCGTGCCGCACCCTCAGGCAGGAACCCCACTTCCAGGGGGAGATTGAGTTCCCTCGCCACCTGGACCACAAACGCTTGGTCCGCGTCGGCTGCTTCGCCACGGAGGCGGTGATTGAAGTGGGCCACGACGAGTCGTCCCTGGCCGCACGACTTCAAAGCGTTGGTCGCTCGCAAGAGGGCCATGCTGTCGGGCCCCCCCGAGACGGCAAGAAGCACATTGAGATCTCTCCACGCGGCGGGGGGCCAAGTCTCGGCCAATTTTCTTTCGAAGGGATGCAGTTTCGAAGGACTGGTCATCAGCGGCGAGAGGTTTGGCAGAGTGGTGAACCCCAACGTGGTTCGATTGCTACGGTTGCTTGCAGGCGGTAACCCGCGGTCTGGCGGTTTGGACCGCAAGGCAGCGCAAGCGACAAACTCGACAAACGTTAACGCGATCCAGGGCCCCGGCGATGGGGTGTCGCACCGGGTTGCCTTTGAGGCGATTAGGTGTCATAATCTTAAGTGTTTCATTGGCAAACTTTCGGCACTTTGCTGGAAATCGATTGTAACAAATTGGTCGCGAGTGTCTCAGGCAGCCCGAAGAGGGCGCCCCGCGCAAGGCGATTGCCTGCCCGCTCAAAATCGAGCACGGTTTGGCAGTTTGAAACTTAGTAGCTAGACCCATTCGGAGTGTTGGAGTCGAGGGCCGATGGACTGGATCGCAGCTTGGTTGCGGTTCTTTGTGCGATGGTTGGCTGGCGAGCCGGCGTCGGCTGGGGTTGCGACTTTGCCCCACCGACCGAGCTGGGGGGACCAGTCCTCCATCGCGCGTCAATCAGGCAGAAACTTCGAATGGATGACGTTTCTCCCCGCAATGGACGGATTTGGTGGTCCACCGAACCGCCCCGGTTTCTCTCCTCATTGGGATCCGGGAACGTTTCTTGCCACGGTTCGGGTTGAGCGAGTCCCACAGGGTTCGTCCCACGTGAGCCCAGCTTCGTCGCGGCCACACCCCGCGCTTTGGCGGACGGAGCAAGCCTAACGCGTTTGGCGATCTCTTCGGAACGGCCGTTCTTTCGGCAAGAGGGTGTTTGCCGGAGGAAGGGTTGGCGGTATCCTCTCGAGGCCCTCGCTTGACCGAGGCGAGAAGGGAACCGGTGTGAGTTATCTTTTCTTGACCCATTTGCTTTGCGTGGTCACGGCGGCAATCGCGACGTTCGTGGTCATCAAGTTGCTCGATCGCCTCCGCCGCCGCGATGCCGAGTCCGAGGCCCGGCAAATCCAGGAGCGGGCGTTGCAGGAGGCCGCAAACCGGCGGCGCGAGGTGGAACTCGAGCTGAAGGAGCTCATCCTCCAACAGAAGGCCGAGGGAGAACGCGAGCTCCGCGCCGCGCGCGAGGAACTCCATCAACGCGAACGGGCCTTGGACAAGCGCCAGGACGCTCTCGAACAACAGGCGGAGCAGTTGCGCAAACAGGAAAAAATCGTCGAGCAGACTCAACGCAAACTCACCGAGCGAATCCAAGACGTCAGTCGCCGGAAGGAGGAGTTGTCGAAGCTTCTTGACCTTCAGCGTCAGACGTTGCACGAGCTGAGCGGCTTGAGTCGGGAGGAGGCCACCAAACGGTTGCTCGACTTGCTCGAAGCCCAGCTCCAACAGGAAGCGGGCGCGGTCATCTTGAAGCACGAAAAGCGGATCGCCGAGATCTGCGAGCAGCGCGCGCGAGAGGTGCTGCTGACCTCGTTGCAGCGCTACGCCGCCAGCCACACCGCGGAAACGACCACCAGCACGGTCGATATTCCCAACGACGAAATGAAGGGCCGAATCATCGGCCGCGAGGGCCGCAACATTCGCGCCTTCGAGAAGGCCACCGGCGTGGACGTGATCATTGACGATACGCCGGGCGTAGTCATCGTCAGCGCCTTCGATATGATCCGCCGCGAGGTCGCCAGGATTTCGCTCAATAAGCTCATCGCCGACGGCCGAATCCATCCGGCTCGTATCGAAGAAATCGTGGCGGAGACCCAAGCCGAAATGGACCGGAACATCCAGAAGTTCGGCGAGGCCGCCTGCCAGGAGGCCGAGGTCCATGGCCTGCACGAACGCATCGTCAACCTCCTCGGCCGGCTCCATTATCGAACTAGTTACAGCCAGAATGTGCTCCGCCATTCGATCGAAGTCGCCTTTCTGGCCGGGATGATGGCCGATGAGATCGGACTGAACGGGGCCTTGGCGCGGCGCTGCGGACTGCTGCACGACATCGGCAAGGCCGCGGACCATGAGGTCGAGGGCGGGCATCCCAAAATCGGCGGCGATTTGCTGAAACGCTATGGCGAAGGCCGGGAGGTGATCCACGCCGCTATCGGCCATCACGACGACCTCCGTGTGGAAAATCCGTACACGGTCCTCGTCGCTGCCGCCGACGCGTGCAGCGCCTCGCGGCCGGGCGCCCGACGCGAAACCTTGGAACGCTACATCAAGCGCATGGAGGAACTGGAGTCGATCGCCTCGGAGTTCCCCGGCGTCGAACAGGCGTATGCCATTCAGGCCGGGCGCGAGCTTCGCGTCCTGGTCTCGGCCAAGGACACCAGCGATGAGACGGCCGCCAAAGTCTGCCGCGACATCGTCAAGGCGTTCGAGGAAAGGCTGACGTATCCCGGCGAAATCAAGGTCACGGTGCTCCGCGAAACTCGATTTACCGAGATCGCCCGCTAAGCAAGCTCTTGTCCTCCATCGCGCCGAGGGCGGTGCTCGAGAGCCGCACGCCTTGGCCGTCCAGCAGGGCGCCGTGGACCCCTCTGGCCACGGCGCGGATGGGAACGCGGTTTCCCTAATACTCGCTTGTGGCGCCGTCCCGTCGCGTGCGATAAATCGCCGGCCCATCCCGGCGAGATGCCCGCCTGGTAACGGCTGCCGGACTCAACCTTCAAGCCGATGTGCTGAGACGCGATGCCTTCAATGGTTTGAAGCTTTGGAAGCTACCCACTAAATCCGGCTACCCCGCTTTTCCTGTCGCGGCAAGAAACGCACTATTCTCGTCTGAGGGCGGTCGTACCAAGCCAATTTGGGGTAGCGAGGATTCCCAAAAGGAAATATTGATGGCCTCTTCAAATGCGGACTGTCAGCGTCAAACTCGGCGGATTCGGCAATACCGCGATAAAGCTCAAGATCGGCGCCAACGGAACCGATACAAGAGTCGCCCCAAATGCGGTCGCGTCACGCCATTTCAGGACACTTGCCGCGATCGAATCACCCTCGCGAGGGATCTGCTATGAAAGACCACGACTTAATGGATGAATTGGAAACCTCGACAAGTTCCCAGCACGATCGAGTGCAAGGACGAAGGAAACATCGCCCCGACAGGCACTCGGAAGAAAGGACCGCAGGCCCTCAGGTGATTGCGAGGATTCCCCGGTTGGAGAGAAATCGCGACGCCGTGATCGCAGAAAGATCGAGCCGGGCCCAAAAGCATCGGTTGCTGGGCACTAAGGTTTCGGCGTGGACGATAGTGGGAGGGGTGGGTTTTCTGATTGTGGCGGCGGTCCTGTCATCCCTGGTATCGCGGACGTTTCAATCGAAAGACGATCCAGGGCGGGCGGCATCGCATCGGCCCGAGGTCCCAGCCCCGGACGCCCCTCCAGCACCTCGCTGGGCCGCCACAGTCCCCTCATCGGAGTTAACTGCCGCGAACAGTTCCAGCTCGAAGGCGGTAGATTCACCGAGTTCCGCGACGCCCTCCGCTGGTCTTTCAGTCGCTAGGTGGGGTGAGAACCTGGGCAATTCCACCGCGATGGCCCCCGTGGTCCCACCGTCTGCAAATGTGCCTTGGCCGCCCGTGCCCGGCGCGCGAAGCCCTGAAGTTTTACCTGGCGGCGCCTTAGGGAGCCTGCCGACCAATCCGCCGGCGATGCCCCAAAACGGCACCTGGCGGACAAACTACGAGGAGGAAAGATTCCCTGTCCGTGGCGGTCTGGTCAACGCCCGGCCTTCGGCATCCCGAGATAATCAAATGGTCGATCCACGGCCCGGCTATCGATACGTTCCCCCCCCCGACTATCGCCAAGATTATCGCAACACGGCCGCGAGTGAGTCTCGCCCGGATTATCGGGCGGGTTTGACGGGCGAGCCACGCTCGGATTATCCTCCCGCGCCTTACGATTCCCGACCCGATTACCGCGTCGCCGATCGGCCCCGTTACAACGAGCCACCTGCGCGAAGCGATGATCGGCGATTCGATTCCCCGGACTACCGGAGGTCTCAAGACTATGCCACAGCCTCTCCGCGGGGCCGGGATGCGGGCGGCTACCTTGGCCGGGAACAACCCGTTGGGTATGAAACCAGTGGGGGTGCGTCGTCGCGGACAGGGATCGCAGGCTCGCCCGCTCGCACCTCCACCGCGGGTCCGGAATGGGTTTCTCCCCCGAACTGGGTTACCCCTCCGGCCTGGGATTCCCCAATAGCTCCCGCCGCCGGGCAATCTGCCCAAACGCCCACCTCGGCCGTGCCGCCGTATCCGGTGACGGGTTTTCCTGGACCGGAGAGTTGGGCGATTGGCAATGGGCCAGTTGGCGGGCAGGTACCCCCCCCCACCGCCGATTATGCTCCGGCGCGTTTCGAGGGAGGCATCGAACGGCCATCCAATAGGATTTCTTATGAGCGCACTGGATCAAGCATTCGTTAAGGCGTTCGAGCCGACGGTTTCTTCGGCAGCGGCCGCGGTCGCTTCATTGGCACCCGAACCAGCCGCGCTGGCCGCGGACCCGGTCTTGCCCGTCGAGGCCATGGCGACCTCGTCAGGCCCAGCCGATGGGAAGTCCGAAAGCCCGACCAGAACGCGATCGTCGCCCGAGCGGCGATCACGGCCAGCGCGCCAATCCGCTGTCGGGACGCGCGGCAGAGCTCGCTCCTCGGCGAGGGCTGACGGGAAGACGTCGCGCGAAAGGCCGATACCGTCTCGCAGCACACGGTCGGATCGCAACGCTGCCGACGACACGGACCTGTCGACGAGCGCCAAGTTTCGCCCCATGCTGGAGGTGGATGGTTATTTGTGGCCACGAAACGTGGGCAAGCTGGCATCGCCTTCGCATCGGGCGATGAGCCAAATGACCGATGAGGTGCGGAAACGGATCCAACGCGGTCAGAAGGTGATCGGCTTGCGAGGTTGCCGTTTGGGCGACGGTTGTTCCACCTTACTGTTGGCCGTGGCCCGGCGTTTGGCCGCTGACGGACTCCGCGTGGCGATGGTCGATGCCGACTTCCATCGGCCCACGCTGGCGCGGCGTCTAGGGCTTTCGCCCACGGTGGGTTGGGAGGAAGTGGCCCCCGGCCGCCTCACCTTGGCCGACGTGACGGTGGAGTCGCTTCGCGACCGCCTCTGCTTGGTGCCGTGGTGCGCATCCGCAGCCACCGAGCCGCCATCTATCCAGCCTTCCCAGAAAGCCAAGTGCATCGACGAACTGCGTCGCCATTACCACGTGGTGCTCGTGGACTTGGGCAGCCCCGCCCCAGAAGCCGACCAAGCCGAATTGAGCCAGGCGGTGCTTGCCCGACTCGACGCGATTCTGGTCGTGTGTCATGCGGGCGAGGTCTCTGCTTCGGAATTGGAGGGTGTCTGTCAGCGACTGGCGGACTCGAGCAAGGCCGAACTGGCCGTGGTGGAAAACTTCGTCTGACCGTCATGTACGAATCTCACTGGCGTTTGAAGCACAAACCGTTTGAAAACTGCTCCGACCCGCGTTTCTATTTTCCCGGCGAGTCGCATCAAGCCGCTCTCTTGAAATTGCGATACGCGGTGGAGAACCGCCGCGGGGGCGCGGTCTTAGCCGGGCCTTCCGGGACGGGCAAGACGTTGCTGGTGCACATGCTCCGGACGGCCCTTGCTCCGTGTTTCGCGCCAGTGGTCCACGTCGTCTTCCCACAGATGCCCACGGATCAACTGCTTGCCTACGCGGCGGGCGAGTTGACCGGCGACGCGGCGGCGCACCACCCCGTGGATTTGCACCAGACCATCCGGCGCATCGAACAGTTTCTAGCGGCCAACACGCAGCGGGGCCAACACGCGGTCTTGGTGGTCGACGAGGCCCATCTGCTCGACGAGGGGGAGACTTGGGAGGCCCTCCGACTGTTGATGAACTTTGAAAATGGCGGGCAGCCGGGGCTCACGCTGGTCATTGCAGGCCAACCGGCGGTCCTTCCCCTCCTTGATCGTTTCCCTCAACTCGACGAGCGGCTGGGCGTCAAGTGTCTGTTGCGGCCGTTCACCGAAGCCGAGACCGCCGCCTACGTGGTCCACCGCCTGCAAATCGCTGGCGGCGATCCAGCGATCTTCCAGCCAGCCGCCTTAGCCGCTCTCCAGCGCCTTGCCCAAGGCATCCCGAGGCGCATCAATCGTCTCTGCGACCTCGCCTTGCTGATCGGCTATGCCGAGCAGCGGACCACGCTCGCGGCCGACCATTTGGAGTCGATCCACGACGAGTTGGTGGCCGTCGTGCCCGAGTGACGTAGGCCCGCCAACTTCCTCGACGAGCCACGCCGCGACTCGCTTTCATCGCCCTTTGGGCGCGAAGCGATTGGTCGGGAAACCGTTTGTAAATTCGCTCACCCTCTGCGACGCGGCGGAACCGCGAAGACTCTTCCTAACCTCTTCGCCGCCTTGAAGTTTCATCCGCCACAGCGAAGGCCAACAACAATGGCACGGCGTTTGCTTGAATGATGTTCTCGGCGTGCAAGGGGGCAAGCCAAAGAGAAACAAGGAGTGTGCCATGCTCGTCGTCACTCGGAAAACAGATCAACGCATTCAGATCGGTCCCGATGTCACGGTGACCATCGTCCGCATTCAGGGCCAACGCGTGAAGATCGGCATCGAGGCCCCCTCGGGCATCCGAGTGTGTCGCGAGGAAATCCTCCACCGTGCCCACGATGCCGAAGGTCCCTGCTCGCCGCGTCCCGCGCTCTGTTCCACGACTTCGCGCGTTTCTCGCAACGCGCGGGACCGGCGAGCCTCATCTCTTCGCAGGCGGCCATCCAAGGAGTTCTCGCCGACGCTCACCCAATGACGACACGGCCCTGGCGATGCTGTTCCCAAACGTCGAGGGTTGAACGCTGTCGACGGCAGGACGCTGGTGGAGGCAGGCACCCGTCGTCCGGACAGCGGGGGATTTCATAACCAAGTTGTCGCCAGCAAGGCCGCGCAGATGCCGGGCAGATACACCAGCGAGGCCCACAGCAGGCGTTTGGCCCAGGCCTCGGACGTGAGACGGAAAAAGGCTGCGGCCGCCCCCACATAGCCCAGACCTAGGACCGCAGCCGTCACGGTGTAGCCCCAGCCGGCGTGGCCACTGAAATAGGGAAGCAAGCTGCTCGGCAGGAGGGCCACCGCGCCGCCGAGCGCCACCCCGGCGGCCAACCGACCCGACGGATCGACCACCGAGGCCACCTTCAGCCTAGCCGCGGCGAAGTCCGCCCGATGCAGCCAGGCAATGGCCATGGCATGGGGAAACTGCCAGAAATAGACGATGCCGAACAGGGCCAAGGGCATCGCTTCGAATAGAGATGAGCCGGCCGCGGCGGCGCCGATCCACGTAGGCATGGCCCCGGCGATGGCCCCCAGGGGCGTTTGCCATGCCGAAAGCGTTTTCATCGGGGTGTAAATCCACACGTACACCAACCAACTCGCCAAGGTGAGCATGGCTACTTTCGGTGAAGTGAACGCAAGCAGATATGCCATCCCGGCCCCACTGGCGCTGGTGGCGAACAGTGCCACCTGCCGCGCAGTCAATCGGCCAGCGGGCAAGGGGCGGGAGGCGGTTCGGGCCATGCGGGCATCGGACGCTTGCTCCAACCTTTGATTGAACGCCACGGCCCCAGCGATTACCAAGGCCGCGCCTACGATCGAGTGGATCCACTCCCAACTGGCTGGTCCCTCCGGTTGGCTCACCGCCGCGGCCACGGCCATGGTCACCAGCACCATGGCCACGATCCCGGGCCGCGTCAGCCGCAAATATTCCCAAACCAAAGCACACCGTCCGCTTCCCACGAGGGCAAGCAGCCAAGCTCGTTGGTCGTTCGCCCTGGGCCGAGGTGATGCAGTGGCCAGATCGTCGGGAAATGTCCAGGCGGCCTTTCCAGGCCGGTTGCCGGGAAAGTTACTCATCGCCGCAAGCCTCGGTTTCGACGTAAGTCAGACGCACCTGCCACAGTACGAGCGAAACGGCGATTACCAGCAGCAACGAGGCCACGGCCACGTGCGCCGTGGTCACGATGGCTTGCCACGCCCCCCCGGCAACCACGGTGTACTCCACTTCCCAAACGTTCTCGGTAAACCACACTGGCAAACCGTAATTCGTCACCCAAGTGGCGGCACCGAGGATCACTTGCAACGGCATCAGTCCGACCAGGAGCCGACCGCGCCGCGCGACCCGCGCCGCGTGGCCCCGGCCCACCCGCAGCCGCACCCCTAGGGCGATGATCCCTAAAAGCAGGAGAATTCCCACAATCACGTGAATCCAGACCCAAACGGCGAACCAGAAGGCGTGCTCGTGCGGCGTGAGATGGCGCAACTGGGAACCCGCGACGATCTGGAGGTAGATGGCCGCCGCGATAAGCACACTGATCAGGCGATCGCACCGAGCCGCGTTGCCGCCTTGAGCGGCTGAGGAGGGTAAACCTGAGTCTCTCCGTGTTCGCCATGCCGCGGAAGTAAACGTGACCAACGAGGCGAGACACGCGAATACCAGCGGCGCCGTGCAGCCGTGGACCTTGGCCAGCACCCGTTCATCGGCAATCACACGCAGCCCGCCAAGCACCCCTTGGAAACTGACGCCAAGTACCGCCACCACGCCCAGCCAGCAGACCCAGCGGCGCCGATCGCCCAACCACAGGGCGGCGGAGAGGGCGATGGTGAGAAATCCTACCGAGGCGGCGATCAGCCGGTGGCTATGCTCCAAAAACACATCGAACACTGAGAGCCAGCTCTCCAACGGATACAAAAAAAGGTTGTAGCCGAACGTCGAGGGCCAGTCGGGCACCGCCATTCCAGCTCGATACGTGGTCACGAACCCGCCCATCCAAATCAACGGGAACGTCGCGCCCGCCGTGACCCAAGCCAGCAGGTGGGCAATGGGAAAGCGACGGTCGAGAGGAGACGAAGGATCGCGGTTCACAAGTCTTATGCTGGGATTCGAGGTTTTACTAAACTTGAAGGCGGCTGGCCACCGCTTGGGGAACGTCGATTTCGGGGCAACAGGATTTTCTTCAAACCAAGGGTGCCTCCAAGGCAACGCTGGCTTCGATCCGCCGCGGCCGATCGCGCCAAGGCTATTGCGGCGTTGGTGCTCCCGCGGCGAGCGAACGCACGTAGTCCACGACGTGCCAAATTTCGTCGGGCTTCAAGGGACCGGGAACGCCCGGCGCAGGACCGGCGGCGGGCATGGGCGTGCCCTTGATGCCCACGCAGATCCTCAAGTACAAGTCGGCGGGGCCGGAACCGCCCTGAAAAACCCCTTTGCGAAAATCGCGCGGCCGCAAGCGCTGCAAGGGGAGTTTGAACAACCGAGCCAGGGCTGCGGTCTGCTCGGGCGTCACTCCCTTCTTGGGCTTGTTCCAGTCGTCGTATAACTCCTTTTCTTCGCCGTTGCCGTCACCCTCCGGACCGTGGCACTTCACGCACTGCGAGTCCTTGGCCAGGTACAATTCCCGCCCCTTGGCGATCGAGGCGGCGAGGACCTCCGGTCGGTCGACTTCCGGACGCGGCGGCGGCGTTACCACCCATTCCTGTTGATTCCGCTCCGGCAAAAGCCAAGACTCGACCACGGGCAAGACGCCTTCTTCCATCACCCGATCCATGTCCGGCGGAAGATACGACTGCTCATCGACCACCAGTTGCAGAAGGTAAAGCTCCGTTTCCCCACGGATGGCCAGGTAGATCACGTAATCGATCAGGGCCTCGGCTTGCTCGGAGGGGAGGTGGGCGAACGAGGGCATGGCCGTGCCCGGCACGCCGCGGTACAACGTCCGCTGGAGGTCCTTGCGGATCGGTTTAGCGCCGGAGCGTGTGGAGGTGTATTTGAAGATGCCGCGGCGGTAGTCGCGGGGATAGGGGTCGAGCACGGCGGCGGCGGGTCCCGCCCCATCGCCAGCGATCCCGTGGCACGTGACGCAGTGCCGCCGGTACAGCCCGCGCTGCCGCCCTTGGGCGTCGCCCCCCACAGCCCCCGCCGCCATGGCAAGCCGCTTGAGGTCCAAGGGCACGCCGTCCGGCACGCGGGGCTCGTTGGGCGTGCCGAAAAGCTCGGTCAATGCCTGCCGGATCGCTGCCGCCTGCTTGGGGCTGACGCTCGCAGGTTCCCGGCCCTCGAGATTCAAAGGGAACTCGATCGGCGGCGTCCGCCCGCAGCCCGACGCCGCGACCAAACCCATCGCCAAGAGCACCACAGCCAGCGCGACGCGCAAGGCAGACCTGAAGGGACTTCCGAGAGCCACGGCCGCGCTCACCTCTCGAATCGGTCGGGAGCCAGCTTGATGGTTCCCAGGTCGTTGACGCCGGCACGGATGTCCATTTCGAACCGCCCTCGCAACCATTGCGGCGTCTCGAGATAGCCCGAGCGCTCGTGCCAGGCTTGAAACTCAATCTTGCCCACCGGCAGTTTCGAGATGCGGAATGTGCCGTCCGCGGCCGAGATCGCTACGTAGGGATTGTCCCGCGGGAGGATAAACGCACTTTCCCAAGGATGGTAATTGCAGGCGATGGGCACGGGCACCAGTTGCGACTTGTTGAACTTCCACGTGGCGTCCACGTTTTTTCCCGGGGCGGGCGAAAGAATGATGTTCGCCGGCAAGTCCCCCAGCGGACGAAAATCGATATTTTGCGCGATCGGGTCGGAGTTCACCGTGTAGAACTCCTGCTTGGGATACCAGATGCTCAGGCAATGCGGCACGAAGATGCAATCGCGATTGTCGAGCTTGACTTGCTTGGGCAGCGAGGCCTCGAGCTCGGGACAGATCGACACCTTGCGGCTCCGCACATAAAGGAAGACATTGGCCAGACCGCCATCCGGGCCCACCATCAGCGATTCGTCGCGGATGTCGAACTTGCCGCAGCAATCCACGTCTTTATCGACTTTTAGTTTCTTGCGTTCCGGAGCTTTGCCGTCGTAAACAAAACGTCCCACCAGGTCGCCCCAGGCCGCCGAGGCCCGCAGCACGGCGGGCACTCCCCAAGCCGCCGCCATGGCGCCCAGACTTGCTACCGATCTTTCTAAAAACCGTCGCCGACCTATCCGACTAGGCATAGAAACGACTCCCCACAATCCTATTTCCGAATCGTCCTGCGATTCCAGCCGCCCGAGATCCGCCATGCTCGGCCCGCGGACGGCCCAAGCCGGGCGATCAGGGTTTCTTTTCCGCCGCCTCGATCATCTGCCGGATCGAGAAGCGACTTCGCACGTATTCATCGTAGTTTAACAGCAATTCCATCACGGCGTCGAGTTGCTCAACGCTGGAGCCAGGGTAGATGTCCTGTCCGAGCTGTTGATCCGCCGGAAAGTTCACCGGCATCGCCGTATAAGGCAGCACCGACTTGGGGCTGGCCAGCCAACGGCGGAGATAATCGGGCCGGATTCGCGCGGCCACGTCTTGCAGGTTCGGCGCCAGCGTCGTCCACACTTCTCCGCCAGGACTGAAGTCGCCGATCAAATGGCACTTCGCACAGTACGTCGTCCGATCCAAGATCAGGCGCCACGCGCGATCCAGGCGTTCGGCCCGTGGCACGTCGCCGGATGCCTGATACGTCTTGCCGACCCGACTCGATCCGCTGTACGGAAACTCCACACCGGCCGCCGCAGCGAAGGCATCGACGAGTTTTCGGGCCTCGTCGGGGGCGAGAGTAAACTTGGGCATGCGGAGCATCGAGGCCGGGCGGATGACCTTGGGATCGAGCAAGTAGCCGTAGAGCCAAGCCGGCTGCACGATGCGGCCTTCATGCACAAGCGGAGGCGGGACCCAGCCCCAGGCCTCGCTGCCCACGGCGGTCGCGCCGGCGGCTTTCGCCTCGGCCAAGGCCACAGGGTACAGCAGCCGGGCGAAGTCGCCTCCCCGGGGCGGCCGCTGGGCAACGATCTGCTTCGGCGAGACAGGCACCCCCGCCCCACCCACTGGCCAAACTTTTCCGGCGATGACCGCAGGCTCCCAAAGGCTGAAAACGTACTGCGGGTTGCCGTCGTCGTCTTCGGTTTCCTCCAGCTCCCCCTGCGCGTCGACTTGGGGCATCCCCACCAACTCCGCACGCGCTAGGCCCCGACGATCCACGCGCAGCGATGCCGTCCGCTGCCGCTCGTCGATCTGCGGCAGCACGAAATCATGTTCGGCCATCGGCGGCGGAGCTGGGAACTGGTTCGGGTCGTATTCGATGGTCCACCGCTGTAGCTCCAAGGTGTGGCACTGGGCGCAACCGTATTGATCCAGAACCTTGCGGCCCTGAACGATTGCTCGGGTCGGGCCAGTGGGTTGGAAAACATAGGGGGGATCGGGCGACTCGGCCACCAAACCCAGCACGAATGTGAGGATCGCCTCGCGCTGGGCATCGGTCAGCGAAAATCGCCCCATCAGGAGGTGTTCGTTGTACGGTTTCTCGGACGCCTTGCGGAAATCGAAGCTTCGCGGGGCGCGGAGCTTCTGCCAGAGGAAACCCTCGCGCCGCCCCCCTCGGATCGCCTCTCGGTAAAACCCGTCGTCCTCTTCTTTCTCCGCAATCCTGCTCTGTTGCTGATCGAGGAACACGTCGACCTGTTCGAAGGCCAATTGCGAGGGTTGTTTACGTCCCCAGTCGGACAAGGCTGGTCCGATGGCCACCGCGTCTTCCATGCCCGGGATGTCGTGACACCCAAAGCAGCCGCGCTTGCGGATGCTCCGCCGACCAACGTAACGGAGCTTTTTCGTAAGTCGCTCCTCAGGCGACATGGGGCCGAGCAACTCCGCCGTGTCGGCCGGGAGGTCCGCCGCCATCGCCGCCGGAATGCCCTGCTGGAGATATTCCGCCGCTGCTTCCGACGAAAATGTCTTCGTCAAAAACATCATGGCCAGCTCGTCCAAGTCGGACTCGACCAGCGGCGGCAGGACCGAAGGCCCGTCGTCCTTCGACGCCAACAGGTAGGCCGCGATGTCGGCCGCCGGATCCGCAGCCTGTACCGGCAACGCCCCGTTTGGCGACTTTGGCCCCACCGGCCGAGCGCCCACAAAACTCGACATCTCCAGAAGAGGGCTGGGCATCAACGTCCGCGGCGCGTGCCGCGAGGGATCGCGAATCCAACTGGTCAGCCACGCCATGGCCTTCGGTCCCCGGAGCATCGACCCCAGCCGCGACAAGTCTGGGCCGAGTATTGCTTGCGCCTCAGGAAAGTCGG
Organism: uncultured Thermoguttaceae bacterium; assembly: GCA_937951625.1. Taxonomy (GTDB): domain Bacteria; phylum Planctomycetota; class Planctomycetia; order Pirellulales; family Thermoguttaceae; genus CALFBP01. The sequence continues at coordinate 34,948 of CALFBP010000056.1, forward strand.
AGTGTCGGTGACACGCCAGGCAGCCTTGTGTCTGAAACCACCGCTTGCCGCGCTCCACCGACACTTCTGTATCGGGCCTCTCCGCCACCGCGATCGGCCTGCTGGCCGCCAGCAGATATTCGGCCATCGCCAAGGTCTCGACCGACTCGAAACGCCGCACGGTTTCCAGGGCCGACCCCTCCACGTGCTCGTGCATCCCGAACAATCGCGGCATGCGCGTCGTGGGACGAAGACTCTCGGGATTGCTGATCCAGGCGACCATCGTGGGCTTGTCGAGCCGCTCGGCCACGTCACGGAGACTTGGCCCCACCTTGCGCAGCGTGCCAGGCTGAGAATGCTCCGCCGCTAGAATCCCGATTAAGGCCCGCGACGAAACGCTTATCCGCGGAGATCCACGGAGGATTCCCACAAGTTGCCGTCGGGCGGCGTGGTCATCAGGCCGGGCAGCCACGTGCTCCGCAAGACGCCGCGTAGTTGGGTCGAGCTGCGGATCGGCCAATACCCCCAAGGCAGCCTCGTGATAATTGGGTTCCAAACGGAGGTCCGGGCCGATGCGTCGAGCGGAATCGTCCCAACCGTTCACCTCATGGCACCCAAAGCACCCCAGTTGCCGTACCAAATGGTAGCCTGCCAAAAGCTTCGGCGCTGGTGGTTCGGGAAATCGGGCATTTGGCTCCAGATCGCTTACCTCGTGGTGGCACTTCAGGCAATTGCTCTGTAAAAATCGCCTCGGCCGCATGGGAAAATCCCAGTCGTGGTTCCAGAACCACCCGTGCAGCCGACGCCATGCGGCCCGTTGTCGAGGGTCGTTGGGCGTGTGCGAGGCGAATCGAAATTCGGTCGCACTGCCTTGCCCATCGTGGCAAATCGTGCAACCGAACTCGTTCGATGGATGAGGGCTCCGCGGCCCGCAGAATAAATCCAGCCGCGGGTGTGGCCGGTAGGGCTGCGGCAGAGGCCGAGCGACTTCCTCCGGCCAAGCCTTGACGATTCCCTGATGGCAAGTGACGCAGCGGTCGAAACGCGGTGCCCGGCAAAAATTGTAGTCGATGGGGAGATTGGGCAGATAAATCTGTTCGATCGCCAAGGGCCTGCCCAAGGCGTCGATAAACGGCAGGCCGAGGATCCAGCGGGTGAACGCTGAAGGCGACGTGGAGCTCGCGTGTTCCGCAGCGGGCGGGAGTTCCGCGCCAATGTTGCCCTCCGCCCCATCGCTTGGCCTCTCCAACGCCCTGACCGCCTTGTTCGCCTCGGGTTCGATCTGCTCGCGGAAAATCCGCTGGTAGCGCTTCCACTCTCGGCGGTGATCCACGGCTAGCATCCAGAGCGTGGCCGCCAGCATGGCCAGCGACGCGACTGCGAAGATCACGTGCAACCGTCGGATGTTATAAAAAGGCTCGGTCGAGGTCCGCATGAGGTCTTTCGTTTCGCGGCGGGGCGCCGGCGACCCATCGCTAGAAATAAATGGAGTACTCCGGCATGTTTACCACGTAGCTCAAGTGGCACGTCCAACGGAGGATCATCTTGATGGGCAAGGCGAGCATCATCATCAATAGCAGCACCATGGCCGTGAAACGCGCCTTGCCCATGTTCGCCAAATAGCGGCGCATGAGCGTCCGGCCGAGCACCAGGGGAATGCCGAGAAAATAGACCAAAAGGACCGCGATCCCGGCGATTTCCCGCCAGAGGATCGCGGTGAACCGGGCCAGCCCCCCGTCGGCCATCGGTCGCGGCACAGCGCGGCCCAAAAGGCTGGTCCAAAACAACTCCGCCAGGTTCACATTTTGAAAGAGTGGCATTCTATGGGGATCGCGAGGCTCGTACAGGCCGAAGAAACTCCAATTCGGCCCACGAAAAAACGTCCCCACCAGGATCAACAAAATCCACAACTGAAGGAAGCCGAACATGAACACCAAGTACCCGAAGCGTCGACCGGCGATCGAGTAGTAACCCGAGCCTTCGGTCTTGAAGTCCAAAAAGGGGATCAAGGCCAGGCCGAGGATGATCAGCGTGGGCAAGACCACCCCGGCCATCGCCGGATCAAAAAAAACCAGCATCTCTTGCAAGCCCACGAAATACCATGGGGCCTTCGACGGATTCGGGGTCAGGGAAGGGTTGGCGGGCTGTTCCAGCGGGGCCCGGACGACCAAGGCCCAAACGATCAACACGGCCGAAAGCGCCACCATGCAGATCAGTTCGATGTAGACCAAATCCGGCCACACCAGGGTCTTTTCCGCAAAGTCCTTTTCCCGAGGACCTTGGCCTTGGCGAAGCCGCCGGTCGTTTTCCACGGCCTGGGCCGTGCCTAACCAAAGGAAGTAGCCCAGTAGGAAGATCATGGCCACGATGGGCACGTTGTCGGGCTTGAGCACGGTCTGGGCGAAATGGGGATCGGCCAACGAGAGGTTGAAGAACAGCATGGCGGCGTTGCCCAGGCACCAGCCCACCCAAGGACGCACAAAAAATTCCCGGCCCAGATAGAGGACCGTCAAGGCGGCCAGCGAGCCGAAAAACAGCGTTACCGGCCCCAGCGCGGCGTCGATCGCCGTTTTGATCGTGTCGGGCAAGCCGGGCGGTGTGTGCTGGCCTGCCCAGATCGCAAAAAGCGTGAACAAGGCCGCGAAGGCCAGCCAGGCCCCGGCCCGAAGACGCGCACCACCCCCCGCCCGCAGCCCGCGCCAAGCTGCGATCCCGTTCATCGCCGCCGCCACGAGGTGCAGACCCACGAGCGTGGCCGCGATTTCTTCCAAAAACTCCGACGAATCCACAAGCATGGTTGAGAAAGGCAGAGGACTTGGGAGAGGGTGATTTCTACGTTTCGGTTCGATTCTGGCGTGGGTTGTCCGACCCGACTCGCTCACAGCGGCCCGCTGATTCCGCCATCTTTCCGCACCCGCCAAAAATGCACGGCCATCAAAAACGTCGCCAGCAAAGGCAAGGCGATGCAATGCAGCACATAGAAGCGGTTCAATGCCTCCTCGCCGACGCTCCGTGCGCCCAACAGGGCGTAGCGGACGTCGGAACCGCTGGTGATGAGGTCTACGCCGTCGATGGTCAGCAATTGCTGACCCGGTCCTTCATGGCCCAGCATCGGCGCGGCCTTGGCCATGTTCGATCCCACGGTCACCGCCCAGATCGACAACTGATCCCAAGGCAGCAGATACCCCGTGAAGGAAAGCAGGAGGGTCAAAACCAACAGGACCACCCCGATGACCCAGTTGAATTCCCGCGGTGGTTTGTAGCTGCCGGTCAAAAACACACGCAGCATGTGCAACCAGACCGTGATCACCATGGCGTGGGCGCCCCAACGGTGGATTTCGCGGAGCACGCCCAACGAAACCACGTCGCGCAGGGCCAGCATGTCGTTGTAGGCCCATTGCACGGTCGGCCGGTAGTAGAACATCAGCAGCACGCCGGTGATCGTCTCGACCAGAAACAAAAAGGCCGAAATCCCGCCCATGCACCAGGTATAGTGCAGCCGCACGGCGTGTTTCTGGATCGCCACCGGGTGGAGATGGAGAATCAGGTTCGAGAGGATCACCAGCACGCGGTTCCGCCGGTCGACCGGGGCGGGATGCCGGAAGATGCTCTTCCACAATTGCGACTGGCGGACCTTATCACCGAATGACATGCGTTGTCACAAAACGAACGGCTGTTTGAGGGGTGAAAGCTGAACTTCCCAGCGGGAAGCAATTGTGGCGCCGCTGCCACGGCGGGGCGGCTACCACGGATCTTACGCCCTCCGTGGCCGCGCGGAGTGGACCGCTGGCGGCATTCCGCCTTTTTTCCAAGCGTGGCTTGCCGGTCAGCCGGGCACGTAGCAGGCGGGGTCGGTCCATTGGCCTAGTTCCTCGCGAAAGGTCTTGCTGGTATCGACTTCCAATTGGCCATCGTCGGCGATGCGGATCGCGCAGCGTTCCAAGGGGCGAGGAGCTGGCCCCTCGAGGTTGATCCCCTCGGCCGAAAAACCGCTTCCGTGACACGGGCACTTGAATCGCCGCTCGCTGGCTTGCCAAAGCGTGATGCAGCCGAGATGGGTACACACGGTCCGCAGGGCAAAAATCTGGCTCTGGCCACGATACGATCCATGCACCACCCAAATGCCGTACCGCTCCTTGAACGTCGTTCGCACGGTGTTCGCCGGGTACTCCGCAGGGTGGCCGACCTTGAACCGGCTGGGTGGCTCGGCGGTGGCGTTGGGCATCATGAATCGGGCGGTGGCGGCAGCCCAAAGGCCACTGGCCACACCCAAGGCACTGAAACCCAATCCCATCGCCGAGTCGAACATGGCGCGCAACAGCCCCCGCCGCTTACGATCGACCGGCGGCGAGGTGCGTTCCGCCTGGGCCGTTTTGTCTGTCCGCTGTGAGGGCGTCATCCCACGCTTCCCGTCGACCCGGCAACCAAGTCGCTCGCAACCCTAAGCTCAAGCGCCGCTGCCGAGTCCACTACCTTCGTTATGTTGGCTGGTGTTGGAGGTGTCAACCTGAGAGCGCGCAGACGCTCGATTTCTGTCGCCTCGCGTTGCAAAAAATCTTTTTTTTCACGGGTGCCATCCCTATGAAGGGGCACTCGATGTCAAGAGGCCTGCTGGTGGATTTCTTTGCGTACCCCGACCGCGGAAACGTCGGCCTGGCGTTTTCCCTATTGTTCTTAGAGGTTTTTTTAGCGAAGTCGGGTGCGATTTCGGGTGGTCATGGTCTTGTCTTTCGAGATTGTCGAGCCGTTCTTTCTTCCTCATAGCATTAGGAGAGCCGCCCTTTCATAGAATGAACAGGCTTGCCCAGCAGTCACACCCACGCTAGCAGTGGCACCCACCCGATTGAAGTCCGGTGTGACCGTAAAGTATGATAGCTGAATGTCCGCCAAGCGAGGGGGCTGAGCGAAAACGGGAGGACACGCCAATGAGTCACGGGGGAATGGGCCAAGCGTCTGACTGGCGCGTTGCAGTGAAGGGGGAGCAGCGAGGTCCTTATACGCTCGAGCAGGTTCGAGCGATGATCGCGAAGGGGCAGTTACCAGCCGACGCCCTGGTGTGGCGGCCGGGCATGGCGAATTGGGCGCCCTGGGAAAGCGTGCCCGAATTGGTCACCCCGGCCGGACGCGGGCCGATGCCCGACATGGCGCCTCGGGCGTCGGCCGCGCCGATGCCCCCAATCGCCGCATCGCTCGTTCAAAGCTCACCGCTGGCCGACTTCCTCGCCTTTCGCACCATGCTCACGCCGGTGTTGATCAAGGTCCTGTTTTGGGTCGGCGTGGTCGCCTGCTTTCTCCTGGGCTTGGGAAACTTGATCTTGGCACTTCGATTGAACAGCATCACGGAACTGGTTTCCGCCGTGCTGATCATTCTCCTGGGACCGATTTTCGTCCGCGTCTGGTGCGAAATGCTGATCCTTTTCTTCCGCATCCACGAGACTCTCGTGGAAATCAAGGACCAACGCAAATAGGCAAGCCCGGCCTACTCGGCCCCAAGTTGGCCGAGCGGCGCTATCCAAGCTGGTTGAGGTCCACCTGCGTCAGATTCGCCAAGGCGGGCGCATGGGCCGGCGGAGCATCCGGTTGGCCTCGTCATCGCCAACAATTTGCTCCTTCTCTGGATCGAAGCGAATCTTGCGTTTCAAGAGCATGGCGATGTTGCCCAAGTGGCAAAGCGTGGCCGTGCGGTGGCCGATTTCGACCGGCTCGATGGGATCTTTTCGGGCCTTCACGGCGTCCAAGAAGTTCCTCACGTGGTCGGGGATGTAGAACTTCATCGAGTCTTGCTGCCGGGCCGGATTGCTGACGGGGAGGCGAATTTCATTGGGACCAATGACCGAGTTTTTCAGCGACTCGGGCTGGGTGTGCAACCCCTTGAAGTCGAATTGCACCCAACCCTCAGTCCCCTCGAAGCGGCAGCCGAAAAACGGCGGGGCCGTCTGGCAGATCAACTCCAGCCCATCGGCATACCGGGCACGAAAGGCCACCTTGGTGGCGGTGTTGTAAAGCCCGCCTGGCGCAGGCCACACGGAGCCCATGTCCTCATACTCGATCGGCACGGTATGGCTGTTGCCCGTGCCCCACTGAGCGATGTCGTTGCTGTGGCAGCCGAAGTTCGTGGTCTGGCCGCCGGAATAATCCAGAATGAAACGGAAACGATACAGACACCTGCCCGAGTGATACGGCGCCTCCGGGGCCGGCCCAAGCCAGAGATCGTAATCGAAGCCTTCAGGAACGGGCTCGGGTTTCCAGCCGGGGCCGGGATCGACGGCGTTCTGCTCGGCGATGAAGGTCAGGATGCGCTGGAGCTTCCCGATCCGGCCGTTAAGCACCAACTCGCAGCCGTGGCGGTTGGCCGGGCTGGAGCGGAATTGGCTTCCCGTCTGAAAGATCCGCTGGTGTTTGCGCACGGCGTTCACCATGGCCCGGCCCTGCTCGACGGTCAGCGACAGCGGCTTCTCGCAGTAGATGTCCTTGCCGGCCTCGGCCGCAAGCACAGTCATGGGGGCGTGCCAATGGTCCGGGACCACCAGCACGACCACGTCGATGTCCCGCCGCGCGAGCACCTCGCGGAAATCGTTGTAGGCGTCGCAGCCCTTGTATTCGCCCGTCCCGGCGCGCTTGGCGTAGTAGGCGTTTACCTGCGCTTGCACCGGTTTGCGCCCCAGGAACTGATCCGGCGTCTTGTACCCGTGGCTGGCCGTATTGACGTCGCAGACCGCGAGCACTTGGACATCGGGCTGCTCCAGGAAGGCGGGCAGGTCGATCGTGCTTTGATTGCCGTTGCCGATCACGGCCACGTGAATCCGGTTGCTCGGCGCGGCGTTTCCCAATACCGAGCAAGGCACGACCCACGGCGAGGAAAACCCCAAGCCCCAGGCGGAAGAGAGTTTGAGGAACTGGCGACGATTGGCGGACGGGCCGCCGGCTCGGCGGGCGGGCGAACGGGACATGGCATCCTCCCTCGACTTCATGAACACGGCCTCGGCAACGCGAGTGATCGTGTTTTTTTTATCCTGCTGGGCCCGGGATTTCAACCGCGGGCCGCGTGTCGTGGTTGAAGTGTTGTTGTGAACTCTCAACCATGCACAAAAACGACCGGCAAGGGACCACCAGTTTTTTCCACTGGCGCGAAAAAGTGGGGATCCGCCGTGGGCTGGACAATGGACAGAATCGCCGCCAAGTGAATAGAATGGCTAACAGTTGAGGCCTTCAACCCGAGCAATCGGTCACATTTTCCAGGCGTCATGAAATCCGCCTCAAAAGCCTGAAATCTCCTCCAGAAGCCAATTTTTGCTCGCAGTTTCCAAAATGGACGTGCCGTCTCATCGGGGCGATGCTCAACCGAAGCAAACAGCTCGCGCGGGGAAAAAGCTAAGTTGGCTCGCGGTGGCCGGGCTGTTGTCGTTGGTCGCGCTGGTCGTCCTCGTGATAGCCGCGGGATGGCAATGGTGGCGGTTGGCGCTTTTGGAAACGCCGCCTCAGGCCGACAGACAAACACCGCTCGATCGCGGCGAGACGCCGGTTCCGCCGTCGGCTAGCGACTTGCCGGCTCTTCCGGACTTGCCAAAAGAAATCGCCGCAGGGGAAGCTTCCCAGCCAGCCGGAGTTTCTCAGGAAAAAACTCCGCCAGCAGACTCCGGGCCGAAAACCTCGTCGCGCGAGAAGGCAGAGGCGGCAACGACCGGTTCGCTGGCCGAGGTTCAGGCGGAGCCGCCGGCCACGCCCCAGGCCGCCGCCGAAGAAATGCAACAGGTGGTTTCCCGCCTGCTGGAAGACTTTCCAAACCACTCGGAGGCCTTGGACCTCATGGCCCGGGTCCATCTCCTTTTCGGCCGATCGTCCGAAGCCGCCAAGTGTTGGGAACAGGCGATTCAAGCGAATCCGAACGATACGCGAGCTTATCGAGGCTTGGCTTCCGTGGCTCAGATCAAGAATGAGCCGCAGGAACAACTCAGGCTTTTGCGCAAGGCCCTGGCGATCGACGTCCGCTCGTTCGACGTGCAATTCGACTTGGCCAAGGCCTTGGTCGATCAGGGGCAGATCAAGGAGGCGATCAAACTCCTGGAAGCCCACGTCGTGTTGTATCCCAACTCCCCGCGTAGTTTTTCCTTGCTTGGCGCGGCGTATCTTCAAGACAATGCCTTCCAAGAGGCCAAACAGGCCTATCTAGCGGCGGTCAAGCTCGAGCCGGGGGACGATTTTCCTTACTTGGGTCTTGCCAAGGCATGCGCGCGGCTCGGGCAGCACGAGGAATCGCAAGGTTTTCAAAAGAAGTTCGAGGAACTCCGCAGCAAGCATCGACAAAAGATTCGCAGCCACCGAGGCCGATACGAGGACCTGGCCGCCCAGTGCGATACGCTCTCCAACATCTGTACCCACGTGGGACGAATCTATCACGGTCAGGGGCGACTGTTGGAGGCCGAACGGCATTGGCGGCGCGCGGCCTTCGTCACACCGACGCATGTCGACAGCCGCAAAGCCCTGGCGGACCTTTATTCCCGCCACGCAAAGAAGAAAGAGTTGATCTCCGTTCTTGAGCAGCTAGTACGAATCGTTCCCGCCGACGCCAGCTATGGTTTGCAGCTTGCCCGTCTTTACCTCGAGGAGAACCAATGGGACAAGGCCCAGGCGGTGCTAGAAGAGGCCTGCCGTCGCGACGCCCAATCTGCGGAGAGCCGTGCGCTGCTGGCGGAGCTTCATCTGAAGGCAGATCGCAAGATCGACCAGGCCGTGGCCTTAGCCCGCCAGGCAACTGAACTGAGCCCCACCGCCGAGCATTACTGGTTGCTGGCTAGAGCCTGCCAGCGGCACGGCGATGTGCAAGCCGCCGTCAAGGCCCTGGAAAAGGCTGTGGAACTCGATCCTGGAAATTTGCAGTACCATGAGATCTTGCACGAGTTCAAAAAGTGAAAGGTTCGAGGGTGGAATCCACCGCGGGCGTTTTGGGACCTTCTCCGGGGGCCGCACCCCGGGGAAATCGGGGGTCGGGGAGTCGCGGCGACGTTGGTTCCCCAACAATCTCCCTCCCTTGACGCTGCTTGTGCTGGCTTGGCTGGTGAGCGGTCTCGCTGTGTGGGCGGAGACTCCGATCCAGCTTCGCGATGTGACGAAGGCCACGGGCGTGGCCTTTCAGCACACGCACGGGGGCAGTGGGCGCTACTACATCATGGAAGCGATGACGGCAGGCTTGGCCACCTTGGATTACGACGGCGATGGTCTGATCGACATTTATTTCGTCAACGGCGCCCCGCTCCCCGGAATGCAACCGACGAATCCGCCGCCGAGGGACGCCCTGTATCGAAACTTGGGCGGCTTCCGCTTCGTGGATGTGACGGAACAGGCGGGCGTTGGAGACCCGAGCTATGGCTTGGGAGTTGCGGTCGGCGATTACGACAACGACGGCAACCCAGACCTTTACGTAAGCAACTTCGGCCCCAACGTGCTTTTCCGCAACCGCGGCGACGGGACCTTCGAGGACGTGACCGATCGGGTGGGGGTAGGCCGCGGGCACAAGGTAGGTGGGGGCGTCTCCTTTCTCGACATGGATGGAGACGGGCATCTCGACCTGTTCGCCTCGAATTACGTCCGCTTTTCGTTCGACATGCACCAACTCCGCTACGTTCGCGGCGTGCCCGTTGCTCCCGGCCCCCTCGATTATTCCGGCGAGCCCGCCGATCTGTTCCGTAATCGCGGCGACGGAACGATGGAGAATGTGAGCCAGCTTTCAGGCATCGCCGCCCATGCCGGCACCGGCATGGGAATGATTTGCCTCGATTACGACAACGATGGCCGAACCGACGTCTTCGTAGCTAATGATGAAATGCAGAACTTTCTCTTCCACAATGAGGGCGGAGGGAAGTTTTCCGAAGTGGCCTTGACGGCTGGCGTGGCGTTCGATCCGGTGGGGCTGGCCCACGGCAGCATGGGCGCCGACGCCGCCGACTACGACCATGACGGCTGGCTCGATCTGGTCGTCACCAGTTACCAGCGCGAACCCACAGCCGTTTACCGCAATCAAGGGGGCGGGTTCTTCACGGATGTCTCGGCGGCGACGGGCATTGGCGCCGCCAACGCCAATCAAGTCCGCTGGGGCGTGGGCTTCGCGGATTTTGATAACGACGGGCACCGCGACCTGTTCATCGCCTGCGGGCACATCGACGAAACGGCCCCGCTCCTGGATGATTCGACGACGTATGAGGCCCGAAACGTCCTCTTACGCAACCTAGGCAACGGCCAATTCGCCGATGTTTCGAACCTCTGCGGGGACGGCTTGTCGGTGCGAAAAGTCAGCCGTGGCATCGCGTTGGACGACTTGGACAACGATGGCCGCATCGATGTCGTGGTGCTCAACTCGCGGAGCACGCCCACCATCCTCCGCAACGAGTCGCCCGGCGGAAACCACTGGATTCAAATCCAGCTCCGCGGGGTGAAGACCAATCGCGATGGG
>CALFBP010000057.1 GCA_937951625.1 uncultured Thermoguttaceae bacterium
CAAGAGTGGCGAGCAGCAGAATGAGTCCTGCAAGGGCTTGTTTGGAATCCCCGTTCATCTCACGCCCCATTTTGTCCAACTCAATCGAAGCGTATCATAGTGCTCACCAGATCGGCCTGCGACTTGCGTGATCCCGCGGCGCGACCGTTCGCCGTTTCAGAAATCGGTTCAACGCTTTTTATATAGCCTTTCGCTTTTGAGAACCTTTTCATGGGACGCTCACTGCGAGTGCTGTTTCTTGGATTCGGCAAACGACCAGGGGTCGTGCAGGAAGCTGAACGGCTTCGGCCGCTGGTCGAGCAATATGCGGAAATCGTCGCGGCCGACTTCAGCGGCGAAACGAACCTAGGCGACCTCGACGCCGACCTCGCCATTGTACTCGGGGGCGATGGCTCGATTCTACGCGCAGCCCATCAAATGGGAGAAAACCAATTACCGGTCCTTGCCGTTAATTTGGGGCGATTGGGCTTTCTGGCCGATCTTTCGCCGGACGAACTCCCAGAGATTCTGGGCCAAATTGCCGCTGAGGGGCTCGAAAACCGGGTGATCGAGCACCTCATGTTCCGTTGTCGCGTGTATCGGAACGGGACGTTGCTCGCCGAGGAACTTGCCCTGAATGAAGTCAGCATTCAAACCGGTCCTGCCCTGACGATGGTGGACATCGATCTTTACATTGACTCAGAATGGGTGACCACTTATAGTGGCGACGGCGTGATTTTGAGCACCCCTGTGGGATCGACGGCGCATAGCCTTTCGGCAGGAGGACCGATTCTCCGTAAGGATTTGCAGGCCATCGTAATCTGCCCAATGAGTCCGCACACGCTTACCAACCGTCCGGTCGTCGACTCGGCTGAGCGGATTTACGAGTTGGTCCTGTCGAGGGGCGAGCCGGGCACGGCGGCGGTGGTCGATGGTCGGGCCCTGTGCAGGCTTGAACTTGGGGATCGCGTTCGCGTGGAGAAGGCCGGGGTCCGCTTCAAGCTGGTCGCCGCCCCAAAGCACAGTTATTACCGAACGTTGAGGGAAAAACTCGGCTGGGGGGGGCAGGTTCCCGCGCGGGGCTAGTTGAGGGGACGCTGGCCGCAACTGAAGACCGCCTGAGCGCAACCGACGCCTGAGTTGGACGGCCTAAGCTATCTCCCCCTTAGGCAAAGACAGAGGAAAGGAGTCGCGTATGGCGAGGGGTTTTTCGAACGGGGCGGTTGTTTTCGTGGGGATGGCGGTCCTGGCCGCCGCCGTAGTCGCGGACTCGCCGGACACGAAAAGCGAAAGCAAACCCGATACCAAATACACGCTTCGCTATCGTTTTCGCCCCGGTGAAACGATCCGCTGGAAAGTGGTTCACCGGGCTAGGGTGGATGCTTCGGTCGCCGGAACCAGCCAAACGACGGAAACGGTGAGCAGTTCAGTCAAAGTCTGGAAGATCAAGGACGTCGCAGCCGATGGCTCCGCTACTTTTGAACAGTCCGTCGAGAACGTCGACATGTGGCAGAAGCTCAGCGGCCGGATGGAAGTCCGCTACAATAGTCAAACCGATAAGACGCCGCCGGCAGGGTTCGAACATGTAGCCAAATCGATCGGGGTCCCTATCTCCAGGACGACGATCGATCCCCTGGGAAAGGTGCTTCGACGCGAGCAGTTGGCGGCCACGGCCAACGTGCCACACGACGGCATGATCACCATCCCCCTGCCCGAGTCGCCCGTCGCCATTGGCGACACCTGGTCTTTCCCCTGCGATATTGAAATCCCGTTGGAGGGCGGCCGGGTCAAGATCATCAAGTCCCGGCAGTCCTTCACACTGGAAGAGGTAAAGAACTCGGTGGCCACGGTTCGGGTAGCGACGCAGATCCTCACGCCGGTCGACGATCCGGCGATCGAGGCCCAACTCATGCAGCGCGACTCCTCCGGCACTGTCCGCTTCGACATCGAGCAGGGTCGCGTGGTGGGCCAGCAAATGGACACCGACAAGCGCGTGGTGGGATTTCGCGGTAAGGCCAGCAGCCTACACTACCAAACCCGATTCACTGAGGAATTGTTGGCCCAGACCCCGGCGGTCGATCCAGCCAATTCCAACCAGCCGCTACCGAGCCCTCCCCCATCGCCTGAAACGCGAACGACCTCGAACCTCAGCCCTCAGAAAACCGCGAAATGATCGAACCGGGAGGAGCGGCCATTCTGGAGCCGAGTCCCATTCTTAGCGGAGCTGAGCATCGAGCGGGGTGACGTGTTTGGCGGTGAGGTGCTCTGCGTGTTGCTCGGGCAGGTATTGCCGAACGCCGTTGATTCCTACTTGGCGACCCAAGTACGATTGGACGTTCACGCCTGGGGCGGGGCTGACGTAGGCCCTGACATTCCCGTGCTCATCGAGCAGCGCGAATCGCGGCGCTCCGAATCTGGCCGATTGGACGCGAGTCAGACGTCCTACGCCGTCAAAACGCTCCGTGTCGATTGGCGGTGATTGGCTGCCCACGTCTCGACGAGTTGCGTTCGGCGCGGCGAGGCGGCCAACCCCAATCTGTCCCTCCGCGCTCGCAGCCAGCGCGCGGCGTTTCACGTCTGCGGCTTGAGCGATGCGCTGAACGAGCATCCGGGCGTGGGCGCGATCCACCGCGGTCTGCGCCTGCTCGAGAATCGCTCGAGCCCGACGCTCCAGTGGCTCGCATTCCCACAGGGTGGGATCGTGAGCCAACATCAAGGATAATTCCGAATTGATCTCGTCCAATTCCTTCTGGAGGTCGCGCGGCGGGGGTGAACTTTTGCCTTGCGGCGGATTTGCCTCGGAGGAAGTAATGGCACTCGAAGCCGTGGACGAATTCCCCGGCTCCGCATTGGGCGCTGGACTCCAACCGGGTTTCGCTCCGCTGCTCGACTCGGTTCGTCCCACCGACTTGCTCGGCTCGGAAGTTGTCGCAGCATTGTTCGTGAGCTTCAAGTTTGCGGCTGCGGGCGGTGAGAGATCCACGTCGCTTCCATGCACCCAGCGAAACTCACCAGAGGGGGGGGCAATCTTGACCCAAACTGAGTCCGATGAATTTGATGACTTTGGCTGATGGGGAAGCAACTCCAAGAGTTCGCCCCGGGTGACACGGACTTGGACCACGTCCCGGCGGTCGCTAAGTTCCGTTCCTACCCGAACCGCAACCCTCTCTCCCGTGACCTCCGCCACACCATCGCCCAGATGTTTCACGTAACGGCGGCCAATCCAACTGAAGCTTCCCTCTGGTGGGCGAATGGCGTACCAGCCTCCAGGATCGTGCCGATAGACCTCAATCTCTGTCCCGGCAGGGAGTTTTGCAGTCGGGTAGAAGTTTTCACCTGGTCCGCTCCGAACGTAGGTATCGTTGGCTGCAATGTACGCCTTGTAGGGAAAGGCTTGTTGCGCGACGACCGAGTTGGGAATCATCGCGACCACAGTGGCGAGAATCGCAAATCGCAGGCCCATGGGAGTCTTACCCAACAGATAAGGCTATAAAAAGGTGGGGCTGGCCCACGCCAACAAAGCGGCAGACCGCAGGCTTGTATCCAAATTTGTCCTGGGGTACAAGGCCGGTTTTTCGAGTTTGAGGCGAGAGGCCTGGCGGCCTGGCGAGGCTAGGCAGCCTACCGAGGATTGTAAGTTTGCGAAGTCTGCGAAATCGCCTTGATCTTGCCATCGGCTCCACCGCCCCGCGGATTTGGCCGAATCCGGTGTGGTTTTCCGGGCATCATTGCGGCTATAATTCTCGCCCTACGATACTCGAAACTTTAAAGCCCTCCGGTCGTTGCGGCGATACGTGGAACGATGTTCGGACAAGGATGTCCGCCACCCGTAGCATCGTGGGGAGGCAGCCCCCCAGGGTGCCGATCCCGTCCGAGCCGTTGGCGTTTGTTAACGGCGGGCTGGCTGTGTGCGTTGGTGGCGACGGTCAACGCACAGGCTGCGGACAACGTCCGATTGCGAATCGCCTGGGGTGGCGGGCCGGAGCGTATCTGGCAAGGACAAATCGGGATCACCGAAGGAACGATCTCCGACCCGACCGCGCTAGGGATCGAGGCCGACGAAGTCGGCTCGATGTGGCTGGCCAGCGGACGATCGGACGCGGGGACCACTGGCAGCGCAGCCGGGGCGGGTCGATCTTTGCCCCAACGCGACGAACGCTTTCTCGCCATTCGCCAACGCAGCCCGCGAACCTACGACGCCGTGGATTTGTCGGTCACGGCTCCCCGGGACGCGAAACTAGTGATCGATCTCCAGGGGGTCGATGAGCCGCGGCGGTCAGGAGGGATCGAGGTCCGCTTGGCCGACGTGCTTCACGGATCCTACAGCGCGGAATTGGATAACCAGGGCAGCCGGCTGGTCGTGCGGCGGGTACCGGGCGACGAACTCCGCGTGCGTCTGGCTAATCGATCGTTGGTCTTCGCATCCGGGGAAACCTTGAAATTCGAATTGGAGCCCAATCTCCTGCCGGTGGAACCCGGAACGAAGCTTCGCCTGAAGATTCAACTTTGCTCGGCGCGGACAAACCAAGAGGTCCGTGCGAGCGAGGAGATAGCGTTCACGGCGGGCCAAGCCGCGCCGCTGGCGATTGAGGTGCCTCTCCATGTGCCGGAAGGGGCGTATGACCTGGTGGCAACCGTCGCCGCGCCAGCGAAAATCCAGTGGCCCCAAGCAGTTCGCTCGCCGCTAACGCTAAGACCGCCGCTTGCCGAACGGACAATTCAACTGCTGGTCCTGGGGGGAAGGAACAAGGGGCCGGAGGCGACGGAGGCTCGCCTCAGCGTGGTTCAGGAGATTGACCCGGCTAATCCCAAGTGGTGGGCGAAATTCCCCAGTCTGCCCCAGCTTCCGCGGTGGCCGAAGATTCCTAAGGGACCGCTAGGAAACGGGATGGTCCGCACGTGGAATCACCCGCTAGGCCCCGTCGCGCAGTTGGCTCCCAACTCCCAATCGCCAGACGTGAGTTGGGAGGCTTATCCCCTCCCGAGGCCTTTGCGCCCCGGTGAGCCCCACGTGCTCGAAATCGAATATCCCAGCGACGTCTCCCAAACGCTTGGCATCAGCATCATCGAGGCGAACGCGGCGGGAGCGGTGATCCCGGTCGGGCTGGACTCGGGGATCGATCAGGCCGAGGAAATCGTGCCGTGGAGTTCCTCGCCCCAGTGGCTCCGGCATCGGCTTGTTTTTTGGCCGCGAACGGAGACGCCCATCGTGTTGATCACCAATCTCCGCGAGAACCAGCCGGCCGTTTATGGGAAAATTCGCGTGTTGGCGGGTTGGCAGCGTTTGCCACGCGCGGCGGCGGACAAGGAGCGGCCTTCGCGTCTTATCGCTGGGTACATGGATCGCCCCCTGTTTCCCGAAAACTTCTCGGCCAGCGAGGCCACGGGCGCCTCGCGGGATTTGAGCGTGGACGACTGGGTCACGTTTTATGAAGGCGGGTCGCGACTGGTCGAATACTTGCAGTACGTGGGGTACGGCGGGTTGATGCTGACGGTCTTCGCCGACGGGAGCACGATTTACCCCAGTTCGGTCCTCGAACCGACTCCCCGCTACGACACCGGCGCTTTTCTCCCCAACGGACATGATCCCGCGCGCAAGGACGTGTTGGAAATGCTGCTTCGCCTCTTCGATCGCGAGAAGTTGGCCCTCATCCCTACGGTAGAATTCGCCTCGCCCCTGCCAGAGCTGGAAGCCGTGCTTCGACGTGGGGGAGAAGAGGCGGTGGGAATGCTGTGGGTAGGTGCGGACGGCGCCACGTGGCAGGAGACCTATCCCAGCCAGCGTGGACGGTCGCCCTACTACAATGTCCTCCATCCGCGCGTGCAAGAGGCGATGCTCGCCGTGGTCCGCGAGCTGGTGACCACTTATGCCCACCATCCGTCCTTCGCCGGCCTGGCGATCCAACTGTCCTCGCAGGGCTACGCCCACTTGCTCGGGCCCGCTTGGGGCATGGACGACGCGACGATCGAGCGATTCGAACGGGAGACCCAAGTGAAAGTACCGGGGCAGGGGGCGCGGCGTTACTACCAGCGGGCCCGATTCCTCAACGGCGAGGCCCGCAAGACATGGCTGGAATGGCGGGCCGCTCAACTGAGCCGTTTCTACGCCCGCGTCCGCGCCGAATTGACCGCCGTGCGCAAGGACCTTCCGCTCTATCTGGCCGCCACCGATCTATTCGCCAATCCCGAGGTCCGTCGCGACCTCGAGCCTGCCTTGCCGCAACGTAGCACGATAACCGACGCCCTGCTTCGCCTGGGGATCGACAGACGGCTCTTGGCTGCCGAAGGGAATGTGGTCTTGGTGCGTCCGGAACGAATCGGAGTGGGGTGGCCGCTGGCCCGCCGGGCCATCGACTTGGAAATCCAGCAGATGCCCGACATAGACCGCTTTTTTCAAGCGTTCAGTCGCCCCGCAAGCCTGTTTTTCCATCCGCCGGGCGAGGTCCGCATTCCCTCGTTCGACGACAAATGCCCGTTTAAGCCGTGCTACACCTGGCTCGCATCGCAGCCAGCGCCTTCCGCCGCTCAGAACCGCCGCCGCTTCGTCCACGCCCTCGCCACCCTGGATGTCCAGGAGATGTTCGACGGCGGCTGGCTGTTGTCGATGGGCCAGGAGGAGGCGATCCGCGACCTGATCGCCGTCTACCGGCAGCTTCCGCCAATCAGGATGGAAGGACTCGCCGAGCAGAGCGATGCGCCCACAACTCAACCGGTGACCGTGCGTTGCGGCACATGGAACAACCGGACCTACGCCTACGCCGTGAACGATGCCCCATTTCCGGTGTCGGCCCAGGTGCGGGTCGAGGGGCCGGCGGGTTTTCGCATGGAAGGGCTTCCTGGGGCCAAGTCGCCGGGACTGCTGCGGCGCGACGCCGACGGGGCCTATTGGGCCATCGAGCTCGGCCCTTACGACGTCGCCGCCGCGTCCTTCTCCGCTCCCGATGTCCGCCTGTTCAAACCGCGAGTAGCTTGGCCAAGCGAGGTGCGTGCGGTACTCGAAAACCGTTTGAGCGAGCTTGGCTCGCGCGCTGCGGCCCTCCGCAGCCCGCCACTGCTGGAGGCCCTCGAAAATCCCAGCTTCGACCTGGCGCCGGGCCCTCAAGGCCAAATTCCCGGCTGGATCCCCTTGGCCCCCTCTGGCTTTTCGATCCGGCTAGACAGGACGGTGCAACGCGGCGGGCCCCAGAGCGTGCATCTTTCCAGCGCGGGCGCGGCGGGTGGCTTGGTAAGCCATGCCTTCGCCCCGCCCCGCACCGGGCGACTCGCCATCTCGGTCTGGCTCCGCACCGCCGAGCAAGGGCAGCAACCCCCGTTCCGGGTCGCAATCGAGGGCCGGACCACCGGACCGACGTACTATCGTTTCCATCAGTTTGGCCGGGAGGCCCAGGGTCAGGAAGCCGTGCGACCCATTCCCGCCCAGTGGACTCAATTCGTCATCGAAGCCAACGATTTGCCGCTCGAGGGGTTGAGCGCGGTGCGGGTCCGCCTGGAATTGCTCGGGGCGGGCGAGGTCTGGGTCGACGAGTTGCAACTGTGCGAACTTGCCTTCGACCGCCGCGAACACAAGGAGTTGCTGCGGTTGCTCACGCCTGGCGACGTCCAGCTTCAAAACGGCCGCATCAGCGATTGCATCCAATTGCTCGAAGGCTATTGGCCTCGATTCCTGGTCGAGTACGTCCCCTACGCCCAACAACCGCCGATGACCCGCGCGGAAGCCTCGCCCCCGCGTTCGCCCCAGGACGCCGAGCGATCCTCCGGGCTGCTCGACCGATTCAAAAACTTCATCCCTCACCGACTGCGGTTCTAAACGCCTCGCTCCCGCACCGGTCGGCACCCACTGGTTCGCATGAGGCGGCCGCAAGTCCCGACAATCGGAAGCGCCGCCATCAGCTTGCGTCGGTGGCGGGCGTCAGCGTGCGTTGTCCGAGCTCCCGATCGATCATCAGCAAAGCCACGGGAACGTCGCCCGCCATCTTCAATTGCTTCACGATCGTATCGACCGAGGCCTCTTCCTCGACTTGCTCGTTGACAAACCACTGGAGCAAGGCATGGGTCGGGTGGTCGCCCTCCGCGTTGGCCAGCTCGACCAATTTGCCGATGCGGCTCGTAATATGTCTTTCGTGGGCTAGCGCGGCCTCGAACACGCCAAGCGCCGAGGGCCACGTCGTCGGCGGGGCTTCAATCGCCGTGAGCGTAACCTCGCCCCCTCGATCCAGGACGTAGTCGAAAAACTTCATCACGTGGATCATCTCCTCCTGCGATTGAATCCGGAACCAGTGGCTGAAGCCCTTCAAGTCGACCCGTTCGCAGTAAGCCGCCATCGCAAGATACAGATACGAAGAGTAGTATTCGGCGTTGATCTGGCTATTCAAAGCCTCTTGCATCTTCGAGCTCAGCATGGAACGTTCCTTTCTCGCTCGAGGCCACTCTTTTCGTGCTTCCCGAATGAGCTGGGAAATTGAATTATTCGAGCGGGCGTCGGTTTCGACAAGCCGTGGATGGCAAATCCATGATTTTTTCCGCTCGACGATCACTCGGGATCGGAAGGGCGGAACGCCGGGGCAGTTTCCTTGGTCCCAACCGGCCGTTCCTCGACGGTCTAACCGCGTGCGCCACGCTCTTTCTGGAAATGCCGCGCCTGCGCCGTCTCTTCCGGGCCCCCAGGGACGCTGCGGATGAACCATTGCGAAAAATGTTATTGGAACCCAGTTGCCGTGGGGCTTGAAAAGCCTTAGCTACCTTATCTTGAGTCACCACAACCATTTTGATCGCTGAAAGTTATGCGCAGCGGTGACTCCCCGCAATTCTGGAATCGAGCAGTACTACGCCAGTACACCCGATTGGGGTGTTGCAAGAACAGATTTTGGCGATTAGGCTAGCTGGTTGATATCCTTCAAGCTAACAGCACTCCGAACGACACGCCTCTGGTACGATTGGGCGTCGAAACCACTAGGGGACGACGCCATTGCCTGCCCTTAAGAATAATTGTCGCGAGGACGCTGACCTCCATTCCATGAGGTAAAACGCCCCGCGCTAATCAACGACACATGCCCGGCAAGGTCTGGGAGAAGGACCATGCCAAGACGACTCGATCGATTCGGATGATGGTGTCGAGCTACCGGGATCCACAACGACCGAGGCCATACTTTCTGGGACGCGGGACTTCCTGTTGAACAAGGTCTGTCGGCCCGATTCCTCCTCCAGGGGATTTTCCATGAAACTGAAGATTATCGTATCGTTACTTCCACTTGCGGTCGCCGCCACTTTGTTGATACACGCCGCAGAGCAGCCTGGCCCGTCCGCCCCGGGGGCCGCAAACGATGCGGAGGCGGCGGCAAGGGCAGCTTATGAGGCGGCGGAGAAGGCGGCCCAGGAGGCAGAGGCCGCTGTGGCGCCGTTGCGGGCCGCCATGCAGAAAGCGGATAAGGAGTTCGCCGATGCCAGTCGTACGGCCAACGCCAAGCGGCAGCTTGCGACCGAGACGAAGAACCTTGCGGGCGAGCAAGGCGCCGCCGAGCTGAAGCAGGCCGAGGCCAACCTGCCCGAGGCCATCAAGGCCTTGACCGAAGCGACCAACGCCAAGCCCCCTTTGGATCAGGCGCTTGCCGAGGCCAAGGCCGCGGCAGCGCCGTTGCAGCAAGCGTATGATGCGGCTGAGAAGGCCGCCCGAGAAGCAGAGGCCGCGGCGAAAACCGCCGCCGACGCGGCCAACAAGATCGATGAGGACGCCAAGAGGGCCACAGCCGAAGCTGCGGCCAAGCGGAGGACCGCGGACCTCGCCAAGGCCACCCTGACCCGCCTCCAACAAAACGAACAACAAGCCATTGCCCAGATCAGCGCTGCCGATCAAAAGTTGCCTGAATTGGAGGCCCAAAAGAAAACTGCGGACGATGCCTTGGCCGCGGCCAAGAGTCAGTTGGATGCCGCCATGGCGGCGCTCCAAGCCGCCGAACAGGCTGCTCAAGCCGCCGAGGCCAACGCAAAGCCAGTCTCCGACGCTGAAAAGCAGCAAGCTGAGGCCGACGCCGCGGCCAAGCGCAAGGCCGCCGATGACGCCAAGGCGTCTCTCGCTCAGGCCCAGCAGGCTGAGCAGCAAGCCCAGGCCCAAGTCAACGCCGCGGCGAAGGTCTTAGCCGACGCTCCGGCCCAAAAGCAGGCAGCGGACGACGCCTTGGCCAACGCCAAGAACCAACTGGCCGCGGCCGC
Source organism: uncultured Thermoguttaceae bacterium (assembly GCA_937951625.1). Taxonomy (GTDB): domain Bacteria; phylum Planctomycetota; class Planctomycetia; order Pirellulales; family Thermoguttaceae; genus CALFBP01. Next base: position 10,186 of record CALFBP010000057.1, read on the forward strand.
CGCCGCGCATCAGGCGGCGGAACAAGCGGCCCAGGCCGCCGAGGCTGCCGCCAAGGCGATTTCGGCCGACGCGGCGAAATCGGCGGAGGAAAAGAAGAAGGCCGAAGACGATGCCGTGGCCAAGCGCAAGGCCGCTGACGCGGCCAAGGCGGCCCTGGATCAGGCCCAGCAAGCCGAGCAGCAAGCCCAGGCCCAAGCCAACGCCGCGGCGAAGGTCTTAGCCGACGCTCCGGCCCAAAAGCAGGCAGCGGACGACGCCTTGGCCAACGCCAAGAACCAACTGGCCGCGGCCGCCGCCGCGCATCAAGCGGCCGAGCAAGCGGCCCAGGCCGCGGAGGCCGTCGCCAAGGCGGTCGCGGAGCGGGCCAACCGTTCCGAGCAGCAGAAGCAGCAAGCAGCCGCCGACGCCGCGGCCAAGCGTCAAGCGGCGGATGCAGCGAAGGCGGCCTTGGCTCAGGCTCAGGCCGCCCACCAAAACGCCCAGAAGCAGGCCGCTGCCGTGGAGCAGAAGTGGGCCCGTGGCCAGGCCCAGAAGAAACTCGCGGAGACATCTCTGGCGAACGTAAGAAAACAGATCGCCAACGCCACGGCGGCGTTGGCCGCGGCCGAAGCGGCGGCCCAGGAGTCGGCGAAAATTGCCGAGGCCAAGAACCAACTGGCGGCTCAAGCCGCGGCGAAACGCAAAGCAGCCGCTGATGCCGCCGCCGCACTGGCCCAAGCCCAACAGGCCGAGCAACAAGCCCAAGTCCAGGCCGATGCGGCCGCCAAGGCGGTGGCAGATGTCGCCGAGCAGAAGAAAGCGGCCGACGCGGCTTTGGCCAATGCCAAGAACCAAGCAGCCGCGGCGGCGGCCGCCGCAGACGCCGCGGAGAAAGCTGCCCAAGAAGCCGCCGCCAAAGCCCAGCAGCTCTCCGCCGACGCGGCCAAGCCGGATGCCGAGAAAAAGCAGGCGGCCGACGACGCCGCGGCCAAGCGCCAAGCCGCCGATGCGGCCAAGGCAGCCTTGGCCCAGGCGCAGCAGGCCGAGCAAGCCGCCCAGGCCCAAGTCGCCGCCGTAGAAAAGAAATTGGCCGAGGCCGACGCCCAGAAAAAAGCAGCCGACACAGCCTTAGCCAATGCCAAGAATCAAGTGGCCGCGGCAGCCGCCGCGCATCAGGCGGCGCGGGAGGCGGGAAAGGACGTTTTGGCCCTCGACGATGCCGCCCGGCAGGCCGCCGCGGACGCCGCCGCCAAACGCCAGGCCGCCAACGCCGCCAAGGCGGCTCTGGCCCCCTTGGCCCAGAAACTGGAGCAAGCCGCGGTGCAGGCCAATGCCGCCGCGCAGAACCTGGCCCGCGCTGAGGCTCGGAAAAAAGCGGCGGAGGAAAATCTTGCCAACTTGAGGCAGCGTATCGCTTCGGCGAAGCAGACCCACGAGGCCGACGAAAAAGCGGCCCAGGAAGCGGAAGCGATCGCCGCGCCCTTGAAGGTCGAGGCCGAGAAGACCCGCGCAGCCTACCTGGCTGCCATGAAGGTGGCCGACGAGAAGCGGGCGGCGGCCGAGCAGGCCAAGGCCGCGCTCTACCGGCTGGTCGCCGCTCGACAAGTGGCCAGCTTGATGGACAGTCCCGATCCGCCGCAACCGGCCAACGGCATCGATGCCATCGTGTTCGGAAAGCTGAAGGCCTTGGGCATTCAGCCCGTTCTCTGTTCCGACGCGGTCTTCGTCCGCCGTGCCTATTTGGACTTGACGGGCAAGTTGCCCAAGGCCGAAGAGGCCAAGGCGTTCATTCAGAACCCGGACAAGAACAAGCGGGTAGCGCTGGTCGACCGGCTGCTCGACGAACCGGCGCATTTCGATTATTGGGCCATGAAATGGAGCGACATCCTTCGGGTGAAGGCCGAGTTCCCCGTCAAGGTCTGGCCCAACGCCGCTCAGGCCTATCATCGTTGGCTGTGGGAATCCGTCGCCCGCAACAAGCGTTACGACCAGTTCGCCCGCGAATTGCTCACTTCCAGCGGAAGTAATTTCCGGGTCGGCCCGGTCAATTTCTATCGGGCGATTCAGAACCGAACTCCCGAAGGAATTGCTTCGGCGGTGGCGATGGGGCTGATGGGCACGCGGATTCGCTCCTGGCCGGAGGAACGTCAAAAGGGAATGGCCGCCTTTTTCTCGCAGGTTGGCTACAAGCCCACGAGCGAATGGAAGGAAGAGATCGTGTTTTGGGATCCTCTCCACTCGGTTGCGGTGCCCGGCAGCATTGCCCGCGGCGAGGACGCGGTCGCCAAGGCGATCGCGGCGACCAATCAGATCCCCCAGGCGCTGCCCCAGCCGCTAAGCGAGAATGGGCCCTTGGAGGCCATGTTTCCCGACGGCACGAAGATCACCATTCCGCCAAACCGCGATCCGCGCGAGGTCTTCGCCGAGTGGCTCATCCGACCGGAGAATCCCTGGTTCGCGAAGGCCATTGCCAACCGCACATGGGCCTGGGCGATGGGACGGGGCATCATTCATGAACCGGACGACATCCGCGACGATAACCCGCCCAGCGTCCCCGAGCTTTTGGCCTATCTGGAAAAGGAACTCGTCTCCAGTGGGTTCGACCTGAAGCATCTCAAACGGCTGATCTTCACGTCGACGGTGTACCAATTCTCGTCGATTCCGCGGTTCAAGGGCCCAGAGGCGAGGGCCAACTTCGCCACCTACCTTCTCCGCCGCGTCGAGGCCGAGGTGCTGATCGACGCCTTGAATGAAATCACCGGCAGCACCGATTTGTACACCAGCGCCGTTCCTGAGCCGTTCACGTACATCCCCAAGGACATTTCCGCCGTGGCGCTGGCCGACGGCAGTGTGACCAGCTCTTTCCTTACGCTGTTCGGCCGGTCCTCGCGCTCCACAGGAATGGAATCGGAACGAGTCAACGAGCTCGCCTCGACCCAGTGGCTGCACATGCTTAATTCGGCCGCCATCCAAAGGAAGCTCCAAGATGGTCCGAAGCTGAACGCATTGCTGTCTTCGGGCGGGACGACTCAGGAAATCGCCGAGCGCTTATACTTGACGATCCTCTCCCGGCTTCCCACCGAGGCCGACCTGACGACTTTAGAGGAATATTCCAAGCATGGAGTCAGCAAAGGGCGGGACATGTGGATCGACGTCGCCTGGGCGCTGGTCAACAGTCCCGAATTCCTGCTGCGGCATTGATGGATGCGAAGCGATATGGGAATAATGAACGGGCGACGAGAATCGTGTTGCCAAGGCTTTTTGTACAACGGCGGGTAGCAAGGCGGTCGCTCTCTCGGTTAGGACATTTGCGTTTCAAGGCCTTTCGTGGCGGAACGATTTTTTGTGGTGGATATCGAGCGGTTGGTTGACACGACGCCAAACAAAGGAGGAGGTGGAAATCATGACCCGTAATTCCAAACGCAAGACCGCTGGGGAGGTTTCCCGGCGTGAAGCCATGCGGCGGGGCTTTTGGGGAGCGGCGGGAATTGTCGCGGCCAGCGGCCTGAACTACCGTGTCTACGCCGCCGAGCCCGTCAAGACGCCTGAGCAAAAACTGGCCGACGAGAAAGCGGCTCGCGACGAGGCGGCCAAGGCCAAGGCTAAGACGAAGAAGACGCAGATCAAGTCGGTCATCCAAATCTTCCTCTGGGGCGGTATGTCGCACAACGACACATGGGACCCTAAGCCGGGAACCGGCTACGACTACCTCGGCGAATTCGACAAGTTCATTCCCACCAATGTGCCAGGAATTCAACTCGGTGCGCTGTTTCCCAAACTCGCCCAACAGGCCGACAAGTTTTCCTTGATCCGCAGCATGACCCACGGCAACAACGGCCACGAGACAGCGGCCTACCTGATGCAGACCGGCCACGACCCCGCCGGCCGTCTGGCGTATCCCAGCGTCGGCGCGATCTTCACCTTCTTCAAAAAGGAACAGTACAAGGGATTGCTGCCGCCGTACGTGGTGATGCTGGAGGCGGCCGGGCGGTTCTCGGAGGAGGGTTTCCTGGGGCCGGCGTACAAACCCTTTGCCACGGGCGGCGATCCCAACGCCCCCCGTTTCGAGGTCCAAGGCATCATCAACCGCGGAATCGACGACAATCGGCAAAAGGCCCGCCGCGATTTGCTCGACAAAATGAACCTCGTCGGCTACGGTCTGGCCGACGTCCCCGAAATGGCCGCCGCCGAAGAGGCCCGGCAAAAAGCCTACGGCCTGATCTTGGGCAGCGGCCGCGAGGTCTTCAATCTCGACAACGAGCCGACGGAGCTGCGCGATCGGTACGGACGGAACACCTTCGGGCAGGAATGCCTCGTGGCAAGACGGCTGGTCGAGGCGGGCGTCCCCTACATCACCATCAGCTTCCCCGGCGGCTGGGACACCCATTCCAACCACTTCGCGACCATGCGGGCGCAATGCGCAAGCTTGGATCAAGGGCTGGCCACTTTGCTGGGGGACCTGAGCGACCGAGGATTGCTCGATAGCACCCTTGTCTGGTGCACCGGCGAGTTCGGCCGGACTCCACGGGTTTCCTGGGAGCCGCCGTGGAATGGCGGCCGTCATCATCACGGCGACGTATTCACCGTGCTTGTGGCGGGCGGCGGTTTCAAAGGAGGCCTGGTCGTCGGCGCGTCGGACGAGAAAGGCGAAAAAGTGAAGGAACGGCCGGTATATCCCGCCGACTTGCTTGGCAGTTTCTATCTCTTGGCCGGTATCGACGCCGCGGCCAAGCTGCCGCATCCTTGGGGAGAGGACGCCCACGTCCTCGATCCGGAACACGAGAACATGAAATCGGCGGGCATGTTGGAAGAAATCATGTAAACAAGGAGAGTCAAGGGTCGGGCCCCAACGTCCGCGCCACCAGACGCGGAGGGGCGACAGGTCCCTTGGGCGAAAAAAATAGGCCGGGCCGAGCAGCGAGTTCGGCCCGACCCCGCAACGGTTGACCCCCTTGGCGACGACTGCGGAAGAAAAACATTCGCAAGCAAAGCGGAGAAGTCCATGCGCAGAATCACTCGATTTTCGATCCTTACGCTGACCGTCGTCATGGCGGCGGCCCCTTCGATCTGGGCGCAGAGCCAGTACATCGGTTACGTCTACCCCGCCGGTGGGCAGCAAGGGAGCACGTTTTCGATCCGAATTGGCGGCCAGAGCCTCCGGCATTGCGACAGCGTGATCGTCACCGGCGAGGGGGTTTCCTGCCGCTTGGTCGATTACTATCGGGTGCTCGACAATCAGGAGCTGGCCTTCCTTCGGCAGCAACTCAATGAGTTGAAGAACCAGAAGAAGGACTTGGACGACGTGCTGGCCGCCAAGATGGCCTCGTTCGAGTTTCCCGCCCCGATCGGCCCCCCGGTCGATGAAAGCAAACAGAACGGGGCCGCCGCGAAGCCGCCCGCGCCTCAGTCCGAGAAGGAAATCGCCCGGCAAAAGCTGATCGAGCGGATCGAGAAACGGTTTGCCGAGGACGAGCGGTTGCCTGCGGTCCGTTCGCAGACGGAACTCGTCTTCGCCGAAGTCACGGTGGAACCGGACGCGAAGCCTGGGCGGCGCGAGATCCGCGTGGTGACCAAGTTGGGCGTTTCCAACCCCCTGCCGTTTTACATTGGACAGGTCCCCGAGGTCGCCCGCAAGCCAATGAAGACTTGCCAGTTGCCCATCCTGGGCAAGGAGCACTTGGCCCAACGGTATCGCCCACCCGAAGAGGAGGAGTTGCGGATCACGGTGCCATGTACGATGAACGGGCAGATTGCGCCGGGCGAGATGAACCGCTATCGGTTCCAAGCGACGAAGGGGCAACGGCTGGTCATTGCCGCCAAGGCCCGAGACCTCGTGCCCTATGTGGCCGACGGCGTGCCTGGCTGGTTCCAGGCGGTGATGCGAGTCCACGACGCCAACGGCAGGGAACTGGCCTACAGCGATGATTTCTATTTCAACCCAGACCCGCTCATCTATTTCGAGGTCCCCGAGGACGGCGAATACGTCCTGACGATCAATGAGGCCCTTTTCCGCGGCCGCGAAAGCTTCGTGTATCGGATTACCATCGGCGAGCTGCCGTATGTGGCCAGCATCTTCCCGTTGGGAGCAAGGATAGGTGAGCCGGTCAAGATCGAGGCCCTCGGTTGGAACCTGGAAAACACGACCATCGCTCCGCCCAAGGAAACGAAACCGGGGCAATACCTGATCACTGCCACCAACGGCGGCGTCATCTCCAATCAGGTGCTTTTCGCTCTCGACACCCTGCCCGAGTGCCTCGACCAGGAACCCAACGATGAACCGGCCAAGGCCCAGAAAGTGGCCCTGCCGATCATCGTCAACGGTCGATCGGATCGGCCGGGGGATTGGGACGTGTTTGAAGTCGATGGGAAAGCAGGCGAGACGATCGTGGCGGAAGTCCATGCCCGGCGTCTGGGTTCGCCGCTGGATTCCTTCCTCAAGGTCACCGGCCCGGACGGCAAGATTCTCGCCCTGAACGACGATCATTACGACGCGGGCTCGGGGTTCAACACGGACCACGCCGACTCCTACCTGATGGTCAAACTCCCGGCCGACGGCAAGTACTTCGTCCACCTTGGCGACACGCGGCGGCAGGCGGGCAAGGAGTACGCTTACCGCCTCCGCATCAGCGCGCCCCAGCCGGATTTCGCCCTTCGCGTGGTGCCTTCACGGATTTGTATTCCTCGCAAGGGCTCCGCGGCGGTCACGGTGTTTGCCATCCGCAAGGACGGCTTCGAGGGGCCAATCCAACTGAGCTTCAAGGACTTGCCTAAGGGCCTCGAATCGCCCGGCGCGACGCTTGGGCCGAAGCAAGAGGCCGTAGGGCTGGCCTTGAAGACTACGCTAGACGACATGGAGAAGCCGATCAACGTGGTGGTGTTGGGGACGGCCAAGGTTGGCGACCGCGAGATCATCCATGAAGCCGTGCCCGCCGAGGACCGGATGCAGGCCTTCCTCTGGCGCCACCTGTTGCCGGCGGAGACCCTGCCGGTGCTGGTCTTCAATCCCGGCTATCAGCCGCCCGCCGATCGCATCCGCCCGCCCATCCGCGACGAGGACCGGCCCAAGAACGTGCAACGCAACCTGACCCGGGGCTCGGTCGACTATTACTTGAGACAGATCGAAGGGCTTTACCAGGAGTGGTTCCTGACCGACGAGTTCGTCAATCGCGAAATCGCCAACGTCGAAGCCCGACTGATTCAGTGAGATCGCGGCGCGGCCTCCAGGGCGCGGCAGGCCACGGTTGCCAAAGGTGGGGTCCGCCGCGTCGCGCCGCGTTTTTCCCCTACCGAGGCTGCCATTGGCGAACGTTGGCGATCACGCGGATGCGATCGCCCACTCCCAGTTTCTGATACAGTTGCCGAGTCCATTCGTAGGCCGCTGGGATTTTGCCGACGAATGTGATCGGTCGCGGATAAACGAGCGCGAGGTTTTGGGGCAGGTCGCCCACGCGGAGGATGCCGAGGAACTCGGGCGTTTTCGGGTCGGCGTGGGTTTCCGGGGGATCGGCGAGGATCACTTCGGTAATCTGGGGATCGAGGACCGCGGCGTAAATGGCCAAAGGAGCCGTGTCGCCTTGGCCGAACACGGCTATAGGACCGGTCGCTGCTTCGCGCCGCAGAACGGCGATACCGGCGAGAAGGTCGCCGACCTGCCGTTCCGGCAGGGTTTGTCCCAGCAAGGGGTAAACACGCCGCAACGTCCAAAGATATCCCGGCCCGACTGAAGTAGCGCCCGTGTTCCGCACTTCCACCGCGGCTGTCGCGAACTCGGAAGCGAACGCCGGGCGGGAGGGGCCGCCGCCGGCAAACGTGCTCCGCGCGTCGGCCTGTACCGCGAAGACCACTGTTGGGGTGTGCCAGGCATCCGTTCTTGGTCGCGCGGTCCTGATGCGGAGCGTCAAGCCGTCCGACGTGTCGAAGGCGTAAGTTCCATAGGTGGCCCCTCCGCGTGCGGCGCCGTCCGCGCGGTACTCCCGCAGATTCGGGTATAACGCTGAGGGGATGTGGCGAAAGGTCGATTCCCGCAGCCGTCGCAGGGTCGCTTCCTGAAATGCCCGCCACTCCGCGTCGTTCGCGGCGCTGGGGACCTCAGCCCGGCGGACCAGCAACGTGTCGATCTGCTTCATCCGGTCGTCTTGGGGAAGCTTGCCGCCGAAGACGAGCAGGTTTTCCTCAGGCTCGACGAAATCAGTCACGTCGTCCGTGACGGGCGTAGGATCGTTTTTCAGGTGCTTGTTGAACCAGGTGAAGACGGCCTGTCGAAGTTTGGGCGTGTAGCCGTGGGGGGTGAGGTCCTCGACCAAATCGAACTTCTCTGCCGCGCCCAGCACCGCGTACTGATGCCGGATGCGGTGCGCTACGTCGCGGTAACCATAGGGGCGCCAAAGCTCGTCTTCGCTGCCTGAGGCGATCAATAGCGCGCGAGGTGCGATCAAAGCGCCGATGTCAGGCCAGCACCAGCGGTAGTAGTTGATCCAGAACGCGCAATCGCAGTGGCCGTCCGTCGCCCGATCCACCACCACGTGCTCGATGCTCCCGGTCTGACAGACGGGCGCGACGACCTTCACCCGCTCGTCCGCCGCCCCGAGGCACCATGAGATCACGCCGCCGCCGCTCAGGCCCGTCACGCCCATCCGCTCTTTATCCACGTCCGAACGGGTTTCCAGGTAATCCAGGGCCCGCATCGCGTTCCACACCTCCGTGCCCGCCGGTGTGTATCCCCGGCTAGGCCAGTCCCAGCGTCCCTCGCGATACGTCCCATGGTGCATTCCCTGGGACTCGCCCAGTTGGATCGGGTCCAAAACGAGGGCCACGTAACCGTGCTGGGCGAACCAGCGTGGGTTCGCCTGGTAGGGAGGATTGACCTTGCCTTTGGTGTGGCCACAGAGGTACAAGACCGCGGGCAACCGCCCCGCGATCTTGGCCGGACGATAAAGGTTGCCAATCACATAGGCCCCAGGAATGCTTTGGAAATGGAGTTTCTCCACCACATAGTCGCCGCGATCGAGCACGCCCGTCACGGTCGCGTGCAGGGGCGTGCGTTCGGGCAGAGGCAGCAACCCCAGCATTTCCAACCACATCGCACGTCGGCGGGCCAGGGTGGCCTTCCACTCCTCGGGCGGCAAGGGCACGGCCAGCGAAGTGCTGGAGACCTGTCGGGCTTCGCGGCAAACGCTCGCGTAGATCGTCTCTTCGGCGGCCAGCTTCGCCAAGGCGCTCCCCCAGAAGCAAAACAACCAGATGGCGGTACATTTCCGGCACGTCGACATGGCAAGGCTCTCCTTTCAGAAACAGACGCCTGGTTTCAACGCGAAGCGGTCCGAAGAGCAAGAAGTCCCCCGGACTGTGCACGATAACGGGACTCAGGGTTGCCGGGCAGGATCGCCGTGTCAAGGGGCCACCTCACGAAGCGAAAGAAGGAAGAGGCTGTCAGCCGTTTCCTCGCTGCCGGCCCGGGGGGGAACAAACCCGACGACGCAGTACGGTTGAAAAAAGCAACCGTGCCGTAGGAACAGCTCCCCGCCCGTGGGCAATAACGACCAATTCGTGGAGAGCGTTTAACGGAGTTGGAGGGATTGGGAGAGGTGTGGGGGTCGCGACGGCAGAAGCGGTTTGGTGGGATCTTCGCGGGAGGGCTTTCCTTGAAACTGTTTGCGCCGAGGCGCGCGATTTCCACCCTATAGTTGAGTGGGAATTTTACGGAGCGGGGGAGTTGGACTGCATCGAAGCTCAAGCAAAAGACGCACGCGCAGTGAGTGACGGACTGAAAAAGACCTTCGAGGTGTTGTATCGCACGGAAAACGAAGCGGCCGTGCGCGCGCTGATTCCGGCCTTGGACTCCCCATTCCTTGGGATTCGCGATCGGGCGTTGGAGACGTTGTTGAGACGGCGCAGCTTGGCGGGTCACCGGGAGATCCTAGCTCGCCTCCACACCTTTGACGACGCTTGGCGCACGATGGTTGCGGAACATCGCGCCCGACTTGCCCCCGCCTTCCGCGAGGCCATCGTCGCTTCCGAGCAGCAACTATGCATGAATGCCTGTCAGGCTGCGGTCTGGCTGCGTCAATACGATCTGGCGATTGCGATGATCGCTGGGCTGGAGGATGCCGAAAACCCGAACGCCACGACCCTGGCCGACGCCCTCCTGGAGCTGGCGCAATTACTTGCCGAGGAATTGAGCGCGCCGCGGTCCCGCGCCGAGGCGGGAGACTTGCAGTTCGTGCGTCGCCGCGTGGTGGAAGCCTTGGGAAGCGCGGTGGCCCGTTTTTCCAAGCATCGGCGGCGGGAGATCGTCGAGGCGTTCTTATTACTGACCTACCGGGACGACGCCGTGCTCCGCCACGTGCTCCAGGATCCTTACCACGCGGCCTTCGTCGCGCTGGTGGATTTATTGTCCAAGTCGCCGCACGAGGCCGTCATGGGATTGCTACTCAGTTTTCTTGATGACCCTCGGCCGCCTTCGGCGGCAATCTCGATCCTCTCCAAGCGATCCGATCTCAAATTCGTGCAACGGCTCCTCCAAAAAATCGGACGCGATACGTCGGGGCCTGTCGCCCGAAACCTGAAAAGGATCGAGAGTCTCTCTTGGGCGGGAAACACCGCCGTGTTGGACGCGCTCAGTGATTGGGAACAGGAAGCTGCGGTCCGGCTGGCAATGGAGTCCGGCATTGCGCGGAGCCAAGCCTACGTGCTGGTGGAATACCTCCTTCGGCGAGGCAATACGGCCGGACGCCGCGCCGCCGCCGACGCGCTGGAACAATTCCGAGGCGTCGACGCCAATCTTGCCGCCTTGGCCGCTTTGGATAGCGAGGACCCCGAGGTTCAGGCCCGAATTCTCGTCCAATTACGGAGCCGTGGCATCCCGGGGGCCCTGGCGCGCCTGGTCGAGATGCTCGACAGCCCGCACGCCGTGGTCCGCAGCGCTGCCCGCTCGTGTCTCGAAGAGTTCACGTTTCCTCGTTACCTCGCTAGCTTCGACCTGCTGGACGACGAGGTTCGCAGCAGCACGGGTGAGTTGGTCAAGAAAGTGGATCCCCAGACCGTGCCCTTGCTCCAAGCGGAACTGGAATCGATGGTCCGCTCCCGGCGGTTGCGGGGATTGGCCATGACGCGGGCCTTGCGATTGGTTCCGGAAGTCGAGGGGACGATCGTTGCATTGCTTCGGGACGAAGACCACTTGATCCGTGCCGAGGCGGCCACGACTTTGGGGGAATCGAAATCCGAACAGGCTCGCCAGGCGCTCGCCGAGGCGCTCCACGATCGCAGTCTGGCAGTTCGTGAGGCGGCGCAGAAAAGCCTCGGGCTGAATGTCAAGGAATTGGCGGAGGCAACCCCATGATCCACTGGATGGCTTCACTCTGGGTGGTGGCTGAGCCAACGGGCCTTGGGGACATGGCCGCCCAGGCGCTCGATGGCCTCCAACGCGATCGCGCCGCGGTCGATTCCACCCGATTGATCCTTATCGCGGCTGGCTTCGTAGTCGTTGTGGTCCTCGTGGGCTTGCTTTGCCGTTGTTCCGAGTCGCGGCGACGCGCCGCGGTTTTTCATAGCCCCTACCGGTTGTTTCTCGCCTTGGCCAGGGCCCATCGCTTGGGCATTAGGGATTCGTGGCTCTTGTGGCGCACGGCACGCGCCCACCAACTTGACGACCCGGCCCGCGTGTTCCTCGAACCTGACCGACTTGATCCTCAAGGGTTGCCGCGGCATCTGGCCCGCCATGCCGGACGCCTGGAGGGCCTGAAAAACCGTCTTTTTGTGGATCTCGGAGAGCTTGCTCAACCGCCGCGATCTCCGTAGACTGGGGCGAGTGACTAAAGGGCTGCGGACAGTCGTTCCCAAGGGGGCGTGCTCCCAGCGAGAGGAAAAAGCTGAGGAAGCTTTGCCTGCCCTCCATCACGCTGCGCTGGTTGTCCCCATGTCGTATTTGGCCCAAATGACCCTCCGTTTATCGGCTGGTGCGACACGGTTCAGCGAGGCATTTCGTCAGCGGCACACGGTGTTTCTCATGGCCGCCCAAAATCCAGACGGAGGTTTTTCCGGCCGGGAAGGGCCAAGCGACCTGTATTACACCGGTTTCGCCCTTCGCGGGTTGGCGCTGCTGGGGCGGCTCGACGGGGAAGTGGCCTGCCGGTCGGGAGAGTTTCTCGCACGACACATCGACCAACCGCTTCCGCCGGTGGATTTTCTCTCCCTGGTCTTAAGCGCGGCGCTCCTTGAAACCGTGGCGGGATTTGACATTTACGCACAGACGGGTTGCGATGGCGCGGCGGCGCTCGGCGAAAACCTCGAGCGCTTCCGCCGACCGGACGGCGGTTATGCCAAGACCGCGCGGAGCGGGACCAGCAGCACTTATCACACGTTCCTCGCGGCCGCCTGTCTGGAACTGCTCGGCATGGAGATTCCGGACCCCGGGCAAATGGTTGCCCTGATTCGATCGCGGCAGCGCTCCGACGGCGGCTTCGTGGAACAGGAAGGGCTCGCCTACAGCGGCACGAACCCGACCGCGGCTGCCGTGGGGCTGCTCAGCCTGCTTGGCGTTCTGGACGACGCGACCCGCTCACAAACCGCCTCGTTCCTCTCAGCCATGCAGACGCTTGAGGGCGGTCTTCGCGCGAACACGCGAATTTCGGTCGCCGACCTGTTGAGTACGTTCACTGGAATGACGGCCTTGGTCGATCTCGAGGCGTTCTCCGTTATCGATGCGGCGGCCGCGAGGCGATATGTCGCATCTTTGGAAGCGACCGATGGGGGCTTTCGCGGCGCGGTTTGGGATGACCAAGCCGATGCCGAGTACACGTTCTACGGGCTTGGCGCCCTGGCCCTCTTGGAAACCGTTGCTGTTCCCTACCCGATTTTTCTTTCCGGCGGCTTGGGGCCAATCCGGGGATGAGCCGACTGACCGTGGACAACGTCGTCAAGGAGTTTCCCACCCGGGACGAGCCGCTCGTGGTGCTTCGCGGCATTTCGTTGGAATTGAACGCGGGCGACTGCGTGGCGATTACCGGTCCGAGCGGGTCAGGCAAAAGCACTCTGTTGCATATCTTGGGAACGTTGGAACCGCCAACGCGCGGGCGAGTGATTTTGGACGGAGAGGATATGGCTACCTTGCCCGACGACGCCTTGGCCCGGCTGCGAAACCGCCGCATCGGGTTCGTGTTTCAGGACCACCATTTGCTGCCGCAGTGTTCGGTGTTGGAAAACGTGTTGGTTCCCGCGATTGCGAGGGGTCGGGTGGAGCGCAAGCTCGTCCAGCGTGCTCAAGACCTGCTTGCCCGAGTGGGACTCGCCTCGCGCATGGATCATCGGCCGGCCGAACTGTCGGGGGGCGAGCGGCAACGCGCTGCCCTTGCCCGAGCCTTGATCCACAAGCCCGCCTTGCTGCTGGCCGACGAGCCCACGGGAAACTTGGACCGGAGCAATGCCGCCAAGGTGGCAGAACTCTTGTTGGAACTCCAGTCGCAAGAGGGAACCATGTTGGTCGTCGCCACCCATAGCCTTGCGCTGGCGGCACGCATGGGTCGCCGTTTCGAACTCGACGACGGCTACCTGAGGGAATCTGAGCCGTCGGGCGTGACGGCCAGGGCCGGGAGAGAATCAACGTGAGCAGCGAGGCGAAGTCCTCCGCCATTCCCATCTCCAAATGGCGACTGCTTCTGGTTTCGCTGGCCTACCATGGCAGGGCGAGCGCCGCGGTGGCCTGCGCGGTGGCGGTTGGCACGGCTGTCGTGACCGGCGCGCTGCTCGTGGGCGACTCGATGCGGGGCAGCCTGCGTCAATTGACTTTGGAACGCCTGGGACGCATCGATCAGGCCCTTGTCGCCCCACGCTTTTTTCGCGCCAAGCTGGCTGATGAACTTGCCTCCCATCCCCGGTTTCCGCCCCATGCCGCGGCCATTCCGGCCATCTTGCTCCGCACCAGCATCGAAAAGGCCGACGGAACTGACCCGAGGGCGCGGGCCAATCGTGTGCAACTGATCGGCTGCGACGCGCGCTTCTGGTCGCTCTCCGCGGAGGAAAACCTCGCGGGAGCAGACGCTTCCCAGCCGCCTCGCGGGGACGCCACGAAGGACGTGGTCCAGTCCCTTCAGGATACCCCTGAAAAGATTGCCTCGCCCGGGCCACGCGAGGTGGTGTTGAATCAGCCCCTGGCCGAACGCTTGCAGGTCCAGGTCGGCGATGCGGTGCTGCTTCGCCTGCCTGAAGTCAGCTCGATCCCGGCCGAAAGCCCTTTGGGACGCCGATCCGAGACCGTCCGCGGCCTCCGCGCGACCGTCGCGGCAATCATTCCCGCACAGGGATTTGGTCGCTTCAGCCTCGATGCTAGCCAACAGACGCCGCTCAATGCTTACGTATCGCTCGAGTGGCTTCAGGAGCGGCTTGGCCAGCCGCATCGCGTCAATACGATTCTCGTCGCGGGAACCTCGCAGTCCGTTCAACCCCTGCTCGAGCCGACGTTGGAGGACTATGGGATTCGCGTCGAGCGAACCCGTCGGGGCTACATCCAGGTCACGTCGGATCGGATGCTGTTGGAACCCGAGGTCGAACGGGCCGCCTTAGCGATGGCGCTCGCCTCGCAGGAAGCGCAACCGGCATTCACCTATTTGGCCAACACCCTGGCTTGCGGAAACCGCGAGATTCCCTACTCGACGATCACCGCGGTGGATTTCGCCGACCGGCCACCTTTGGGTCCGATGCGGTCGCTCGATGGTAAGCCAGTTCCACCGCTAGCCGACGGAGAAATTGCCCTGAACCGTTGGGCGGCCGAGGACCTTCAGGCCCAGCCGGGAGACACCATTCTCGTCACGTATTTCGAGCCGGAAAGCAGCCGGGGCGAGGTCCGCGAGCGATCCGCGACCTTCCGCCTTGCCGCCATCCTTGAACTGGAGGGTGCCGCCGCCGACCCGGACTTCACGCCCGAGGTCCCCGGCGTCACCGATCAGAAAACGATCAACGAATGGGATCCCCCCTTTCCCTTCGATGCCCAACGGGTGCGAAAAAAAGACGATGAGTATTGGCAAATCCACCGCGCCACGCCGAAGGCATTTGTCTCGCTGAGCACGGGCCGGAAGCTGTGGGCGAGCCGGTTCGGCCAGACCACGTCGCTTCGCTTCGCCTCGCTCGATCCAGCGGCCGTGGAGCGGATACGTCACGAGCTTCGACCGCGTCCGGCTGTCATGGGCTTTGCGTTTGAGCCGGTCAAGGCCCAGGGGCTTGCGTCCGCCGCGGGGACCACGCCCTTCGAGCTGCTATTCCTTGGCTTCAGCTTTTTTTTGATTGCTTCGGCGGCGATGCTCGTGGCCCTCGTCTTCCGTTTGGGAGTCGACCGCCGAGCCAGGGAAATCGGCATTCTCCTGGCCGTGGGATGGGGACGCGGCGCCGTGACGCGACTGTTGTTCGCCGAGGCCCTGCTCATTGCCGCGCTGGGAAGCGCTCTAGGGCTGGTGGCAGGCGTGGGCTACGCGGTCCTGTTGATCGCGGGGCTGCACACGCTTTGGTTGGCCGCTGTGGTGACTCCCTTCCTGACGCTCCACGTCCAATGGACGAGCCTGGTCATTGGATATACCAGCGGACTGGCCGTGGCTATGGCGTCGATGAGCTTTTCGGCTTGGCGAGCGGGCCGCGGGCGTCCGCGCCGCCTGCTGGCCGACGAGATCGACTCCGCTCCGACCAGCATCGGCGCTCCCGTTCGCCGCGCCGCCCAACTGGCGGGATTCACCTTTGCCGCGGCTGTGGGCTTGGCCGCACTAGCTGCCCGAGCCAGCGACGACGTTCAGGCCCCCGCCTTTTTCGTCGCAGGGGCTTTGGTCTTGACCGCAAGTCTCCTTGCGGTTTGGTCGCGGCTGCAAAGCGGGGCTACGGGCCCGGCCGTAACCGTCGGACGCGGTAATCTCGCCCGTCTGGCCGCGCGGACCGCCGCCCGAAATCCCCTAAGAAGCACCCTTTCCATCGGGCTAGTGGCCGCCGCCACGTTTTTGATCGTGGCGGTCAGCGCGTTCCGCCGCGAACTCGACCAGGCCAAGCCGGATTTGCACAGCGGAAATGGGGGATTCACGCTCGTTGCCCAGACCGATCAACCCATTCATTACGATCTCAATACGGCGGAAGGACGGGAGCGACTTGGATTCGCACCCGACGACTCCCAGTCTTTGGCCGCCACCCGCACGTTTCCCTTGCGAGTGCGGCCCGGCGACGACGCCAGTTGCCTGAACCTTTACCGTCCGCGGCAACCGCGAATCTTGGGCCTGCCCAGCGAGTTCTTGGAACGTGGCGGATTCGCATGGGCAGCCGTAGCCTCAGGGGCGGACGTCGCCGCGGCTCATGCGGACCGGCGGCTCGAAAATCCGTGGCGCCTCCTCGAGGCCGAACTCGCTCCTGACAAGGACGGCGTGCCCCGCGTGCCCGTGGTCCTGGAAAAGAACACGGCCAATTACTCGCTCCAGCTTTGGAAGGGAGTGGGCGAGAGCTTTGAGATTCAGGATGGCGCCAGCCGACCCGTTCGACTGGTCGTCGTCGGCCTGTTGAAAGCGAGCCTCTTCCAAGGCGACCTGCTAATCAGCGAGAAGGCCTTTTTGAATCTTTTCCCGGAACAAGTGGGATTCCGCTTCTTCCTGATCGAGACCGACGCGAACGCCACGAAGGTCGAGGAAGTGCAACGGATTCTGGAGAGGACGCTCGGCGATTACGGAATTTGGACCCAAACCGCCGACCAACGCCTGGCCGCGTTCCAAGCTGTGGAAAACACTTACTTGTCGACATTCCAGAGTCTTGGTGGACTGGGCCTGTTGCTCGGTACGTTCGGGCTCGCCGCGGTCCAATTGCGGAGTGTCTTAGAACGCCGGCGGGAACTGGCGATTCTGAGGGCCACCGGCTTTCGCCGCCGCACGCTGGCCGCCTTGGTGACGCTGGAAAACGCCGTGCTGCTGAGCACGGGGCTCGCATGCGGCGTAGTGGCGGCGGCGGTGGCAGTCTGGCCGCATATTCGCAGCGGGGCGGCTGCGATTCCTTGGGCTTCCCTCGCCGGGACACTCGGGCTGGTCCTCGGCAGCGGTTTAGCGGCCAATATTGCTGCTGTACACGCCGCGCTTCGTTGGCCCCTGCTTGCTACCTTGCGGGGAGATTAAAAGTATTTTCGGCGAGCGGAATGAGAAAATCCCTACCACGAGAACACACCCCACTGATGCAAAATATCTACCCAGTTAGAGTGGGTTTTTCCCCTTGCGATTCATGGTATAGATTGTCTATTCTATGACTCTTCCCTACAGCACGAGTTTGTTTCACGCGTGTCCGCAATGAAGTCCCTGGCGCGGATTGTTCGTCCCCTGGTGCTCTTGGCGATTTTCGTCGGGGCGGGTTGGCTGTTGTATCACCTGTTGCGGGATCTCGATTTCAACAAGCTCGCGCACGATCTGAAAGCGATGCGGGCAGATCAGATCGGCATGGCCATTGCTTTGACGGCCATGAATTATGTGATCCTCATGGGGTACGATTGGCTGGCGATCAGGTACCTGGGCCATGCCTTGCCGGTGGGCAAACTGGCGGTGGCCTCGTTCATCGGCCATGTCAGCAGCTTCAATTTAGGGGCCATGTTCGGCGGTTCGTCGATGCGCTATCGCATCTACTCGGCCTGGAAGTTTTCGATGGTCGAGATCGTTCAACTGGTGGCGATCCTCGGTGTGACGTTCTGGCTAGGCGTGCTAGCATTGGCAGGGGTGATGTTCCTGCTGGTTCCCCTGCCAATTCCTCCGGGACTCCTTACTTTGTTACCGCCTTGGGCGGGCGATTGGTTGGCTTCGCGGGGTCTGCCGTGGCTTGGCCTGATCCTATTGGCCCATGTGCTCGCGTACCTTGGCATTTGCGCCATACGGCGCAAACCGCTTCGGATCTGGCGTTGGGACTTGCCGCTGCCACCGCCTACGCTTTCCTTAGCACAAATCGGCGTCTCCTGCGCGGACCTGATGATTGCAGCCGCCGTCTTCTACGTGCTGTTGCCGTCGGGCATTTCCGTCACCTACCCGACGTTTCTCAGCGTGTTTCTGTTAGCCTTGGTGGTCCAAGTCTTCTTACACGTGCCCGCAGGTATTGGTGTGTTCGATGCGGTCATGGTGGCCTTCTTTTTGGATCAGAAAGAGGCCATGACCGCGGCACTTCTTGTCTTTCGCGGCATCTACTATTTGTTGCCGCTGGCGGTTGCGGGGGTGGTTTGGCTTGGGCTGGAGATCGTCCTGGGGCGGCAATTCCTCCGCGAGGTCTCTGCAAAACTCCAGGCCGCTCAAGCCAAGGCGGCAACCGCTCCCGAGCGAACCCCTGGCTGACGGCCCCACATCCGAGCCGGCCGCCTCTCCCACGCCTAGCCCTGCCGGTCCCAAACTGTATTATTAGTTATACACTGTATGATTTCACACACGGAGCCGATGACACTTTGACTTCAGCAGTCTTGAAACCGGCTGCCTGAAGACAGCATCTGGGATATTTGCTGGACCATGTAACGTTCTATCTCTCAAATAGTTACGGACTAACCACTAAGACCGCCGCAGATCGTCCGCGATTGACGACTGACCATCTAGACATTGGCACGGATATTGCTGAAGAGGTCGGTCGACGCTTGGGTGGGCCGGGGGAAAGTCGCCCTGGCATCCGGGGGGGCATTTACCGACTGCTGGGAGAACAAGCTATGGCGGACAATCCAAAACTGTTGGTAGTGGACGACGAGGAAGTCGTGTGCCAAGCCTGTCGGCGCATCTTTTCACGGCAAGGTTTCGAGGTGGAGACGACCGTCGATGCCCGAGAAGGACTTGCCTGGGCGCAACAAAAGAAATACCGGATCATCTTGTTGGACATCAAAATGCCCAACATGGACGGCATCCAATTCTTGGAGGCCCTTCGCCAAACGGACCCGGAAGTACCCGTGTTGATCATCACCGGGTACCCAAGCATCCCCAACGCCGCGGCGGCGATGCGTTTGGGCGCCAGCGACTATGTGACCAAACCGTTCACATCGGAGGAAATCACCCGGGCCGTACAGCGGGTATTGGCGACTCGCCCGGAGCCGGTGGAGGTCGGCACGGCGGAAGAACCCGCCGCGGCGGATGTTGGTTCCGACGAGCAAGTCCTGTTTTGGCATGAGTCGTGGTTTCGACTGGAGGCCGACGGGTCGGCCTGCGTGGGGGTGGTGCTGTCAGGACTTGCCCACGCGAATCGGATCGCCATTCGCTTGCCCAAAATCGGCGAGGTGGTGTACCAGGGGCTTCCCATGGCAAGCGTTGCCGCGGAAGACTCGCCGCCTGTTTTCATCCCGGCCCCCATCTCCGGCGTCGTGGTGGCGGTGAACGAAAGTTTGCCGCAACATACCGACTGGCTGGTCAGCGATCCCTGCGGCGAGGGTTGGTTGGCGTGCGTCTGCTCGACACGTTATGAGGAGGAATTGAAGAACTGCCGACCGCGTCAAGTCCTCTTGGTCAATGCCGATCCGCGCTCGGCCGAGCAGCAGGCAAAGAGACTGGCGACTTTGGGTTGCCAAGTCCAAGTGCTTTCGGACCGCGACGCGGCGTCGGCTGCTTTGAACGACATCGAGGACCGGGTGCTGATTTTGGATGCGGCGTCGTGGGGCGACGATGGTCCGGAGTTGGTGGGCATGATCAATAGCCGGGCGCCGGGGCTTCGGGTGGTGGTGGCGGCCCCGAACGCGGCCCTGGAAACCGCCTATCGCAAGAAGAAAATCTTCTATTATGCCGTGGAACCGTTCGCCGATAGCGAAATCGCCGATATCTTGGCCGCGGCGTTTCGCATGCAGGAGCCGCCTAAGCCGGAACGCCCCAAAGGCCCCTCGGAACCGATCAGCATGATTGCGATCACCAATCGCCAGGGGCACAAGGTCCAGCTCATGGCGGCGCCGGGATTGTTGTGGCGGAACGAAGGACTAGGTCAGGAGATCAGCCAGAAGCTCTTGGCCATGATGTTGCCGGTGGTCATCACGCCGGGCGAGGCCAACCTTACGCCGGCCAACATCTTGAAGACTGCCGCTGCGTGCGATCGAGTGTTGGTCCTTCTCGCCCGCGACAGTGGTCTGCTCCCCGGCGGACTCGCTCGGCATAGCAAGCCAGAGTTCGCTGTAGAGTCGGGCGACGCGGCCGGTAAGATCACAACGCTGGCAGTGCAGCCGGACGCGGTGGGAGGGTTCGCCGGCCTGGATGCCCGTACCTGTTCCGCCCTGGCCGATCACATCGTGCGCGAGATGGCGTCGTATTGACATGAAGCTTCCTCCGGAAGGCGCGCGCTGGCTGGTTTCTCTGCGGTTTTTGGCCTGCGCGGCCGTGTTCGTGGGAACCACGCTGGGGTGGACCATCGGGGTCTTGCCTCGTCCTACGCCCCTTTACGTGGTCGGCGCGGCCATGCTCGGCGTCAATTTGCTGTTTTGGCTCAGCCAGCGCGATTGGGGCGAGATCCGCCAACGGGTGGAGCGGAACATCCTGATTCAAATCCTGGTGGACCTCGCCTCGCTCACGCTGCTGTTGTCTTTTTCCGATCTCCCCAGGAATCCTTTCTTGCCGTTTTACGTGTTTCACATGATCATCGCCGGTATGTACTTGCGCGGGCGGACGCCTTACCTGGTGTGCCTGACGGCGGTGGGAATGGTCGGCGCCGTGATGCTCCTGCAATGGTTGGGAGTGGCTCAGCCCGCCGCGCTCCACTTCCGGTCCGACCCTCCAGGCGGCTGGCAGCCCGACGGGATCTATTTGTTGATGGTGTTCACGGGCCTGACCAGCACACTGGCGATGGCCACCTACTTCACTACCTCGATCCGCCATTACGTGGACCGGGCCCACGCCGAAATCCGTCAGAAAGAGAAACTTCTGGGCATCGGGCAATTGGTCGCCGGTATCGCGCATCAGATTGCCAACCCGCTCGACGGACTGCAAAACTGCCTTCAACGCATCGGCGAACGGCTCAAGGACGACGCCCAATTGAAGGACTACGTGCAGATGATGGTCGATGCCTTGAACCGCATCGAACGGACAGCCAAGCGAGTCCAATCGTTTGCCCGACCCCACGGCCTCACCGTCGTGCCCACGGACGTCAACGCGGTCGTGGAAGCCACCTTGCAATTCCTATCTATCCCTCAACAGAAGGGGATCGAGATTCGCACCGAACTGGGCGAGGTTCCCTTGGTCAATGGCGATTCGTATACTCTCCAAGAAGTCTTGTTCAATCTGTGCATGAACGCCTTTGCCGCCATGCCCGAGGGGGGAACCCTGACGCTGCGCACGCGCACCTTGAGCACCCGTGACGAGGAATCCACGGAAGGCGTTGTCATCGAGGTGATCGATACGGGAGTAGGGATTCCTCGGGTTCATCTGGAGAAGGTGTTTGAGCCGTTTTTCACCACGCGTGCGGAAAGCGGGGGAACGGGCTTGGGGCTGGGGTTGTGCCGGATGTTGGTCAGCGAGATGGGGGGACGCATGGAGGTGCAAAGCGTGGTGGGGCGAGGGACAGTGTTTCGAGTCATCCTCGAACCTGCCAAAGGCGTCTCGAGTCGCTAAGCTAACCATGAGAATTCTGGTCGCCGACGACGAGAAGATGAAGCGCGTCACCCTGGCCCAGGACTTGGCCGATCAGGGCCATGAGGTCGTCACGGCCGCAGATGGATTGGAGGCATTGGAACGCCTCAAGGCTGAGCGGTTCGACGTGGTGATCACGGACTTGAAGATGCCCAAGCTCGACGGCATCGAACTGCTCAAACAGATAAAACGTGACCCCACTGTCGACACCGAGGTGATCATCATGACCGCCTACGGGAGCATTCCCTTGGCCGTGGAGGCAGGAAAACTCGGCGCCTATGACTTCGTGACCAAGCCCTTCCGCAACGAAGACATCTTTCCGCTTCTGGCCCAGATCCAGGCCGCACGCCGTCCCTGTCCGCCAGGCCGCAGGGCCACGCTCGAGTCGGCCAGCGAAAATATCGATCAGACGGTGATTGGCCAATCGGCCGCCATGCAACGGGTGCGGCGGATGATCGAGATTTGCGTGCGGTCCGACGCCAACGTGTTGCTTTACGGCGAGACGGGGACCGGCAAGGACCTGATCGCCGCCGCCATCCATCGCAACTCGCCCCGCCGCGCGTGTCCTTTCGTCAAGGTCGGATGCACCCTCTTTCCCAGCCAACTCATCGAAAGCGAGCTGTATGGCCACGAACGCGGGTCGTTCACCGGCGCCGACCAACGGCGGCCCGGCCGGTTCGAGCTGGCCGAAGGCGGGACGCTCTATCTGGACGACGTGGACGATATTCCCATGGAACATCAGGCCAAACTGCTCCGCGCCATCGAAGAAAAGATTTTCGAGCGTGTCGGGGGCACGACCCCCATCCGCGCCAATGTGCGGATTGTGGCCTCGACCAAGAAGAACCTGCTGGAGAAGGTGGCCTGCGGCACGTTTCGCCAGGACCTCTATTACCGGCTGGACGTGCTCCGCGTGAACATTCCCCCGCTCCGCGAACGGCGCGAAGACATTCCGCTGTTGGCCCAACACCTTTTGAGGCGCATCGCGCCCGACCAGCCGGTCTCCTTGGAAGCCTCGGCCGTGGAGGTCCTTCAGCGACACGATTGGCCGGGCAACGTCCGCGAATTGTTTCACGTGCTGCAACGGGCCTATCTCGTCGGGTCGGGCGTGATCAGCGGCGACCTGTTATTGGCCGAAATCGACGGCCTCTCCCAGCATCTATCTCCGGCCCCCTGTTCGTTCCAAGCCACGATCCAAAAGACCGAACGCGAGTTATTGGAAAGCGCCCTCCAGGCCGCGGGAGGCAACAAAAATGCCGCGGCCGCCGCCTTGGGCATGAAACCTTCCACCTTCCGCGACAAACTGGCCAAGTACGGACTGCTATGAACTGCCTCGTCATGCTTTTGGCGTCAGTTGGAACTATCACCTCGCCCGGTACGGCCGCGGATCGGCCCAACATCCTCGTCCTGCTCACCGACGATCACCGCTGGGACGCCCTGGGCTGCGCCGGCAACCCCATCGTCCGCACGCCGGAGATGGATCGCCTTGCGGCCGAGGGAACACGGTTCGTCAACGCCTTCGCCACCAGCTCGATCTGCGCCGCCAGCCGGGCCTCGATCTTCCTCGGCCAGTACGAACGGGCCCACCGCTGCAACTTCCACACCGACTGCTTGCGGCGATCGCAACTGGAACACAGCTACCCGATGCTGCTGCGCAAGGCGGGATATTTCACCGGCTTCATCGGCAAGTACGGCGTCGGCGATGTGCCCCGGGGCAGGCCGCCGCGCGACATCGAGGGCAGCGAGGTTTTCGACCGCTGGTACGGGTTCTACGGCCAAGGCGTCTATTTTCCCAAGGAACATCCCGGCAAGCACCTCAACCAGATCATGGTCGAGCAGGCCCGCGATTTTCTCGCCGCCGCCCCGCCGGGAAAGCCTTGGTGCTTGTCGATCAGCTTCAAGGCCCCGCACTCCGGCGAGGGCTACGTTGGCTACCACGCGGAAAAGGACCTAAAATCGCTTTACGCCGAGGTCCTCGTTCCCGAGCCGCCCACCATGCGTTCGGAGTTTTTCCACGCCCTGCCAGAGTTCCTCCGCAAGTGCAATGCCCGCACCAGCTATTGGGAGCTTCGCTTCAGCACGCCGGAGAAATACCAGGCGACGATGAAGGACTATTATCGCCTGATCACGGGGGCGGACCGGGCCATCGGCCAGATCCGTCTACACCTGGCCGCCCGCGGCTTCGCCGATAACACCGTGATCGTCTTCCTAGGCGACAACGGGGACATGATGGGCGACTATCAGCTTGGCGGGAAGGAATTGCTCTACGACGCCTCGATCCGCATTCCGCTTCTTGTCTTCGACCCTCGCGCGCCCAAGTCGGCTCGCGGCCAGAAGCGGACCGAGCTGGCGTTGAACCTCGACGTGGCCGCCACAGTGTTGGACGCGGCGGGAATCGCGCGGCCCGCGGCGATGCAGGGCCGAAGCCTCTTGCCGTTGGTGCGGGGCGAGCACGTCGCGTGGCGCAAGGATTTCTTTTGCGAAAACCATTTCGTCCTGCCTGAACAATACTATCCCGTCATCGAGGGCGTCCGCAGCGAATGCTGGAAGTACGTCCGCTACCCGGAAATGACGCCCGTCCACGAGCAGTTGTTCGACTTGGCCAATGACCCCTTGGAAGTGAATGACCTGGCCCGAAATCCGCAATATCAAGAGGTGCTCTCGTCGCTGCGCCAACGTTGCGCGGAGCTTCGACGGGAGGCGGGTCACGGATCGTAGCCCAGGTTCGGCGCCAACCAGCGTTCGGCTTCCGCGACGGTCCAGCCCTTGCGCCGTGCATAGTCTTGCACTTGATCGCGCGTGATCCGGTCCACGGAAAAATAGCGTGCCTCGGGGTGGGCGAAATAGAGGCCGCACACCGAAGCAGCCGGGTCCATCGCCAACGTTTCCGTCAGCCGTATCCCGGTATGATGCTCGGCATCCAACAGGCGGAAGAGCGTCCATTTTTCCGTGTGGTCCGGGCAAGCTGGATAACCGGGGGCGGGCCGAATTCCCCGGTATTTCTCGGCGATCAGGTCTTCGTTGGTCAATCGCTCCTCGCGGCCGTAGCCCCAATCCTGACGAGCGATTTGGTGCAACCGCTCCGCAAAAGCCTCGGCCAGACGATCCGCCAAGGCTTTGACCATGATCGCCCGATAGTCGTCGTGCTCCGCCTCGAATCGCGCGACCAGCTCGCGTACACCGATGCCTGCCGTGACGGCGAAGGCCCCCAAATAATCCCTGCGACCGCTCTCTTTGGGCGCGATGTAATCCGCGAGGGAAAGGAAATGCTTTTGACCCTTGCGCTGCCATTGCTGGCGCAGGGTATGGAAGCAGGTCAACTCGCCGTGGTCGGGCTTGCCGTTGTACACCAGAATATCGTCGCCCATCGACGAAGCTTGCCAAAAACCGTACACTCCCCGCGCAAGCAGCAGCTTTTGGCGGACGATCTGGCTTAGAAGCTCTTGGGCGTCGTCAAACAGACGCCGGGCCTCGGCGCCGACCTTCGGGTCGTCGAAGATTTTCGGGTATTTTCCACGCAATTCCCAAGTCATGAAGAACGGCGACCAGTCGATGTAGTGGACCAGATCGTCGAGCGGATAATCCTCCAGCACTTTCACCCCGAGAAAGGCCGGTTCGTCGATCCGCACGGAGTTCCAGTCGGTGGGGAACCGCCGCGCGAGGGCCTCGGCGTAAGGCACGAGTTCGGCCTGCAATCTTTGCTGGTAGGCCGCGGCGAGGCGTTTCTGCTCCGCGCGATTTTCGGCGTCCAAGGCCCGCCGCGTCTGGGGCTGCATCAGCCGGTCGACCACACCCACGCTCCGTGAGGCGTCGGGCACATGGATCGTGATGTGTCGATAGGCCGGGGCGATCTTGACGGCGGTGTGCTTGGCGCTGGTCGTCGCCCCGCCGATAAGCAGCGGCAGGTCCATCCCGCGGCGGTCCATTTCCTTGGCCACGTGAACCATCTCATCGAGGCTGGGGGTGATCAGGCCGCTCAAGCCGATCATGTCGGCCCGTTCGTCCAACGCCGTCTGGAGGATCTTTTCGCACGGCACCATCACGCCCAGGTCGATGACTCGATAGTTATTGCACGCCAACACGATGCCTACGATGTTCTTGCCGATGTCGTGGACATCGCCCTTGACCGTAGCCAACACGATCGTGCCGCGGCCCTGTTGTGCAGCGGGTTCCTTTTTTTTCTCCTGTTCCATAAAGGGCATCAGGTAGGCCACGGCCTTTTTCATCACGCGGGCGCTTTTGACCACTTGAGGCAGGAACATCTTTCCCTCGCCGAACAGGTCGCCCACCACCTGCATGCCGGCCATGAGCGGGCCCTCGATGATCGCCAGGCAACTGGGATACTTCCCCCGGGCCTCCTCCACGTCCTGCTCGATGTACTCGGTGATGCCCTCGATCAAGGCGTGACGCAGGCGCTCTTCCACCGAGCCCTCGCGCCAGGCGAGTTTGGCCTTGGCCTGTTCCGGCTGCCCCGCCAAGGATTCGGCATAGGCGATGAGCCGTTCCGTGGCATCGGGACGGCGATCCAAAAGCACGTCTTCGACACGTTCGCGCAGCTCGGGCGGGATTTCCTCATAGATGTCCAACTGACCGGCGTTGACGATCGCCATGTCCAGTCCCGCGCGAATCCCGTGGTAGAGGAACGCCGCGTGCATGGCCCGGCGGACCGGTTCCGCGCTGCGGAAGGCAAAGGATACATTGCTGATCCCGCCCGAAACCTTGACTTGTGGAAAAAGCTCCTTGATCTGCCGCGTGGCTTCGATGAACGCCACGGCGTAATGGTTGTGCTCTTCAATGCCGGTGCCAACGGTCAGCACGTTGGGATCGAAGATGATGTCGGCGGGGTTCATGCCGACCTTTTCGGTCAGGAGTCGATAGGCGCGGCGGGCGATGGCCACTTTACGCTCGACTGTCACCGCTTGGCCCTCTTCGTCGAACATCATCACCACGCAGGCCGCCCCATATCGCTTGATTAACTTCGCCTGGTGAAGAAACGCCTCCTCACCCTCCTTGAGGCTGATCGAGTTGACGATCGCCTTGCCCTGGATGCATTTCAATCCGGCCTCCAGAATCGACCATTTGGAGCTGTCGATCATGAAGGGCACTCGGGCGACGTCGGGCTCCGCAGCCAAGAGGTTGAGGAAACGGGTCATGACGGATTCACCGTCGAGCAGGGCATCGTCGAAATTGATGTCGATGACGTTCGCCCCATTTTCGACCTGCTGCCGGGCCACGGCCACGGCTTCTTCCAGGCGTCCCTCGCGAACCATCCGCGCAAAGGCCCGCGACCCTGAAACGTTCGTCCGTTCGCCGATCATCAAGAAGGTGCTTTCCGGGCGGAGCACCACGGGCTCGAGCCCAGCAAAGGAGGTGTAAGGTCTGGGTGCTGGGGGCTTACGTGGCGGATGATCGCCGACCGCGGCAGCGATCGCGCGGATGTGCCCCGGCGTCGTGCCGCAGCAACCGCCGACAATGTTCAACCAGCCATTCGCCGCGAATTCACCCAGCGCCTGGGCCATCTGCTCCGGCGTCTCGTCGTAGCCGCCGAACTCATTGGGCAGGCCGGCGTTGGGATGGCAGCTCGTCCAAATGGGGGCTAGGGACGAAAGCTCCTCGACGTAGGGACGCATCAACTCCGGTCCCAATGCACAATTGATTCCCACGCTGAAAAGCTCGGCGTGGGAGATGGAAATCCAAAACGCCTCCAACGTCTGGCCCGACAGCGTCCGCCCGCTGCGATCCGTAATCGTCACCGAAACCATTACCGGAAGCCGCAGACCGTGCTTCTCGAAATAATCCTCGATGGCGAATAGGCAGGCCTTCAGGTTGAGCGTGTCGAACACGGTCTCCGCCAGCAAAAGATCGGCGCCCCCTTCGACGAGGGCCGCTACCTGTTCACCATAAGCGATCACCAGATCGTCGAAGGTCACGGCCCGATAGCCGGGATCGTTCACGTCGGGCGACATCGAAGCCGTGCGGTTCGTCGGGCCGATCGATCCGGCCACGAAACGGGGTCGTTTCAAGCGAGTCGCGTCTCCGACTTGCTGGGTGCTGGGAGTCGCACGTACACCAAGCGAGTCACTCACCGCGCATTGGCTTTGGCTTGCGACTGACAACTGGCTTTCCCCCCCAATCGTGTAGACTTCCTCCACGGCCCTTCGGGCGCAGCGGACCGCGGCCAAATTGATCTCGCGGACGTAATGCGTGAGTTCATAATCGGCCAAGGAGATGCGATTGGCATTGAAGGTGTTCGTGCAGATGATGTCCGCCCCGGCTTCCAGATACGCCCGGTGAATCGCCGTAATATCGTCGGGCCGGGTGACGCAGAGCAGATCGTTGCATCCTTTCAATTCGCGTGGATGGTCGGCAAACTCCCGCCCACGGAAGGCAGCCTCGTCCAAGCCGAGCTGCTGGATCATCGTGCCCATGGCCCCGTCGAGGATTAGAATCCGCTGGCGGACGAGCGCTTCCAGAGAACTAAGTTGGCTGCTGGGACGATCTTGCACCATAGAAACTTCGTTCAGTTCACGCGATCTGCATGGGTCGTGGGCGGAAACGTCCACGTAGTAAATCTAGAATTATTTAGCAATCCCGGGCAATCGAGCAACTTCTTCCGATGGTGAGGTTTTTTACGCCTCATCGCGCGCGAACCGAACTCCTTTTCGTAAGTTCCTTAATGATAACATGTTGGGTTGCCAGCAAGCCTGCTTACAAGCCAGCGAAAGCCTTGAACAGGGCCCCATGAAGGGCGTTGGAAGGGTATCAACCAAACCCATCGCATGGGTGGGGGCTCATTGGTATGCTCCTTTCGAACACCGGCGTGCCGGGCACAGCTTTTCGCCGGACAACATTGCGTTGCCCTGACCCATCGTCCCTGCCGCGTTTGTGGATTCGTAGTTTACGCTTGCGTTGAATGGCGAGCCGGGGAACGTCAACTTGTCCAAAGCTCGGAGACCCAAGCATCGATCTGGCCCTGCGTGTTTGCGATATTGCCGCCGGCGGCAAGAGTTTCATGGGCACTCTTGCTCGCGGCCGCCAGTGCCCGGTGAATTGCGTGTGTTGGATCATAGCGGCGGATGCGCAGGTACTCGAACATGCCTGGGCTGCCGAAGCCCTTTCCGCCGCGGACGCTGTGCGATCGGATCAGAAAGTCCACCGGGGCGCTGTTGAGGATGGCGCACAGATAGTGGGCCTCGTCGGCCGAATCCGTGGCCACCAGGGCACAGGTTTCCTGGGGAACGATCGGGCGTTCCCCCAGGCTGGGATGATGGAAAGGGCCTAGCACCGCTGCTCGGATGCGGCGATCCATGCGACGCCAGACCACTTTGAAGGGGGCCAAGGTGTAGGGCCCGACGTCGTACATCGAATAGAAAGCGGCCTGGGATTGGTAACGTCGGTAGGCCGCCCGATGGATCAGCAGCTCCCGAAAACGGCTGAAATAAGCGTAGGCGTTCGGGTACTGCTCGCGGAACGTGTTTTCCGCGATGCCCCGTCGCGTGGAGATGTCTTGGGGCAAGATCAGCCAGGCCGAGGGCCGGGCGGAAAAACGATCCACGTCGGTCCAGCGGACCAAAGGAAAAAGCAACCCACGCTCGATCCGGTGTTCCACAACCTCGACGGGTTGCTTACCGCGATTGGCGAGATTACGGACACGGATCGATCGGGAAGCGTCATCCAGGCTGCTCTCGCTGCACAGCGCGACCCAGTAAACGCCATTCGCTCCGCCCGTGTTGGCGCCCAAATGGGCTTCGTAGTCCGAGGGTCCGATCCTCGTAAGGGTCGAGCCGTACCATCCATCCGAGACGACGAACCACGGCGAATTCGGCCGATTCGAATCGACCGGCATCGCTTGCAGGGTTTCCACGCCGCCCGTGGCGAGGTACTTGACGTAGGGCACGGGAAAGAGGGTCTCGCTCCCTTTTTCCAAGAGGATCGTAGCACTCCAGTTGGACGCGCCCGGAAATGGCTTGCGGTCCACAAAATCGTTCACCCGCAAGACCTTCAGCGGCTCCCCCTGGTCTCCCAATTGGAAACGGCGGAAGCCGTCGCCCGCTCCCCGGGTCTGGAAGACGGTTTGCGTCACGACCATGGCCAGCCGACCGCCCGATTTCAGATAACGATCGGCCGCGGCGTGGATCATCAGCATCGAGAGGTCCTTTTTGCCGCCGCCGTGCCGGGCGTCGGTGGCCGAGAGCGTAAACAGGCCGTATCTCCGCCACAACGGCGCGGTGGCCCGGCGGAGATCACTGGGAAGGTCGTCCCAAGCGATCCACGGCGGGTTGCCCACCACATAGTCAAAACCCATGGTTCCGCCGGGCAAGGGCTCGTGGTGTCCGAGAATGGAATCGCCCCAAATCACGGGCACGTCGAACTGGCTCCCCCCGGAAAGCAAATCGAGAACAGCCAAAAGGTAATTTGCCCGAGCGGTAAGGACCGCCAAGGGATTCAAGTCGATGCCCACGATACCGACACGCATCACTCGGAGCAGCGCGGCGGCACCCGCGCCGTCGCGATCCAGCCGCACTGCCTGTTTCGATCGCAAACGCCGAATCGCGGCCACCAAAAACCCGCCGGAACCGCAGGCTGGGTCGAGCAGACGCACGTCCGGCGATCCCGTGTAACCGGCTTCATCCAGCAACTGTTCGACAAGCCACGGTGGCGTGTAATATTCGCCCAATGCGTGGCGAAACCGCCGCGGAAATAAGCTCTGATACACGGCCTGCAACAGGTCGCCCGGGCCATCACCGTCTTCCACGATGCTGGAAAAATCGAAGGCACTCCAAACCTCTGCCATTGCCCGGAACCAAGAAGCCACCGCTTCCGTCCAAGCCTGGAGATACCAGGCCCAGAGGTCCTGTAAATCCGCCGCCGCGCCCCACCAAGCGAACTGGGATTCCAAATCCTCAAGGTCTTGCCGCAACTGGGCGTCTCTTCGGTTTGCGTTAAGGAGGATCTCTGCGGGAGGAGGAATCTGGCGGACCTGGGCGACGGCTTGCCAGACGAGAAACTTTACAATCAACGCGTAGTACGTTTGGACGGCAAACAACACGTTGTGCGGATCGGCGCCGTCGCCGTCTGGGTGTTTTTGGGTCAGCGACCGGAGGCCCCGTTCCACGCGGCGAGGATCGCTGCCGAACACGGCCCGCATCGCTTCTATCCATCGTTCCCTGGCCTTAACGACGGCAGTCGTATGTTGGCCATCGTGAAGCGATTCGAGGAATGCCGTCACGCCCGTCTCCGCGATCGGCGAGCCTCCACCGAAGGCGGCAGCGAGCGTGGCGGCGTTAAGTTCCCGTTTTCTCATGAACCGCGATCGGCCCCGGGGAAGGCCGCGGCTAAGGAGCCAACCACTCGATGCCGTCCTTCGTTGCCCGGAACCGCTTGCACCGAATACTCGACCCCGGCCCCTCTTCGTAATAGACGATCAGCACCGAGCCATCCTTGAGATTGACCATGGACGGATAGGCGCCGATGTGCTGATCGACCACGACATTTTTACTCCAGGTCTGGCACTCGTCGAGGCTGTAATGGAGGCTGGTGTGGGGGAGTCGATGGGCCAAGAGAATGATGTTGTCGCGGGTACGATGGAGGTAAGGGCTGTGGCCGGGAAAGCCGATGGGCTGTGAGACGCTCCAGCTCTCGCCGCGATCCTTGGAAATCGAAAAACACATTTTGTCGCGCTGCACGGCATACAGGGTTCCATCGGCGAGTTCGATGACGTCGGTCTCCGCGTCGAGACGATAGCCGCCATTCGGAATATCGACCACGCGCCAAGTCTTCGCCCCGTCGTCGCTGATGCCCACCGCGCCAAAGGCCGTGTTGCTGCTTTCTTTGTACAAACCGAGGATCAGTCGGCCGCCGGAAATCGGACGGATGGGCGAACTACAATAGTAGTCTTTGGCGATAAGCTTCGGATCGGACCAAGTACGCCCCAGATCCGTGGATTCCACGAACCAACTCCCCAAGCACTCCCAGGGCGGCGACTTGCCCTGGGCCTTGCGGAGCGAGAAGAAACTGCACAGCAGCCGTCCGTCCGGGAGTTGGACGATCGAGGGATCGCGGTCGTCGTCGGGGCCGTCGTACAGGACCTCGGCCTTGCTCCAGGTATGGCCTTCGTCCGAGGACGTGCAGTAGGAAATTCTTCCGCCTTTGGGCAACTGCTCGTTTGGCAAGGCCACGTGGCCGTAGCCAGCGTAGAAGACCGCCATGAGGCGGCCATCGCTCAACCGACAGACGTCGGGGAACGCCTCGTAACCGCCTGCCCCGGCGTCCTCGCACACGTAGCGAAACAGCGGCGCAGGCACGACCAAATCGCCCTCCGCCTTGGTCGCTTCGCCGAGGACCGTGATGTTTTTGACTCGGACCAAGCCTTGGCTGGCGTAGAACCCGATCCGCCCCCGATGGAGCTTCGCGTCTTTGGCCTCGTAAAGCAGTTTGCCGTTCAACGAGACTCGGAGCGTGTCGCCTTGAGCGGTCAGTTCGCCCGTGTGCCAGGCGCCGGCTGGTTTATCCAAGCCGCTGGCTCGGCGAATCTCGTTCCACGACTGCTCGATATCGGAACGCACGAGAATGGCCTGGGCGCGATCGAAATGCACATAGTAATAGGTCGAAGCGTCCGCCAAGCGGACCATGAACCCACACGCCAAAACGCCTTCGGCCGCTGGCTCGACGTAGAAACTGGCCCGCAGCGTCACGTCGCCCCACTCCCAAGGCAAGAACACGGCCCGGGAAGGCGCCTTGCGTCCATCAAGAACCAATTCGCCATTGGCGATCGAAGCCGTCGGATCCAGCATCTTCCACTCCGAGGCGGCTTCGGGCGAAGAAAGATCGATCGCCAGTTCCGCGGCGAATGCACTCGATACCATAAGCGCCGCGAATGATATCACGGCATGTCCAACCAAGTTTGTCAGCCAATGCATTTGAATCCCCCTAAACAACGTCAACAACAGTTTTTTCGCTCAATTTGTGGAACAGGGTCCTCGCGTTCCTGCTGGTCAGGGCGGCCAGCTCGTCGACCGGTTGGCCGCGAAGATCGGCAAGGGCTTGCGCGGTCCACGGCAGATAAGCAGGCTCGTTCCGTTTTTCTTTACCGCGCAACGGATGGGGTGTCAAATAAGGGCTATCCGTTTCGAGGAGGAGTCGATCCGGATCGACTCGCTTGGCCGCCTCGCGCAGGGCGATGAACTTTTTGTTCGTGTACGTTACAGACCCCGCGAAGCTAAGGTATAAGCCCTGATCCAGGCAAGCCTGAGCAAAGGCCCAGTCGCCGCTGAAGGCATGGATCACCCCCCGCACTGGTCCGCGTTGGGAGGCCTCGCGGAGCATGGCCAGCGTCTCCGCTTCGGCCTCGCGGCAGTGGATGATCACGGGCAAATCGAGCGACTGGGCCAATCGCAAGTGTCGATCGAAGAACGCTTGCTGCGTGTCGAACGGGGTGAAATCCCAATGCCGGTCCAGCCCGGTCTCGCCGATCGCGAGCACCCCTGGTTCCGTGGCCAAGGCGACGATCCGATCCCAATCGCCGTCGCGGGCCTCCGCGGCGTAGTTAGGCTGAATCCCGACGGCTCCGAACACGCCCGGGAACGACTGCGCCAGACGGACCACCGCCTCGCTCGAGGCCGCGCTAATTGCCGGACAGATCACCGCAACCACGCCGGCGGCCCAAGCCCTCTCCAGCGCTGCCTCCCGATCTGCGTTGAATTCGACGCCATCCAGATGCGCGTGGGTGTCGATCCATCCTCCGATTTGCGAGCACGTTACAGAATACGTCACGGCGCTGACCCTATTGCTTGCGAAAGAGGCGATCGCCCGGCTCCCGGCCGCTCAAAGCGACGCTGCGTCACAGCGGACCCGGAATGTCGCCATGCCGCCAAACGATTCCGAATCATGCGCGATCAGGTTCCTTCGTTGGGCGTTTCAGGGATGTCCTGGGTCGGCAAGATCAAGGGCAACGCGATGCGGACCCGCGTCCCTTGGCCGGGGGAACTCTCAATGCTCGCTGTTCCGCCGAGCAATCGCGCTCGTTCTCGAATCCCCGCCAAACCGAAATGGCTCTCGCCGATCGTTTCCGGTTGGAACCCGACGCCTTGATCGCGGACCTCGATGCGGATCATCTCGCCTTCTTGCACCATCTCCACACGAACCAAATCGCTTTTGCTGTGTCGACACGCATTGTTCAGGGCCTCCTGAACGATGCGATAGATGGCGTTTTCCAGGATCGGGCTGAGGCGTTCGAATGCGACGCGGTGGTCGAAAACAATCTCGGGTGCTCCCCTGCGTCGCTCCTCGTTCACTAAGTGAGCAACGGCGGCCACGATGCCGGCCTCATCCAAGATTGGTGGCCGAACGCCGCTGATCAGCCTCCGGGCCTCGAAATGGCCTTGACGAAGCATCGCCACACCGGCCTGGAAGGCCTTGGTCGCCAGCTCGGGAAGCCGATCTTTTTGATACAGGTAGGTCTCGAATTGCATCAGCGCGGCGGCCAATTGTTGTGCAAGCCCGTCGTGAATCTCGTAGGCGATCAGTTGTCGTTCGTGATCACTCGATTGCAAGAGAAGCTTCAGCGTGCGATGTTCTCGGGCCAAAGCTTCATGGGCTTGCTTGCGTTCCGTTACGTCATGAAACAGGCAAATGTAGCAGGAACGATCATTATACCAGATCGGCCGGACGATCACGTCGGCATAGATCGTCTTTCCGTCTTTTCGGATAAATGGCAGGTCTGCGAGCCGAGCCACCTGCCCTGATTGGAGTTTTCTCACTTGTTCTCGAATCTTAGGCAGCACGTCGGGCGGGTGGACCCGCTCCGGCGTCAAGTCGAAGGCTTCCTTTTCCGAATAGCCCACCATCCGGCAAAAAGCGGAATTGACGCGCAAGGGTCGCCGGGATCCACCATCGACAATGATGATGCCATCCACAATGTGGTCGTAGATCGCCTGCAATTCGTCGCGGCTTTGCCGCAGCGCCGCTTCGGTTCTTTTACGCTGCGTAATGTCCCGGAAGATCCCCAGCAGGGCCAGCCGCCCGCGGTAGGTCAACACGCTGCACGAGATATCGGCGTCGAAAATGGTCCCATCGCGGCGGAGCACCGGCATGTCGCAGGCGACGCGGGCGCGGCCATGAACCTGATCCTCGAACGCCGCGAGCGCTTCCTGCCGTTTCTCCGCGGGATGAATATCCACGACGGATAGCTTGAGCAGCTCTTCCTCGGAGTATCCCAGCATGGCGCAGATGGCCGAGTTCGCTCGAAGGAATCGCTTGGTCTCGGTGTCGGCGATGAGCAAGCCATCGACCATCGCGTCGTAGATGGCGAGGACTTCATCCCGCGTCTGCCGGAGCACCTCCTCCATGCGCTTTCGTTCGGTAATATCGAGCGAGAAAATCCGTAGGATGCCCTTCGCCACGGCGTAGCAAATCGTCTGTTGATAAATACGACCTTTGAATTCGACTTCAAGGACGGTCGTGAAGCTTTCCTTTGAAGTGGCCTGTTTGATGATCGTGACGCACGGCGCCAACCAGGGATGCGCGAGTCCTTGTTCGCGCATATCCGGGAAAAGCGTCGCAGCGGCGGGATTCATGTAGCGGATGTTCCCATCCACATCCATCTCGACGATTGGGCTGGGATTTTGTTCGGGGATAGATGAAAACAATACCCGCTCCTCCTGTTCGGCTCTGGTCGCCTCGCCATGGACCGCTGCCTCCGCTGCGGCGGGACGGATCGGTTCGGTTTCGGGGATCATGGCGACACCCTTCTTCCTCTCAGACCAAACCCCATTGCTTCCGCAAGTACCATTCGACCGATAGGAGCCCGATCAAGACAAGAAGGAACGGCCAAGTGTCCCAAAACGTCTTCTTGGTCTCCGTCTCGATCTGGTAATCTTCGGTGGCTTCCGCCAGTTCTCGCAAGACCGCTGGCAATTGCTCCGGCACCAGGGCCTTCCCGCCGGTCATCGCGGCGAGGTTATCCATCAGAGTGGCATCCGCCATGGGATTGTCCAGCTCGAGGTCCTGATCCATGACGAGGAAGCGGATCGATGCGGAGCCTAGCTCGCGGCCGTCCTGCGTTGCGGTGACGCGAATCGTGTAGTCGCCCGCCGCTTGCGTGTCCCGAAAGCTCCCCGTAGTGGCTTCGGGCGACTGCACCAAAGCGACCGGCGTTTTCTTGCCACCGGGCATTTCGACTTCGACCTGAAACGCGGCGTTGGGGAGCGGCTCGCCTGACGGCCCCTGCGCGCCGACGGTAAACTCGACCCTTTGGCCGGGCGTGAAACGTCGGTGGTTGAGCCGGACCCAAACGTTCCCCTCGGTGGCCTCGTCCTTTTTGGCGAGCCAGAGGATGACTTGGCGCCAAAAACGTTTGTGGGGCAGTTCGAACCCCCGCATCCACCATTGCCAGGTCGAATCGGCGGCGAAGGCCAGCACACGACCTTCGCCCACAGTTTGGGCCACAAGTAGCGGTTGCTTTTGTTCGCTCTCCGCCAGCACGATGGCGCCGGGCTTGACGCCCACGAACTTGTTGGCGCCTTCGCGGAGGGGGGGGAGTTGGCCCCAGACCGTAGCGCTCTCCTCCGCCGTGGCCGCCAGGCGGAGGCAGTAGTTCGTCGTTCCCACCGCGGTGGGCCGCATCTTGATTGGCCCCAATAGGTGCAGGTCTCTGGAAACGGCTGAACCCGGCCGCTGACGCTCGAGTCGATCCATTTTCACCGGCAGCACCTCGGCCAGCGGCGTCTCCGCATAGCCGCCTGGTCCGAAACTTTGTAGCCCGCCGCTCATCAGCAACCCAGCGCCCCGTTTTACCGTGGCGGCTAGCTCGGCGAGTTCCTCTTTGCGGAAGGCCTCGGCGTCGATGTTGCCCAGCAAATACACGTCGTATTTTCCAGGTTGGAAGCGTTCGGAGAAATCTGGGGGCCGCGTCTCCGGGGCTTGCACGTTCAGCAGCACGGCATCCACGCCGATGTCGGGCGAGCCGGCGAGCGATTGGACCAGGAAGCGCCGCTCCACACGGCCCGGGAACGCCTCGATATACAACACCCGAATCCCGCCCTTGAGTACCTGCACGAACGTGCTCAAACGGTTGTTTGTGGTCACGAGTTCACCCGGCTGCTGTTCGAGTTGGAGCGTGAGCTTGTATTCACCGGGCGTATCGGGCAAGAAGCGGAACTTGAGCGGGACGCGCTGGCCGTCCTCGGTCGCTTGGACCGTCTGCTGGGCGATGGTTTCCGTCTTTCCCGTTGGAGTTTCTACAACAAACGCGGCGGGAATTTGGCGATTGAGATAGCCGTCGATCCGCACCTGGGCGGCGACCGCCAGCTCATTTTTGACGAAAACGGTCGAGTCGGCCACCAGGTCGGTGACCGCCACGTCCTGCACCTGCCCCAGCCCCCGCGACTGTCCAAAGCGAATCGTGTACAGGGGCTGGCCGAGATGTTTCAAGCGAGCTGCCGCGTTCTGAGGCAGCACGTCGCGTGGTGGAATGGTCCGCTGGGCCCCATCGCTGAAGAGAAACACCCCCAACACGCGTTTCCCTGTTTCCTGGCGTAGTACTTCTTCCAACGTGTAGCCAATCGCGGTTTGGGGGCCGTCGGGGACTTCGGGCAGCTCCACCCGGCCGTCAACGAACTTCGCCGGACGAGGTTCCGAGTCGAACGTGTAGGCCTTGACCTCGATTTCGCTTCCCAAAGCCTGCAACGCGCCGCGCGCAGCCCCCAGGGCCTCGCACAACGCCTCCCAACGCGAACGCCCGTTGAGGTCGTCGCGGATCGTCATGCTCCGCGATTGATCGGCGAGAAGGATGAGCGTGGCCGACTGTTTGCGGGTCTCCAAGACAACCAGTGTAGGTCGGAGCATGGCCAGAATGATCATCCCGAAGATCGCACAACGTAAGGCGATCAACACCCTTCGCCGATGCGGGCCCAGCTTCTCGCTCGATGGCCCGATCCGCAACAGCAAGAACAACAACAAGGCCGCGGCCGCCGCTACCAAATAGCTATCACCAACCGGATAGAGGAACCAGCGGATCATGGCGCGTCAGGGGTTCTTGGCCGAAGGTCAACCAAACGGGACGCGGAAAACACTCACGGCAAGATCGCGCTCGTCGCACTGCCGGGCATTCGCCCGACGGACGTTGGACGTGAACACGATCCTGAGAGGCGCCTTAAGTGCATCTCCCGAAGGATCGATTCGGAACGTCTGCGCGAGTCTTCCATGGTTTATCCTTTCTTGTAGAAACGGTTGGCCAGGACATGCTCCAGGCCCAACACGGCCGCGACGGCCAGGATCAAGACTCCAAATAGCTCCCGACCCACGCGGCCCGTGTGGACGTTGAGTTCGATTTGCTCCTTGCTCCGGGCGAGGCGGAAAGGGTAGGTTCCGAAAAATTGGGCAAGCTCCTG
This sequence comes from uncultured Thermoguttaceae bacterium, assembly GCA_937951625.1. GTDB lineage: Bacteria > Planctomycetota > Planctomycetia > Pirellulales > Thermoguttaceae > CALFBP01. Next base: position 48,105 of record CALFBP010000057.1, read on the forward strand.
ATCCGACCAGCGTTCCAGGCGCGTCTGCTCGGGGGCGAGGTTGACGCTGAAGCCGCGATCTACGCCTTCCTCGGGTCCGCCCGCTTGGACGCGATAGTTGCCAGGCAGCTCGGTCGAGGTGATCATCAACCGATGTTGCTTCACGTCCGGCGCGATTCTCGCTTGCGTCCCATCAGGACCGGTGAGCAAATAGCTGGGGGCGATTCGGTCGGCGGGCAGCTCTAGCGCAACCGTCTGCCCTGCCCGATAGTTCAATTCCTCGCTCCCGCTTCCTACGAGGTACGCCATCATTTCATTGGCCAGGATCACGAAGGGCCAAGCCTCGCCGATGGGGAGGAGGTTCCAAGGATCGCGGTTCGGGTCGTCCGACACGGGGGTGGTCACCGTGATGGCCCGGCCTCGGCCCAAGGGCCGCTCCACGATCGCCGGCCCAGCGTCGTTGAAAGGCGCGATCACATGGGCGCCTTCGGCGAGGGCGTCGAGTTGCCAATAGCGGTACACGGGGTGGCGCGACCACGGAACCCCCCCCGCCAAGCCGCGAAAGGCAACCAAGGCCGGATGTTCCAAGTTTTCTGGGGCGAGCGTCAGCTTTCCCTCCGGCGATCGCGCCTGGCGCAGCAATTTGCCCGCCAACACGTCTTGTGCCGGCGGCTCATTGAACGTCTTGACCGGTTCCGCATTGCGCCCGAGCCAAACCGCCAGCCCATGCCCTTCGGCCACGTAATCGGCCAGCTTCTGCCACACCAGCGGCTCCAAAGGCTTTGGATCCAATAAACACACGGCCGCATAGGGGGCAAGGTCTTTTTGTGGCAGATCGTCCAACGGGGCCACGTCGCAAGCAAAGCGGGCCAGGCCGCTACGACGGAAACTCTCCGGCGCCAACGCTTCGCGCAGAAACACTGCGTAGGTGTTCTCCGGCTTGGGGGCCGCGATCAGGATCCGCCAGGCGGGCTTGACCTCGACGGTGAAATACCGTCGATCGTCGGCTCCCAGACCGTCCTGGCCGAGGATCTGCACGTAGCCCTGGTGGGTCCCCTGGTTCAGATTGCTCACCCGGAATTCCAGGGACCGCGATTGGCCAGGCGTGAGCGAAACCGTCTGTTCGCCGCGTTTTTCCGGCCGCCTCGCGCCGGGGACTTTGGCGGCAGGATCAGGCTCGAGAACGTACAACTCCACAGTGTGCTTGTCCCCCATCCCGATCGATATCAACTCGGTCTCGATCCGCAGCGTGCTCCGGCTCGACACGATCTGTCCGGAAAGTCGCAGTTCGCCGAGGGCCAGGTTGGCGGGCTGCGCCACGCCTACGTCGATCAAATACAGCCCGGCGTCCGGGGCCTCGTTCAATCGCTCTTGGAGGCGTCCCGCCGCGTCGATGGGCCAAGCGGCCCGCGCCAGGTCCGTGAAGACATACATCTCTTTTCTCGCCAACTCGCTCCCAGCCAGCAGCCGTGCCGCCTCGGCAAGCACATGGGGTATGGGCTGGGCGTCGGCCGTGGTCTCCAAACGCTCGATGCGATGCCGGGCCGCGCCCAGGTCGACTTGAAACGCAGCCGGGCCCCGCCGGCTGTCGAGCACCGCCACCTGACTCTCTGGCGGCAATTGGGCCAAAAGCCACAAGGCCAATTCCTGGGCCGCCTCGAGCCGAGTGCGGTTTTCGTGGCGGTATTCCATGCGCGGCGACGTGTCGAAGACCAACGCGGCGGCCACCGGCGCCCGCTGGCTTCCGATCGGTCCGGCCGAAAGCCTCAGGCTGGGACGCGCCAGCGCCAACGCCGCCAACACGATGGCCAGCATCCGCAGCAACAGCAGCAGCAGATGCCGCAACCGCAATTGCCGCTGGTTGGTTTCGTGCCTCAGCCGAACGAAGCGCAAGGCGGGGAACTCCACCAGGCGAGGCCTGCGACGCATCACCAAGTGGAGCACCAGCGGAATCACCACTAGTCCCGCCCCGGCCAAAAGCAAAGGATTGACAAACGTCATCGCATCAATACCGCGCCTTCCTGCCGGCCAGATACCCTGCCAGGGCCTTGTCGAATTGCATGCTCGTGTCCAGCGGGACGTAGTCGATGCCCGCCTGAAAGCATTCGCGGCGATACATCTCCCGAAAGGCCTCGATCTCCGCGAGGTAATCGTGGCGGAAGTTGTCTGCGTCGAGGGTCAGACGCTCGCCGGATTCTGGCTCTTCCAATTCGACCATGCCCTCGAAGGGGAATCGGGCCTCGGCCTCGTCCAAGACGTGGAACAAGATCACGTCGTGCCCACGGTGCCGAAGGCGGTGCAGGGCTTGAACGATCGGCTCGGGCTCCGCCAACAGGTCCGAAAAGATCATCACCAGGCTTGCGTGACGAAGCATCGCCGCGATCTGCGTCAGGCTGGCGGCCACATCGGTCTTGCCCGTCGGCTTCAGATTGGCCAAAACCGAGAGTACCGTCGCGAGCTGGCCGCGCCGCGATTTGGGCGGCAAGCTCTTGCGGATCTTCTCGTCGAACACGAGCAAACCCACCGGGTCCTGCTGCGAGATCATCAGGTAACATAAGGCCGCCGCCAGGCAGATCGTGTAATCGAACTTCGTCATGTCTTGGCGGTGCGTGTAGCCCATCGAGCGGCTGATGTCCATGGCCAGATAGCCAGTGATGTTCGTCTCCGCCTCGTACTTCTTGACGTAGTACTTATCGGTCTTGGCATAGATCAACCAGTCGATGTCCTTGGGGTCATCGCCCGGCGTGTACTTCCGGTGCTCGCTGAACTCGACGGAAAATCCGTGGAACGGGCTGGCGTGCAAGCCGTGGAGAAAACCCTTGACGATGAATTGGGCGCGGAGATCCAGCCGCTTGATCTGCCGAATGACTTCTGGCTTGAGGTACTTTTCGACCGTCGACATGGATTCGCCGCGAGTTGACGCGCATTCCCCCTCATTACCGACCGCCTACGCTATTCTACTCTTCTTGCCCCCGGCGTTCGAGGACGCCCCTAGCCGAAGAAAAGCCGTTGCCATCGGCTCAAACAGAGGACTTTCCAAGCCGCACGACGGTAAGGAGCGCCTCGGGTCTCGGCCAAGGCCTGGCGGAGCAAGCGGCGTGTGCCGGGCCAATCCAATTCGCGCCAAAAGCGGTCCGCAGCCGCTTCCTGCACGGCGCCTTTCAACTCGTGTTGCATCCAGCGGGCCTGCGGCACGGCGAAAGCGAACTTGTCTGTGCGTGCGAGCAGTTCCTCGGGCAAACGATCCTTCATGGCCCGCCGCAGCAGGACTTTGGTGTAGCCGTCGCAAGCCACGTCTTCCAGCCGGAGTCGCGCGGTGGCCTCAATCAAACGGTGATCGAGGAAGGGCAAACGCACCTCGACCCCGAACGTCAGCGCGTTGCGGTCGCCTTGGCGGAGGAGAGTTGGAAGACCCAGGTGGGTGAAGGAAGCGGCCAGGGCGTTGCCGAGATCATTGGGAAACTCGCGTTTGCCGTCAGGCAGACAGCGGGCCAAGGTCTGCACGAGCAGGCGTGGCAGGGGAAACCGCGGGCCGGAAAACTTTTGGAGTTGTCGGGCCGCAGCCAACCATCCCCGCTGAGTCGCACAGGCCGCAATCACGCGAGGCACGGCCCAATCGTACCCCCCGAGCAACTCGTCCGCCCCTTGGCCGTCAAGCATCACCTTCAGTCCCAACTCCGTGGCACGGCGGAAGACGCAGCGTTGCGCATAGATCGAAGGATCGAGGAAGGGAAACTCCTGGCGGACGATCAAGTCATCCAATTCAGCGTGAAGGCCGCTACCGGTCACCTCGACAAAATCGACCGCGATCCCAAGCTGCCTGGCCAGCCGATGGACATAGGCCCGTTCGTCGGCCTCGGGAACGGGGGCGTAGGCATGGATCCCTTGATAGCGGAAGGCCGAGCTTTCGGACCTGGAGGCGGCGCGGACCACGCACGCGGCCACGCTCGGCGAATCCAGACCGCCACTCAAACAGGTGCCGACGGGCACATCGCTGCGGAGCCGGATGCGGACCGCGTCGTCGAGCAGCGCCGCTAGCTCCTCGGCCGCAAGCGGAGGGCCCCCGCTTGCCCGATCGGGAAAGGCCCAATAGCGCGTTATCGTTGGGCATGGCGAGTCTTCTTCCAGCGAGAGCCTCAAGGCATGGCCCGGCAGCAATTCCAAAATGCCCTCAAAATATGTGGTTTCGCCGAGCGGCTGGAACCCCTTGGCTAGATACTCGTGGACCCGCCGCCAATTCGCCGCGCGCGGCACCGGCGGCCCGACTGCCAACAGGGCTTGAATCTCCGAGGCGAACACGAAGTGTCCCGAATCCCGATAGTAATAGAACGGCCTTTCCCCTGCCCGGTCTCGCGCGCAAAACAGCTTCGCCTCGTTGGCGTCCCAAATGGCCAAGGCGAACATGCCGTTCAAGCGCTCCAGGCACGCTTCGCCCCATTGCTGGTAAGCGGCCAACAAGACCTCGGTATCGCTGCGTGTGACGAAGCGGTGGCCGAACGTCTCCAATTCCCGCCGAAGCTCGAGGTAGTTGTAGATCTCGCCGTTGAAGACGATCGAAAGCTTCCCGCGGCGCATCGGTTGGGCGGCGGCCTCCGAAAGATCGAGAATGGCCAGGCGGCGGTGGCCGAGGCCGATCGTCCAGCGACCGTGCAGCGCCACCTGCGTTCCTTGACCATCCGGGCCTCGCATTCGCATCGGCTGGAGCATTTGGACGAGTTTTTGTTCCACGTCCGGCCCGGGAATGCCGGCCGCCAGCAAGCCTGCGATGCCGCACATTGCTTTCAACGCGCTCCTGGAAAACTCGCGGCTACGGCTTGAGAGAAGGGAGTCCACCGCGGCTCCAGCAGGGCTTCCAGTCGGCGAACATCGGCCACCAGATCGTGGGTTCGGGGCGTGGCGGCCCTCGTAAACTTGGGCTCGATGCCCACCACTGTTCCGATTTCGATGCTGAAGCGGCGGATGGAAATCGCCTCAGGTCCGGCCACGTTGAGCAGTCTCGGAAGCGCCGTCCCAGCCAACGCCAGCCGGGCCAACCGCTCCAGACACCAAGCCGCGTCAGCTACGTAGGTCAAGGAAATGCGAAGTCCGTCGGGGTCTGGCGTTTCATTCGGGGCGGGCTCGAGAAGGATCGCTTGTCCTGATCGGATGCGCGAGAGTAAGACCGCCGGCAACATCCGTTTCTGTTCTGGCCCGAACAGCCCAAACAATCGCGTGCAAACGACGGTCATCTTCGCGGAAAACAGGGCGAGCGCTTCCTCCGCGGCGAGCTTACTCAAGGCATACGGGTCGTCGCGCCGGACGGGATGGTCTTCCGACATCGGATCGAAGGAGGGAGCGTATACGTTCCCCGTCGAGGTGTAGCAAAAAAACCGCACTCCAGCGGCACAAGCCGCCTGCGCCGCCCGGATCGCGCCATAAGTGTTCACGCCAAATAGATCGTCGGCCGCCTGAGGAAATTCGCGGTATCGCTCGGACTGAGCCAGATAGTAGACGGCCGTGGCTTGAGGGGGCAACTGGATTTCGTCCCGCAGCACGTCAAATTGTTCAAAGGCAAGCCAGGGGGGCTTTAATTCGGGCGCGATCCGGTCGTAGCCGAACACCTCCCAGCCGCAGGCAAGCAAATGCTGCGATAGCGTCGCACCGAGAAAACCCGATGCCCCGATGATGACCGCTTTCATGCGTGTGTTTCCCTCGCTTTCGCCTCCACGGACAGACCCGATTTCGGCAGGGGCGGTTCTGTGCTTGCTTCCAGGGCCTCGCGAATGGCTTGCAGGAACGTCCGCGCGATGACGGCGTTGGAATGATACTTGGCGTACCAGGCACGGCCCTGTCGGATCAAATCTTGGGCATATTCCGGATCGCGATACAGGCGGACCAGACCCTCGAACACCTGCTCAGGCGTTCGGGCGTTGACGACCGGCGGCATCTCGGGAAAGCACCAGCGGTGGCGCTCCTCGTCCAGATACAGCATGGCGGGGCAGCCGTGTAAGAGGGCCTTGGGCATGGTGCTGCCGAACGCGCCGAGGAAGAATTGGTCGGCTAACAGGTCGCACGCTTGGACATAGCGGATCATGGCCACGTTGGGTTGCGGGGGGATCCACAGCACGCGATCGGCCACGCCCAGCGACGCCAGCAAGTCCTTCGATGCTTGGATCGTCTGCCCCCACTCGACCAACACCGCGCCGGCCCGTGGGTTCGCCTCGTGGACGAATCGGGCAAAGCCGCGAAGGAAGACGTCGTTGCCTTTTTCCCAGTCGGGGTGACGCCGCGGTTCCCAATGCTGTCGGGGCGGATGGAAGACAATGAAATCGCTATCGAGTCGCGATCGCAATTCTCCGCGCAGGTGCTCCGCGGCCTGCCGGTCGCCCCCCAAGTCTTCATTCACCGGGTGGGGGATGAACCGATAGTTCTTTAAGCCCAAACGTTGGGCCGCAACGATGTTGTCGCAATTCGTGATGAACACGCCGTCGGCCGCGCGATAGGTCATCGCGCAGACGCGGCCCTGCTCGTCCTCCTCGAAAGGAATATTGCGGATCGTGCCGTGTTCGTAAGCGAAATAGGGCCTTGTGCCGGTCAACAGCGGCCACTGCCCTTCGATCGCGTAGCCGATCACCACGTCGTAATGCGGCAACAACCGTTGCCACCAGCCCGCGGCCACCCGCTTGCGACTCAAGTCCCCGGCCGTGAGGTGATCGTTCCGCTCGGGAAAATACTCCGCGAAGGCGTCAATCAACGATTCGATCCGTCGATCGAAGGCATCGCTGCGTGAAGCACGTTGGCCGATCGCGGCTAGCCCTCCCGCCGTCGGTTGAACGAGTCGCCGAAGCCGGGCAAGCAGCAAACCACCAGCGCAGGCAGTCCAAACCACGCTTCGCCGCAAACGCCCCAGGATGCGACCGAGCCAGCCCCCGCGAATCCTATTCATCGCTTTGCGCAGCCCGCGAAGCCGCCAGGAACAGGTATACCACCGTCGCGCCCGAAGAGCCGCGTCAAGCCATGCAGCCGCTAGTCGCTTCCCGCTTCGCCGCGCGGCAAGATAAGCAAGGCACAACCGCATGGGACCTTGGGCGAACCATGCCGGCCGCCGAAACCCGCGAAGGTCCACGCTCCCCCAGTCGGGAAAAAATTGGTCTTGAATCGACCCGCGGAAATCGGCGTCCTCCCACTCGGGGCAGGCCATGATGTGGTAGTAGTCGGCACAGACCACGTCGCAGTCGATTCCTCGGGCACGGAGGATTTTCGCGTTGAGATACGCATTGTTCGCCACGTTGCCGATGTGCAGGACCCGCAGCGGCCTCCCGTGCGTTCGCTCGAAGCGGGCCAACCAAAGCTCGTTCGCCTCATGGTCGCAGGGGGTCATCGTGGTTCCTCCTGCGCGGCAGCATCTGGAAACATCGGCTGGCGTGGCGATTCCAATGGAAACGGGCGGGCGGTGACGGCCGTTTGGGACCCAGCCAAGGGAAACGGTGGTGGATGGGGCACCGGCCAGGCAACGATCCGCTCTTCGGAATCAAGCGTGTGTTGGTGATAGCATCGGCAGGGGGTCCGTCGCCCGTCGCGGCCGGCGATCTCGATTTCCAGCACGCGCACTGGCCCCCGCAAACGCAGACTCACCCCGGCAAGGTCTTTTTCGTTCAACTCGTCACGATGGCCGCTGAGCACCAGGACGACGCCCTCCGGCTGGCATTCTACGTCCAAACGCAACTGCCCGACCGTGTCCAAGTAGCGTAGAAAAGCGGCGCAGGGGGCGATCCAGATTCGCTTCGCATGGTAACGCGAAGCGAGGTCGTGAAGCTGCTCGATCGCAGGCTGCGGCAGCAAGCGTCCGCGGCCGCACTCGGGCCGTCCGTCCACATGGCGGAAGCACCCCAAGTGTTGATACACGATCACCGCCCCGGCGGATGATTCCAAATGGTCGAGGTTCTGTGGGGAAATCTGCTCGGCCAGGCTGGTGGGATCGGGGGCCCAACGGCGTTTGCCGCGAAATCGTCGAAAGGCGAGAATCGCCTGACCGTCGCGGAGTCGGTCCGCACAGAGGATGCGATCGCCCCACGGCGATAAATCCGGCGCAGCAAGCCCAAGCTCGAATGTTCTTCCAGACGGCGTACCGAGACTGAAGCGGTTCGTCGCGTAGGCATCGAGCCAGAAATAGCGAAATCCAGCCTGAGCCAGAAGATCCGCGTGGTACGCCGCCTGGCCAGGCACGTCGCCCTGGGCATAGTCGTTGGCCCAGAGGCCACCGAGGTTTTGTACGTTCATGGCGTTGCCATGGTTGGTCCATACCGAAAGCCGCGTTCCGAGTCGATCCAATTCCTCCAGGGCTGCCTCGGCATGTTTCCGGCGAAAACCGCCGCGAAGGTCGAATCCGCCGTAGGTGTGAAGCGTGTCGAGAAATCCGCAACGCAATAGCTCGGCCAAGCGCGATGCGAAGGGGCTTTTCCGCGTCCAATCGCTGCCCTCGAAATAGCTGAAACCCAGTCCCTCGGGATCTTCAGAGTAGAACCAGAAACTCGCCGACACGGGCAGCCCCAGCCCCGGTCCGAGCGGCGTCGCCTCCTTGGTGGCCAGCCAGCGGTAGATGGCGACGAAATCCTCCCAGGTAAAGTATTCGCAGTCGTTGGCCAACGCGAACCCAGCGCGATACGGATAGGGCCAGGGCAGGATACGCACGCTGGCCTGATGATCGGGCAACGGAATCTCGGCGCTGGGCAGAGGATGTTGGCGAAAGTCCTGGGACGCGATCCATTTTCGCGGTCCTAAGCCCACGAGCCCTCGCACGCATGAGGCAACGTTCTCCTCGGCGTAGACCTGGGCATACCATTCGGCCGATTGCCGGCCGATCCGCTGGAGGGCCTCGGGCTGGGTGGCGCAAAACTCGAGTTGTCGGCGAATGTCGTTCTGGGTGCGGGCGTTGAGGATCGGCGGCGGCGTGGGATAACACAACAGATTGAAGGGCGCCACGTAGGTCAGCACCGGCTTGCCCATGCAAAGGGCCTCGTAACTCACGCTGCCCAACGAGCCGAGCTTGAATTGATCCACGATCACGTCCGCGGCCGCATAGCGTTCAAAAAGACCGGGTTTTGAAAAGCATTGGTCGAGAAACACCACTCGGTCGGCCAGTCCTTGACGGTTGATGCGCTGGCGCGCGTCTTCGTAGTCGTTTCCCCAGCCTGTCACGACCAGAAGGACATCGCCGTGCCGTTTCGCGAAGGCGCTGAAGGCGTCGAGAAACAGTTCGGATTGTTTCCAAGTGTAATCCACGCGCGAGGCCAGAAAGAAGATCAACTTGTCATGAGGCCATCCCAGACTGGCCCTGGCCGTTTGGCGAGCGTAGGGCCGGCGAAACAACTCCGTGTTGACGTTCGGCAGAAACGCATAGGCTACCTTTTCCAAAAGCCCTCGGGCACGCAGGACCTCGTGGATCTCCTGGTCGCATCCGTACCCTTCGATGGCGAAGCGTTCGGAGGCCAACATGTGGGCAAAGACCCTCGCTTGCAAGGCCCGCGAGCCGTCGCGGTTGGCCAATTCCACCCGGCAGTCGCCGCCATAGGTGAAATACAGGGTGGGCCGCTCGGCGAGATACGCACAGGCGGCGGCCAAAAACCCGAAAGCGATCACCACGTCGTGATCACGAAGCGCGCGAATCGTGGGCCCATAGCGGCGCACCACGTCGCGGAGGTAATCGCAGGCCTCACGATCCAGTCCTGATCGCGCCAGGGCCGATTCGACCTCGTCCGCCGTGGCTTCCGCTTGGCGCCGCGAGCAGGGCCACAAAGACCGCGCTCGACGCCCAGGTGCGACAACCCGGCCCGCGTTGCGCCAACCCCAACGCCTTTCCAGCCGGGTCCAATCGGCGGGTGTGCGCTGGGCGTGCATGACCTCGGCATAGCTCAGCGCGACGCCGCACTCTTCCCAAGCCGGTCGCGAAAACGCGAAGGTGTTGGTGTCATCGTCGATCAACGCTGCCGTGATTCCCTGACGGCGGAGGATATTCACCATGTTGAAGGCGTTATTGGCGATATTGCCCACCAGGGCCACGCGGATTCCCTCGCGGGGGCGGCTTACCCAACGGCAGCGGTCGGCGATGGTCTTCAGCAGGCGGATCATGCGGTCCTCCCCAAGCGGCGAATTGCGGCGGCCCGGCGGGCAATTCGGGCCCAAACGCGGGAGCCAGCAAGCATGAACCACCTTCGCGGCGGAAACGCCGGGGCTGTCCGCGACGCACACGCCTGCCGCCGCGCCATGGCCGCGGCGATTTCCTCTTCCGCCTCGCGGACCATCCGCAGCAGCGCCTCGTCAGGGTAGCGAGAAATGTTGAAGAACAGTTTCTGGGTCATGCAATCGGCCATATCGAGCATGAATCGCTCGACATCCGCGATCCGCCCCTCGCCGCGAAGCTGCTCAAATAACGCGGTCCCAGGAAAGGGGAGCGGAAACTGGAAATAGGCGGGAATGCCCAGCCGGATGATTTCGTCCACCGATCGCCGCAAGGAAAGCTCATCGTCGCCAGGAAATCCGTAAAGCATTCCCAGGTAACTGGGGGCCAAGTCATGGGCGAGCAAACGCTCGAGCGTCCCTCGCAACGTGGCCGCGTCGAGCCGCTTGCCCATCTCCGCCAGGATGCGGTCATCGAACGATTCCACGCCGACCGAGACTTCGTAGAACCGCGACTGCTTCAAGTCGCAAAGCAGGTCGTCGTCCAGCAGGTCCGCCCGGGCCCCACCGATCCAAAAAAACGTCCCTGGCAGCTCCTCCCTCGCCCGGCGAGAGAATTCCCGGACCCAACTCGGATTGGAATTGAACGTCTCGTCGTAAAAGGCGATGTTGTTGACGCCAAACTGCTCCCGGGCGAAGCGAATGTGGTCAATCACGTAGGCCACCGAATGTCGCCGGACTTGACGACCGAAGTTCCGGTAGCAAAACGTGCAGCCGAAGGGGCACCCCCGGGCGGAAAACATGATGAAGGCATTGCTCAATTCCTCCGGCGGAATTCGCTCGCGTTGGGCCATGCGGAGCAACGAGGGTCGCTTCCCGGTCGCGTTAAGATACGACCGCATGTCGACCAGATCGTAAGCAGGCCATGGGAGTTGATCCAAGTCCTTCAGCAGCGGTCGGGAGGGCGTCTTGACCACCGTGCCGCTGGGGCTACGAAACGCAATTCCCGCGATGTCGTCTAAAGCGCGGCCTGAAAGCAAGGCCGTGACCAGGGGGACGATCGTCTGCTCGCCTTCGCCAAGGCAAACCGCATCAAGGGCCGTATGAGTGAGCACGATCTCGGGCAGCGGAGTGGCAAAGCTGCCCCCGCCAATGAGTTTTGTCGTCGGCGCGCATTGGCGAATCCACTCGACGAGCCACTTGACGTAGTAGTAAACCGTCGTCATGCCGCCGATCCCCACGACGGGAAATTGTTGCTCGCGGAAATAGTCGCGGACCTGCTCATCCGGCCAGCGCAAGGCGTTCAAGTCGAGAATCCTGACGCCGATCCCGGCCTCACGCAAAACGGCGGCCAAATACATCAGTCCAAACGGCGGGTCCGTGGGCCGGGCGTGGCGCATCACGGGCGGATAAACCAAGAGCACATCGCAGTTTTTTCCGGACCTAGGGCATATCACAGGAAGCCTCCTCCGATGGCCAGAAGTACGTCGACGGCTCCAGTGCCACGCGATCGCTCACCGCGACCACTGAGGCGTACAATCGCTTGGTTCCAGAAGGGATTGGACCTTCCACGCACAGCTCGGTGGTCTCCGTGCAAAGAACATCGGCAGAGGTCTCGGCCAGGGGGGCCTCCGCGAGAAACACGTTGTTATACGTCCAGCCCCGCGAGCGCGTGCCAACGCGCACGCGATAGCTTAACAAGCGACCCTCGCGCACGTGCGAGGCCGACCACGACACCACAAATCGTCCGCCCATGGTCTCAAAGCGGAGTATTTCCGGAAGCGACGGCGGGAAGCCGGCGGCTCGCGGCACATAGTATCCGGACACGAAACCCCGCTGCTCCGGCTCCAGGGCGTCGACGTAGCCGCGCACGGGAAAACCGAAAACCCCCTTGGTGTGCCCGCAGCCTGGCCGGGTCATCCAACCGATGGGCGGGTAACGGTCGAGCAAATAAGGATCCGCCTCGATTGCCTCCATGCTCAGCAAGTGCCCCTCCGCGTTCTCAGGAATGATTCCGCCTTTGAATGCATCGGCATCGGCGATCACCCAACGATCTCCACACCGCACCTCGGCGACCACGTGCCGTGGGAATTGCCGCAGCCGGGCGTCGAAACCGGCGGCGTGGAACAGCTCCACGAGGATTCGGGCCGCATGACCGCAGCGGCCCCGAGCGCACAAAAGCGTTGTGAGACCGTCGGGCAACGAGCCATCGTCCAGCATGGGCTGGGCCACGGGATCGCGAAACACCGCCTTTTGCACGAAACGGGTGATGCGGCGCACGGCTTGCTCATCGTCGCTTTCTCCGGCAACGACCGCTTGCGCTAGCCTCTTCATGTAGCACGGCCCGCCCAGGGCCGCGCTTTGCTGCTGGGCAAGATGGAGCAAGGGTAGCGGATAGGTGGAGCAGCTCGCGTTGCTGAGGACTGGATCGCGGGAATCCTCGACGTAGACTGGGTTGAGCGCCGCCTGCCGCGCCGCCCGAAAATGCCGCTCGAGCGCGACGGGCACGAACGCTCGATCCGGCTTGACCAGAAGGCACTCCCAAACGCTCAAGTGATCCTTGTAGTAACCGTCGTATTTGGGCTCGACCGCGCAAGTCCAATCGCAAGCCAAGCCTGCCTCCACCGACCACTGAAAATCCGCGAAACCGATCGCGGTGGCCAGTTCCCTCATTTCCTCGGGACGAACCGCCCGGGTCGGCCCGAATCGAAGTGGCGGGGTTCCTGTTTCCAAAAAAACTGCAACATCGTCGAGCAACAGGGGCACGAATCCTTCGCCACAGAAGCCGCGGACGCGGCGGAACAATTCCCGGCCTACGCTCGAGCGGCAAAGGGCGTCGCGGGCAAGCGACCGTTTCCAGTCCTGCCCCCCAAGAACGGCCATGCTGCGGCGGAACCACCGCCGCAGACGCCGCTGGACCTTGAATAGCAGGCGGTCCTCCCAGGGCAAAAGCCCCTCGGGATAATCTTTGGCTCCCTCGTCGAGAGCATCTTTAAGCCCTTGCCGCAAGGCGCGGCGCCAATAGGTGGTGTAGAGCGTAGCCAAACCGGGGTTGAACGTAGCGGAATCGGCCAGACCCGGCGCTTGGCCGCCGCGTTCGGCGAGCAGGTGGCTCCAACCGTCGGCATTCAGGCAAAGATAAAGCCGTCCGCCAGGTCGCAGCACGCGGTGCAATTCAGCCAATGTCCGTTCCACGTAGGTCAGCATAATCACGCCATAACAGAACACCGCGTCGAACGTTCCATCGCCGTAGGGGAGG
>CALFBP010000058.1 GCA_937951625.1 uncultured Thermoguttaceae bacterium
TACGCTGGAGGTCGACCGCGGCGGGGTGAACTACACCGTCGACACCCTTCGCAGTTTACGTGAAACCCATCCGGAGGCCGACTGGTTCTTTCTACTTGGCGCCGACATGTTGCACGACCTGCCGAATTGGCGTGAAGCGGCAAAGGTTTGCGAGTTGGCGACCATCGTTGCGGTCCGGCGAGCGGGAGTACGCCAGCCCGATTTCGCTTGCCTGGCGAACCTCGTTTCTCCGGAAAGGATCGAACATTTCCGGCAACAGGCGGTGGAAATGCCGGCCATGGAATTGAGAAGTACAGAAATTCGGCGGCGGGTCCGCGCGGGACTTAGCATTCGATACATGACGCCCAGGGCCGTGGAAAAATACATCGAAACCCACGGCCTCTATCGCGGCGAAAACTTGCCGAAGTGATCCGCCCTTCGAACGGGCTAGAACTCGCTGAGCAGGCCACGATTTCCTTATCGCGCTTGCAGTTCCTTGACGAGGGTGGCCAGCAGCGAGGGGTTGTCGCTGCCGACAATGTGCTGGATTCGGTCCGCCGGGACTTTCAACTGCCGCATGGCGGTCTCGGCCCGCTGCCAAAGTCGCGAGCGGGACTTGCCTTGGGCCAAAAAAAGGTCCCCCACCAACTCGCTCAGGCGCTGAAGCTTAATGACGTCGTGGTTTTCATAATAACGGCGGATGATGGCCTCTTGATAGCGGGTTCGCTCAGCCATAAACCCTCACTTTCATGCTACATGGGTGCAAGCCATTTTAGGGATTTGGCCCACGACTTAACTTGGTATATTATCGGTTCGCCATGAATTGGCTCTCAGCCGGGTGAAGGCTTCCACGGTTGCAGTATTGTCATTCGCAATCGTTTTGGGAACCCTTCAGGGTGGCACTGCACGCCGCAAAGCGTCTTGGAGCCTAGCGAAAGCCCGTCACTGGCTTTGCGAGGGCCGCCTGCGGCGCGAGTTGATCCTACCTAGCGGTGTTCGTCGCGGACGCAAGAATTCCCAAACATTCTTGGGCGCGATCCCGTTGACGAAGGTCCCGATGGGCGTTAAGCTATTTGGTTTCCCCGTTTATCGGGCGGAGCGAGCATTGAAGTCTGTGAGTTGGGAGAAGCGGGAGAAGGTTTGTGGCCGGTCAAACGAACGAAGTCATCCGCATCCGCATGGAGGCCTACGATCACGCCGTTTTGGATCAGAGTGCCGCTGAGATTGCAGACACAGCCAAGCGGACGGGTGCGAAGGTCCACGGCCCCATCCCCCTGCCCACCCGAATTGAACGCTATACGGTGCTATCCAGTCCCCACATCGATAAGAAGGCCAGGCAACAGTTCGAAATCCGGACCCACAAGCGGTTGATCGACATCTTAGAGGCGAATGCCAGGACGATCGAGGCGCTGAACAAGTTGAGCCTTCCGGCGGGCGTTGACATCAAGATCAAGGCATCGGCTAGGCGATAACAGGAAATCCGAAGAAATCCGAATCCCCATTTGTTGGAGGAAATTGACCCATCCTGATTAGGGATTTCGGTGTTGCGGTCGATCGCAACAAAATAGCGAGTGGCGAGGGTGGCAACACCGAAAAACAGCTTCGAAAATTGTCTCCACTTTCGGGGTAGATATGAAGTGGAAGCTACGTGGGTAATACCGGCCGAGGGCCGGTGGTTCCCGCGAGCGACGCGGTAAAGGGTATGACGATGAGCATGGGATTACTCGGCCGCAAGGTCGGGATGACGCAGCTATTCAATCCATCGGGCGATGTTGTCCCGGTGACGGTGCTTCAGGTCGGGCCCTGCCAGGTCCTCCAGTTGAAAACCAAAGACCGCGATGGTTACGAAGCGGTTCAATTGGGGTATTTGGATAAACCGCGTCGTTTGGCTTCTCGTTCAGAGCGCGGCCACGTTGTGCGGCTTGACAGTAAGCGTCAAAAGAGCCGCGCGGCTGCTGGCGTGGCCTCCGTGCCCAAGGCCCAGTGCGAGCCCAAACGCCTGATCCGCGAATTTCGGTCCCCGGTCGAGGGTTATCAGGTAGGGCAAGAATTGACCGTGGCCCTATTCGAAAAGGTGACGGCGGTGGATGTGACCGGCGTGACCAAGGGGCGCGGCACGGCAGGCGTGATGAAGCGGCATCATTTCCGCGGGCAACGGGCGTCGCACGGCGTCAAGAAAGTGCATCGGCATCCCGGCTCGATCGGTTGCAATACCTTCCCGCACCGCGTCTTCAAGGGCCGCCGCATGGCCGGGCACATGGGCCATGTCCGCCGCACGATCCGCAACCTGAGGGTCGTCCGCGTGGACCTGGAAAACCACTTGCTGTTGGTCAACGGGGCGGTTCCCGGCCCCAACGGCGGTTACGTGATGGTCCGCCAAACCAATAAACTTCCCGCCCCCAAGGTGCAAAAGTAGGACGCAACCATGGCAAGCATCCCTGTTTACAACCGGACTGGGCAGGAAGTCGGCAGGTACGAAATCGATCCCGCCGAACTCGCCCCGCGGATCAGCAAACAGTTGCTGCACGACGTGGTGGTGATGTACCAAGCCAACGCGCGGCAGGGGACTTCGCAAACCAAAGGCCGCAGCGACGTGGCTGGAACGACCAAGAAGATGTATCGCCAGAAGGGGACGGGCAACGCGCGGGCCGGTTCGCGGCGAAGCCCGATCCGTCGCGGCGGTGGTCGCGCGTTCGCCAAGCGCCCTCGCGACTTCAGTTATCGTTTACCGAAGAAGGCGGTCCGCTTGGCCACACGCATGGCCTTGGCAGCCCGAATCGCCGACAACGAAGTGAAGCTCATCGACGAGCTC
The DNA here is from genome assembly GCA_937951625.1 of uncultured Thermoguttaceae bacterium. Lineage (GTDB taxonomy): Bacteria > Planctomycetota > Planctomycetia > Pirellulales > Thermoguttaceae > CALFBP01. The sequence goes on from CALFBP010000058.1 coordinate 2,792, forward strand.
TCCTTCTCCGAACCTAAGACCAAGGAAATGGCGGCTATCCTCAAGGCCCTGCACATGAACGGCAAGCGGCTTTTGGTGGCCACGGCCGCCTACGACGTCAACGTCTATAAAAGCACTCGCAACTTGGCCGACGTGGCGGTGATGCCTGTGACCGACTTGAACGCTTTGGAGGTCCTCCGACCACGGGCGTTGTTGATGACCAAGGCCGCGCTGGACGTGTTTCGTGAAAAGGTGAAAGCGGAAAAGAACTAACACCGAGTGCTGCGAAGCCGCTGCACAAGTTAACACAGAGCTGGGGCGAGGTTGGGGCGGAAGCTCCAGCTCCCTCGACCTAGGAGAAAGCAAAAATCAAAGATTCGCCATGGCCCAACCATCCAACAAAGCCGAATGTGCCTTGGAGCCGTACCAGATCGTGTTGCGGCCTTTGGTCACGGAAAAAGGGTTGCACAAGGCGGAGCGATGCAACGCCTACGCCTTTGAAGTGAATCCGTTGGCCGACAAGAGGGCGATCCGCGAGGCGATCGAGCATTTGTTCGAGGTGAAAGTCGTCCGCGTCAACACGCAAACGCGCCGCGGCAAGCCTCGCCGGAACCGTTTGCGCTGGGGAGTCACTAAGACCTGGAAGAAAGCCATCGTGACTTTGGATCCGGAGCACCGAATCAACTTTTTCTAAACGCACCATGGTCAGCGATCAGGCCTGGTTCGTCCGCAGGACGATCCAGGGAACCGATGGCTGACGGCTTCATTCCCACCGTTGAGAGTAGACAATCGCCATGGGCATACGCCGATACAATCCGACTTCACCGGGTCGTCGCGGGGCGAGCGTGAGCGACTTCGCCGAGCTGACTCCCGGCGCCAAGCCGGTCAAGAGTCTGCTCGTTCGCAAAAAGAAGAAGGGCGGCCGCAACAACCAGGGCGTGATCACCGCGCGACATCGCGGCGGCGGGCACAAGCGCCAGTATCGCCTCATCGACTTCCGCCGCGACAAGGACGGCATTCCGGCGGTGGTCCACTCGATCCAGTACGATCCGAACCGCAGTGCCCGAATCGCCTTGCTCCATTACGTCGATGGCGAGAAGCGTTACATCATCGCCCCTGACGGTTTGAAAGAGGGGCAGAAATTGCTGAGCGGGCCGGACGCCCCGCCGACCGTGGGCAATTGCCTGCCGTTGGCAGCGATTCCTTTGGGAATGAGCGTGCATTGCATCGAAATGCAGCCCGGTCGCGGGGCGGCGCTCTGTCGCTCGGCGGGCGTCAGCGCCACGCTGGCCGCACGCGACGCTGGCTGGGCACAAATCAACCTGCCCAGCGGGGAAATTCGCCGCGTGCCGGTGCAGTGCCGGGCCACGATCGGGGCGGTCGGCAACGCCGACCACATGAACATCGAGTTAGGCAAGGCGGGGCGGACGCGATGGCTGGGCTGGAGGCCGCACGTGCGCGGGACGGCGATGAACCCCATCGATCATCCCCACGGCGGCGGCGAAGGCCGGACCAAGGGCGGACGGCATCCCGTCAGCCCGACCGGAAAGTTGGCCAAGGGCGGCCATACCCGCAAGCGTCACAAGGCCTCGAACAAGATGATTGTCCGTCGGCGGCGCTCGCGGCGCTATGGAGTATTGAAAATAGGATAACCACCGAACCTGAGAAGCGATCCGCCTTCTCGCCTCCAGCGTCCGAGGGAACCTGCCGAGCGACGCGGAAGACGGAAAGCGGAAGACGGAAAGCAAGCGGACTATGGGTAGATCACTCAAGAAAGGCCCCTTCGTCGATCGCAAGTTGTACCTCAAGGTCGAGAAGGCGAACGAACGCGGCGAAAAGCAACCGATCAAGACCTGGGCCAGGGCGTGCGTCATCGTGCCCGAGTTCGTCGGGCACACGTTCATGGTCCACAATGGCAAGCAGCACGTGAAGGTGTTTGTCACGGAGGAAATGGTCGGCCACCGGCTGGGCGAGTTCGCTCCCACGCGGACGTTCCGGGGTCATGGCGGAAAGGGCGGGAAGAAGCAGACAGGGTGAGCTTTTGCCGTCGGCCCCCAAGCGGGGAGCGGATTATGGAAAGCGGACGGCCAGGTGCATCCTCCTAGAGCGATTGCGACACGACCATGGGATACACGGCGACTTACCGATTCGCCCGCATCAGCCCACGCAAGGTGCGGCTGATGGCGGACCTGGTGCGGGGAAAATTTGCCGACGAAGCGCTGGAGCTGCTCCGCTTCCAGCCGCATCGCGGCGCGCGGATGTTGGAAAAGGTCATCCGCAGCGCGTTGGCCAATGCCGAAGACCGCCGCGCGCCGCGTTTGGATGAGTTGATCTTGACGGACGTGCGCGTGGATGGTGGTCCGATGTTCAAACGGATGATGCCTAGGGCGCGGGGCATGGCCTCGATCATCAAGCGTCGCATGTCCCATATTCGCGTGACACTAGAATGAAGGTTTGGTTCAGGGCTCCGCGGGCGCGTGGCGCCGCGGACGACCCAGGCGGCGTGACTTGGGAATAACCTATGGGTCAGAAAGTCAATCCGATCGGGTTTCGCACGGGCATCATGGTCGGCTGGAAAAGCCGATGGTATGCCTCCAAGCAGGAGTTCGCCGACCTGTTGGTCGAGGATCAGCGGGTGCGCGAGTTCATCAAGAAGCGGAAGGATCCGTCGGGCAAGCCCATGTACCCGATGATCGCCAAGATCGAGATCGAACGCACCCGCGACGAAGTCAAGGTGATCCTCTTTTCCGCCCGGCCGGGGGTGCTCATCGGGCGCAAAGGGGAACGGGTCGAGGAGTTGCAAAACGAGTTGCAGAACCTGATCGGGCGGCGGGTGAACATCAAGATCGAGGAAATCACCCGGCCTGAACTGGTGGCCCAACTCGTGGCCGAGGACATCGCGGAGCAGTTGAGCAAGCGGGCCAGCTTCCGCAGGACGATGAAGCGGGCGATCGAGCAAACCATGGAGGCGGGAGCCAAGGGGGTGAAGATTCAACTGGCGGGCCGACTCGGCGGCGCAGAAATGTCCCGCCGCGAGAAACAGATCGCCGGCTCGATGCCGCTCTCGACGCTGCGGGCGAAGATCGACTATGGCTTCGCCGAGGCCTGGATTCCCCAGGGACACATCGGCGTCCAGGTTTGGATCAATCTAGGCACTTATAGCGAGGAGGATACCGATGGCGCTGATGCCCAAACGGGTCAAGCATCGAAAAAGCCAAAGAGGGCGTATAAGAGGTAAAGCGACTCGCGGCAATCGCGTCGTCTTTGGCGATTACGGTCTTCAGGCCACCCAGGGTGGCTGGATCAGCGCCCAGACGATCGAGGCCGGGCGTATTGCCGCCCAGCAGTACCTCCGCACCGAAGGCCGACTTTACATCCGCGTCTTCCCCCACAAACCCATCACTTCCATTCCGTTGGAAACCCGCATGGGCAAGGGAAAGGGCGAACCGGAGTATTGGGCCGCGGTGGTCAAGCCGGGAAACATTTTGTTTGAGATCGGCGGGGTGAGCGAAGAAGCGGCGCGACTGTGCTTCGCCAGGCTCGCTCACAAAATGCCGGTCCGCGTGCGATTCATTCGGCGACGGGCGACGTGATCGAAAAGAGTTCGGGGTTCGAGGTGGAGTGACGATGGGCAAGACGACGACAGCGTCCGAACTGCGGGAAATGAGCGACGAGCAGTTGGCCGTCACGCTGAAGGAGGCCACGGAAAGTCTGTTTCGGTTGCGACTCCAAGCCGAAACCGAACGCCTCGACGCGCCCAGCGAACTGAAACGCCATCGCCGCTTGATCGCGCGGATCAAAACCATTCAGAACGAGCGGGCGAGGGCGGCGGCCGCCAAGGCGACCCAGCCTTCCGCATGAGGTCCAAACCCCCGACTCGCCCCGCAAGAACAGCCAGAGGGAAACAGCGATGCCCAAACGAGTGGTTGTCGGTGTGGTTACCGGCGACAAGATGAATAAGACCCGCCGGGTGGAAGTTCCCCGCGTGGTGAAACATCCCAAATACGGCAAGTATTTGCGCCGCCGGACCGTGTGCTACGCGCACGACGAGGCGAACGAGTCCCACGTGGGCGATACGGTGGAAATCATCGAAAGCCGCCCCCTCTCGCGGTTGAAGCGGTGGCAACTCGTCCGCGTCGTGGCGAAGAGCCGGTTGGTGGACGTGGCGGCGTTGCGTGCCGCGGCCCGGGCGCGTTCGCGCCAGAGGGTGGCGAGCGAGACGCCGGGAAACACGTCGTCGCAGGATCAGGCCCTGCCGGAGTGACTTCCAGAACAACGCGAGTGTGAGCCATGATTCAAGCCCAAACCCGCCTCGCCGTGGCGGACAACACCGGCGCGAAGGAGCTGATGTGCATCAAAGTCCTGGGAGGCTCGCGCCGCCGCTACGCCGGAATCGGCGACGTGGTGGTGTGCAGCGTCCGCGGCGTGACTCCTGACAGCGACTTCAAGAAGGGGACGGTGGTCCGGGCGGTCATCGTCCGTACGAAACAGCCCACGCGGCGGAGCGACGGCAGTTATGTCCGTTTCGACAGCAACGCGGCGGTGATTGTGGACAACGAAGGCAATCCCCGCGGCACGCGGATTTTCGGCGCCGTCGCCCGCGAGCTTCGCGAAAGGAATTTCATGAAAATCGTCAGCCTCGCCAGCGAGGTGGTCTGATGCATATCAAAAGCAACGACACGGTGCAAGTGATCAGCGGGGACGACGCGGGCAAGCGTGGCCGCGTGTTGAAGATCGACCGCAAGGCGGGCACGGTCGTCGTCGAGGGGATTAATCGCGTTTTCAGGCACATGCGCAAGAGCCAGCGCAATCCGCGAGGCGGACGGCTATCGAAAGAAGCCCCCATCCGGCTTTGCAAGGTGCTGCTGGTCTGCTCCGCCTGCAACGCCGCCACCCGCACCGGCGTGCGGTTCCTCGACGATGGCGGCAAAGAACGCTATTGCAAAAAGTGCGGCGCCGGGATCGGCCGCATCGCGCCGCCGAAGAAGGGATGAAGGTTCGATGACACCGCGACTCCTTGAACGATACCGGAACCACGTCGCGCCGGCCTTGAAGCAGCAGTTCGGCCGGGCCAATCCCATGGCCATTCCACGCCTGGAAAAGATCGTGATCAACATGGGCGTGGGCAGCGCGACAGCCGAGAAGAAACACATCGAGGAAGCCGTCGAGGCTTTGGCGCAGATCTCGGGCCAGAAGCCGGTGGTGACTCGGGCGCGCAAATCCGTGGCTGGTTTCCGCCTGCGTGAGGGCATGGCCATCGGCTGCATGGTCACGCTCCGCCGCGAGCGGATGTACGAATTCCTCGATCGGCTGATCTCGCTGGCCCTGCCGCGGGTGCGGGACTTTCGGGGATTGAATCCCCACGGCTTCGATGGGCACGGCAACTATAGCCTAGGTTTGTCGGAGCAGTTGGTCTTTCCCGAACTCAATCCCGACAAATTCACCCGCCCCCAAGGCATGAATATCACCATCGTGACCAGCGCCGCCAGCGATGCCGAAGCCCGGGAATTGCTCCGGGGTTTGGGGATGCCGTTCCGGACGGAGCAAGGGATGAAGTGACAGGGCCTTCCGCGATTTGCCGCGGCCGGCGACGGCATTGGGGCTGTCCCCGGGCACGTGGAACACGGAGGACGGAGCCGAAGATTCGATAAGCACAACGCCGAGGGCTGGCGGCCGAAAAGCCCGGGGCGAACACCTGCTTGGAGTACTCGATGGCAAGCAAAGCGAAGATCATCAAGGCGAAAAAACCGCCGAAATTCGCCACCCGGCGGCACAGCCGATGCCGTTTGTGCGGGCGGCCGCGGGCCGTGTATCGCAAGTTCGGCATTTGCCGGATTTGTTTTCGCAAGCTCGCGGACGAAGGGCTCATCCCCGGGGTGCGCAAGGCGAGTTGGTAAGTTAAGGACGTGCGCGAATCATGATGACCGATCCTATCGCCGACATGTTGACTCGCATCCGCAACGCGGTGCGCGTCGAACGGCCTCTGGTCGAACTGCCGCTCTCCAAGGTCAAGCGCGGGGTGGCGGAGGTTTTGAAACGGGAGGGCTATATCTGGGACTGGGAGGAAGTCCCGGGCAAGCCGACGAGCCAGATCCGGATTCATTTGAAATATGGCCCGAACGGGGAGCGGGTGATTCGCCATCTGCGCCGCATCAGCACCCCCGGACGCCGGGTCTACTGCGGGGCGGCCAAGCTGCGGCCGGTGCTGAACGGCCTGGGAATTTCCATCATCAGCACCAGCCGCGGCGTGATCAGCGACCGCGAAGCGCGTCAACGAAAACTTGGCGGCGAGGTGCTTTGTGAAGTCTGGTGACGTCACCACGACGCATGGCGAATGACGAAATGCCCCATGACGGAAGGTCAACGGCTCACGTCCCGGGCGTCGCACGCGATTCGCTCGCGACCGCCCGTGGTGCCTCATGGTGCGTTTGGCCCTCGTTCCTCATGCGGAGTACGTCACTGAAGCTTTCGTGAGCTAGGGTGGGTTATGTCGCGTTTGGGAAAGAAGCCGGTTGCGATCCCCGACAAGGTCAAGGTCCAGATTCAGGACCACCATGTGGTCGTGGAAGGGCCTTTGGGGAAATTGGAGTGGGATGTTCCCGCGGTCATTCGAGTCGGATTCGACGAGAGCGGCAAAGCGTTGGTGGTCGCGCGAACCAGCGATGAGCGTCAAGCCAAGGCCCTGCACGGCCTGACCCGCGCCCTGCTCCAAAACATGGTGGTGGGCGTCACCCAAGGGTATGAACGGCGTCTGGAAGTGGTGGGGGTCGGTTACATCGCGGCGGTTCAAGGCAACATGCTTCAATTGCGGGTCGGGCTGGCCAACGAACTCCAGAAGCCCATTCCCGCGGACCTCAAGGTCACCTGCCCCGACCAGCAGCACGTGGTGATTCGGGGCATCGACAAGCAAAAGGTCTTCCAATTTGCCGCGGAGGTCCGCGCCCTGCGCAAGCCGGAGCCCTATAAAGGCAAGGGCATCCGTTACGAGGGCGAGGTGGTCCGCCGCAAGCAAGGCAAGGTCATGGCGAAGTAAGCGAGAGGCGAACGTGAAACACGCAAAGCGAATCGGCCGGCAGCGGCGGCGGCGTTGCTGGCGGGTCAGCAATAAGGTGAAGGCGCATTCGACGCGGCCGCGATTGGCGGTTTTCCGCAGCCACAAGCACATTTACGCGCAGATCATCGACGACGCGGCCGGTAAAACGCTCGCCGCGGCCAGCTCGCTCGAAAAGGCGTTCCGCGAGTCGATCCCGTATGGCGGCAACAAGGCGGCGGCCGCAGCCGTCGGCAAAGCCATTGCCGAGCGGGCCTTGGCGGCGGGCGTGCGTCAAGCAGCGTTCGATCGGCGGCATTATAAGTATCATGGCCGCGTCGCCGCCCTGGCCGATGCGGCCCGCGACGCCGGACTCGATCTCGGCGCCAAGCCCCCGGCCCCGGAGGTCAAAGCGACGCCCGAACCCAAGAAACCAGCCAAGAAACAACCCAAAAAAACAGTGGAAGCCCAAGCTTAGCCAACGCTGGATCACAGTATGAGCACGGAAACTACCCAAGGGGCATTGATCGACAAGGTGGTGAAGATTCGGCGGTGCGCCGCCGTGGTCAAAGGCGGTCGCCGTTTCAGTTTCACCGCCATGGTCGTGGTGGGCGACGGCCAGGGCCGGGTCGGCTGGGGTTATGGCAAGGCCAACGAGGTGCCCCCCGCCGTCGAAAAGGCCATCAAGGATGGATCGCGGAACATGGTTGCCATTCCGCTGACCGGAACCACCATCCCCCACCAGGTCGAAGGCCATTTCGGGGCTGCTAAAGTCGTTCTCGTGCCGGCGCGGCCGGGAACGGGCGTGATCGCCGGCGCGGCGGTGCGGGCCGTGTGCGAGGCATGCGGGATTCGCGACATCCTCACCAAAAGTTTCGGTTCCCCCAACCCCATCAACCTGGTCAAAGCGACGCTGAATGCCCTCCAGTCGCTGCGTCCGCTCAGCGAGGTAGAACGACTTCGGGGAGTTTCGCTGTCATGAACTTGAACGACATTCATCGCGGGATTCACAAGTACAAGGCTCGCAAACGTGTCGGACGCGGCAAAGGAACCGGGCTGGGCAAGACCAGCGGCCGGGGTCATAAGGGCCAGGGCGCCCGAGCCGGTTGGTCCGCCCCACCCACATTCGAGGGCGGCCAGATGCCTCTCGTCCGCCGCATCCCGAAACGCGGCTTCCACAATCGCTTCGCCGCCACCGTGGCCATCGTCAATCTCGCGGAACTCGAAAAGGCCTTCGCCGCCAACGAGGAGGTCAACCCGGAAACGCTCCGCACCAAGCGCATCGTCCGCGGCCAATACGATGTCTTGAAAGTGCTCGGCGATGGTGCCTTGACCAAGCCCCTCAAGATCGCCGCCCACCGCTTCAGCCGCTCGGCCCTCGAAAAAATTCAGCAGGCCGGCGGCCAGGCCGTGGTGTTGCCGGGCAAGGCCCCGGTCCAAAAAAAGAACACCAAGTCCGAGTGATGAATCTCGCCATGGGAAGCCGAAGGTGCATCGCCAGAAGGACGGGGTGAAGGGTGAAGGAGGCCTTCACCTTTCATCCCGCATCGTTCCATCCTTGCCAAGGATCGAGCCATGTGGGAAAAAATTCGCGTTGTCTTCACCATCCCCGAGCTGAGGCAGAAGATCCTCCTCACCCTGGCGCTCTTGGCGATCTATCGCATCGGGTATTTGATTCCCTTGCCGATCATCGACCAAGCCAAGATGACGGCCTTTTTCGAGCGGGCGGCGGGCGGGGGGCTCGGCCAGTTGATCCAGCAGGCCATGCTCTTTAGCGCCTCCAGCTTGAGCCAGGCCACCATTTTCGGCCTGGGCATCATGCCCTATATCTCGGCCTCCATCATCTTTCAACTCCTGGCCAGCGTCTGGAAGCCCCTGGAGGAGTTGCAGAAGGAAGGCGAAAGCGGGCGGAAAAAAATCAATGAATACACGCGCTACGCCACCGTCGTGTTGTGCGTCGGGCAAAGTTGGTTCTATGTCAACTGGCTGGTCGGCGCTGGCCTGGTCCGCGAGTCGCTGCTGGACGTCAACGATCATCTCAGCTTCGGCTGGCAGTTCACCGCCGTCATGACGATGACGGCCGGAACCACGTTTCTCATGTGGCTGGGGGAGCAAATCGACGAGTATGGCATCGGCAACGGCATCAGCCTGCTGATCATGGCGGGCATTCTCGCCCGAATGCCGCACGCGGGCTGGGAACTGATCGAGCCGATGGTCAAGCAAGGGGGCCTCGAACTGGGGTCCGGCGGCGGCAAGCTGGGCGTGGAGAACCTATTGGTCCTGGCCGTGCTGTTCGTATTGGTGATCGCCGGGGTGGTGTTCATCACCCAGGGTCAGCGCCGCATCCCCACCCAAAGCGCCAAACACGTGCGGGGACGCCGCGTTTACGGCGGAACCCGGCAATACCTGCCCTTGCGGGTCAATCAGGCCGGCGTGATGCCGATCATCTTCGCCTCCAGCCTCTTGCTCTTCCCTCAGGTGCTGTTCAACTGGCTCGCTCAAATGTGGCCCAATGTTGGCTGGCTGGTGAGCTTTGCGCAAACGTTCCACCGCGGCGAGGCCTCGTATGTATACAACGCCCTCTACATCGCGCTGATCTATTTCTTCTGCTACTTCTGGACGGCCATCACCTTCAATCCCAAGGACATGGCCGACAACTTGAAAAATTACGGTAGCTTCATTCCGGGTTACCGACCCGGTCGGCGCACCGCCGACTATCTGGAAAAGGTGATGCTCCGCATCACCTACGTGGGGGCGGGCTTTTTGGCCGTGGTGGCCATCACCCCGACCATCATTTCGGGATGGATGGGGGTGAGTTATTCGGTTTCGAGCTTCTACGGCGGCACTGGGCTGTTGATCGCCGTCAGCGTGGCCTTTGACCTGGTCCAAAAGATCGACAGCCACTTGGTGATGCGGAATTACAAGGGATTGTTGGAGAGAGGATGAGAATCGTATTCATCGGCCCTCCTGGGGCAGGCAAGGGCACGCAGGCCGAACGATTGATCGCGGTTTACGGCTTGGCGCATTTGTCGACCGGCGACATGCTCCGCGCCGCCCGAGATGCCAAAACCGAAATCGGCCTCCAGGCCGAGTCGTATATGGCGGCGGGGCAGCTCGTGCCCGACGACGTGATCGTGGCCATCGTGGCAGAGCGTTTGAAGGCCGCGGACTGCGCCGCTGGCTTTCTCTTGGACGGCTTTCCCCGCACCATCGCCCAGGCCGAGGCCCTCGATCGGATGCTACACGAACGGGGAACGCCGCTCGACGTGGTGCTTGAACTGCGCGTGCCGGAGGAGGAATTGTTCCGTCGCCTGGCCGGTCGTGGTCGCGCGGACGACTCCCCGGAAGTGATTCGCCAGCGGCTGGTGGCCTATCGGCAGCAAACGGAGCCCCTGCTGGACTACTACGAAAAAAAAGGCTTGTTGAAAGTCATCGACGGTTTGGGCCCCGTGGACGAGATCTTCGCGAGGATCAAGGCAGTGCTCGACCCTTGGACCGGCTGAGGAGTTGTTCGGCGTGCAACGGCCTCCGGAACTGAAATCAGCGCGCGACCTGGAGTTGATGCGCAAGGCCGGTCTCTTGGTTTGGGAAGCGCACCAACTCGTGGCGTCCATGCTTCGGCCCGGCCTCACCACGGAAGCCATCGACGCCGCGGTGGATAAGTTCTTTCGGGATCGGCGTGCGGTGTCGCTTTTCAAGGGTGTGCCGGGCAAAGTCCCCTTTCCGGCCTCCACCTGCATTTCTATCAATGAAGAAGTGGTCCACGGCATCCCCGGCCCGCGGAAATTGGCCGAGGGGGATATTGTCAGCGTGGACATTGGGTGCAAACTGAATGGGTGGTGCGGTGATGCCGCGGCGACCTACCCGGTGGGTCGCATCGCCCCGGAACTCCAACGACTCCTGGATGTGACGCAGGGAGTGCTCCATCTGGCGATCGACTTGGTGGGTAAACGGACGTGGTGGAGCGAAGTCGCCGCCGAGATGGACAAATATGTAAGGCAAGCGGGCTTCAGCACAGTGGAAGCGTTCGTGGGTCACGGAATCGGTCGAGAAATGCATGAAGACCCCCAAGTGCCCAATTTCGTGAGCGAACAACTGCGCAGAGGGGGGGATTTCCGCTTGGTGTCGGGTTTGGTGATTGCGATTGAGCCAATGGTCAACATGGGTACCAAGCGAGTACGGTCTCAGCCCGACCATTGGACGCAAGTCACTGCCGATGGACGCCCCAGCGCCCATTTCGAGCATACCGTGGCAATCACCCAGCACGGCCCCTACGTCTTGACGGCGGGGCCCCACCACCAGGGTCCGGGGCAGCCGTTCTAATCCATTGCGCCAAAGTCACTTACAACAACGGAGCAAGATTTTTGGGACAAATGGCCCAAGGGGGACATGATTAGATCCCACTGATCTGGGCGTAAGAAAGCAACAGCGGTTATCAGCGTTTTACGTGGTCGAGGGTTTAGCGTCCGAGGCGTTTTTCCCGACGGTAGAGAAATTCTTTCTCTGGGGCCTTGAGGGAGGGACGGAAAATCGCCTATACTAAAACGCTTTGCCACACTGCGGAAAGCGTAGGTCGTTATGAAAGTGCGTGCCAGCGTGAAACGGATTTGCGAACACTGCAAGATCGTGCGCCGGCGGGGTACCGTCTATGTGGTGTGCGTCAACCCTCGCCATAAACAGAGGCAGGGGTAGGCGGTGGGTTCGCATCCCCAAATAGTTCGGTGGTCTTTGTCGCGGCTGCCGAGTCGATCCGGGGGAGCAGACCTAGAGTGGTCATCATTGTGCGGAGTGATTAAATGCCTCGTTTGCTGGGTGTCGATATCCCTGGAAACAAGCCGACGGTGATTTCGTTGCGCTACATTTACGGCGTGGGGCCCAAAATAGCTCAGGAATTGTGTTTCAAGGCTGGCGTCAATCCCCAGGCCCGCGCTAAGGACCTTCGCGAGGACGAACTGGCGAGGTTGGCGGCGCTTTTGGATAAGGACTACACCGTCGAGGGCCAGTTGCGGCGCCAGGTAGCTCAGAACATCGCTCGATTGCGGGACATCAACTGCTACCGTGGGATTCGGCACCGCCGGGGGCTTCCGGTTCGTGGCCAGCGGACGCGGACCAACGCCCGCACCCGGAAGGGCCCCAAGAAAACCGTGGCGGGGAAGAAGGGCGTGAAGGACCTGCGGTAGTCGCGTAAAGCTTAAGAAATAGCCAAACAAGCCAAAGAGTGTAGGATTTTAACGGAGCGAGAATACCGGTGGCTAAGGCAGCAGCTTCAACAGGTACGCGACGCAAGACGCGGCGGAATGTCGCCGTGGGCATCGCGTACATCAAGGCGACTTTCAACAATACCACGGTCACCATCACCGACACCAAGGGCGACACGCTGTGTTGGGCCAGTTCGGGCACGTGTGGCTTCAAGGGGAGTAGGAAGAGCACCCCCTTCGCGGGCCAGATGGCCGCGCAGCAAGCCGCGGAAAAGGCGATGAAGTTCGGGGTGCGCGAGGTGGAGGTGAAAGTCAAGGGGCCGGGGAGCGGCCGGGAAAGCGCCATCACCGCCTTGCAGGCCGCCGGGTTGACGATCAAGTCGATCGAGGACATTACCCCCCTGCCGCACAATGGCTGTCGCCCGAAAAAACGGCGACGCGTGTAGTCGAACTCGGAAGACGCCAAGCCGTTGCGTCTCCGTTGAGAGACAGCCAACATCTCACAATTGATCAGACGTTAGGGCAACATCACTATGGCACGTATCACCGGAGCGGTTTGCCGGCTTTGCCGTCGCGAGGGGATGAAGCTCTTCTTGAAGGGCGCCCGCTGCGACACGGACAAGTGCGCGTTGAAGCGTCGGGAGCAAGTGCCGGGCATGCACGCTTATCGGCGCGGCAAACTAACCGACTATGGCCTGCACCTTCGCGAAAAGCAAAAGGTGAAGCATTATTACGGACTGTTGGAACGGCAGTTCCGCCGCTATTTCAAGGAGGCCCAACGGGCCAAGGGCAACACCGGCGCGGCGTTGATGTCGCTTTTAGAGAGCCGGTTAGACAATATAGTGCATCGCTTGGGATTTGGGGTTTCTCGGGCCCAGGCCCGGCAGATGATTCGACACGGCCACATCACGGTCAATGGACGGCGGGTGGACATACCCAGCTATCTCTGCCGCCCTGGCGACGCCATCGCCGTGAAGGACCGCCCCAAAGTCCTGGAGCGGGTGCAGGCCAACTTGGCGGAGTTCAAGCGGGACGTTCCGGACTTTCTGCAACTGACGCCGGGGCCTCGGCCCGAGGGGCTTGTGGTCCGCTCGCCGGGAATTGAGGACGTCTCGATCCCCGTTCAGGTTCAACTGATTGTGGAATTCTGCTCGAGATAGCCGGTTTCTTGTCGGAGTCTTCCCATGCGAATTCGTTGGCGTGGACTGGAGCTTCCCAGCCAGGTTGTGTGCGACCGCAGCACGCTCACCGCCACCTATGGCAAGTTCGTGGCCGAGCCTTTCGAACGCGGCTTTGGCACGACCGTCGGCAACAGCCTCCGCCGTATCCTCCTTTCCAGCCTCGAAGGCAGCGCCGTCACCCGAATGAAGGTCCACGGCGCCCTCCACGAGTTCACCACCCTCCCAGGCGTCGTCGAAGACGTGACCGATTTGGTGCTCAACGTCAAGTCGCTGGTGGTGAAAAACCACAGCTTGCAGCCCAAAGTGGTCCGCGTCGAAAAGAACACCAAGGGCGTGGTGACGGGCGCCGATGTGCAGACGGACGGCCAGGTCGAGGTCATCAATAAGGATCACCTCCTGGCCACGCTCACGGAGGACGTCCCCTTCCTGATGGAACTCGTCGTGGAGACGGGCCGCGGTTATGTGCCGGCCACGGAACACACGCCGCAGACCCAGGAGATCGGGGTCATTCCCGTCGACGCCGCCTTCAGTCCCGTGGTCCGTGTGCGGTACGAAGTCGAGGAAACCCGCGTCGGTCAGAAAACCAACTACGACAAGCTGACCATGGAAATCTGGACGAACGGATCGGTCGGGCCGGAAATGGCCTTGGTCGAAGCGGCGAAAATCCTCCGCAAGCACCTCAATCCCTTTGTTCAATACAACGAGCTGGGGGCCCGGGTCCACGGCGATGCCCGCGGCTTGCCCACCCCGGGCGGCGAGCCAAGCCTGGACGCCAAACTCGCCATGAGCCTTTCCGACTTGAATCTTTCCATGCGGGCCATGAATTGCCTGATGTCCGAGAACATCCACACGGTTCGCGATTTGATCCAACGCACGGAAGACCAGTTGCTGGAGGTCCGCAACTTCGGCGAGACAACGCTCAACGAGGTGAAGGAGAAGCTTTCGGACTTTGGACTGCGGTTGGGGATGCGCCTCCCGCCCGTCTCGTCCAGTCCCTTCTAACAAGCCAACATGCGATGCCGCGGATGTGCTTGAGGCCTGAAACCCTCGGCGGAGAAATGTTTCGCGGCCCTGGAGTATAGGAATCGACGCTATGAGACACCGCCGTCGCGGCCGCAAACTCGGCCGAAATCCAAACCATCAGCGCGCTTTGCTTAGGAGCTTGGCCTGCGCCTTGATCCTTTCGGAGCGCGACGCCGAAGGCGAAGACAACAAACCGAAGGTCAAGGGCCGGATCATCACCACGCTGCCCAAGGCCAAGGAAGTGAGACCGTTGATCGAGAAGTGCGTGACGATTGCCCGCCGGGCCCTCGTCGTTCAAGAGGCGGCCGATGCCTTGAAGACCACGGCCCCCCGGCATAGCGACCAGTGGCGGGCGTGGCGGGCCAGCGCCCAATGGCGAGAATGGAACGCGGCCATCGCCCCAGCGGTCGCCGCTCGCCGCCGCACGTTGCGCCTGCTGGGGAACAAGCAAGCCGTGCGCATCCTTTTCGAGGAGTTGGCCCCACGCTTCGCCAATCGCGAGGGCGGTTATACTCGCATCTTGCGCCTGGCCAAGCCCCGGCTCGGCGATGCCGGGACCCGAGCGATCCTGGAGTTCGTTGGGCTGCGTGACCGGCAACGGAAACGAGCTACCCGACCTACCATCGAGCCGGACGCTTCGCCCTCTCCTGCCTCGACGGAAACTTCCACGGCGGAAACGGTTTCAACTTCGTAGGCTTTGCCGCGTAGCAGGAGTTGGCGGGTTGAGAACGTTCGCTACTCGCCCGACGAACTTTCCTCCGCGGTTTTCCACTTGCCAGCGAGTCCGTGAGGTGAACGGGTTCGACTTCACCCTCCATGTCCGCCGTGTCTGCGAGGACATGGCGGCGCGTTTGCAGCCGTTGCACCACGTGGATGTCGCCCGGGTGCTCATCAGCTTCTCTCAAACGCGAAAGGCGGTTTCGCATGGGATGTATGCCTCGCTGACACCGTTGCGTTTTGCCGGTGGGGCGAGCGAAACGGTCCGGCGGGGGCGGCGTTGGCGCATGCCTCCCGTGAGGGATGCTGAAGGCCGCGAGATGCTCTACCTCCTCAATTTTTATCTGCCTCGATTTCTGAATTTGCCCTTGGAGGCCAAGCTGGCGACCATCGTCCACGAGCTGTGGCACATCAGCCCCCAGTTTGATGGCGATATCCGGCGGTTCCACGGACGTTGCTACGCCCATAGCGGCTCTCAACGACGTTACGACGCCCATGCCAATGCCTTGGCCCAAAACTGGCTCGCCCTCGGCCCTCCCGAGATGCTGTACGAGTTTCTCCGCCACGATTTCCGAGAACTGGTTCGACGCCACGGCCGTGTTTTTGGACAACGTTTTCGCCGACCGAAGCTTGTCCCAGTGGCCTAAAGCCACTAGAAGCAGCATCCTCAGCCCGTTTGAGCCACCGCGGGAAGACCGAGTGCAAGAGTGTCGCGGAAGAATTTGGCGATCCTCACAAAATCCCCATGCTACCCATTCTGCCTTGACATTTTTGGTCGGTCCATTTACGCTCTTGCCCTCTTGTCTAGATTGGCGAAGCAACGGCTTGGTTGTCTTTTCCGCGCGTTCTAACTACCTGAGCTGAGCGTGGAGGCGATAGCAAGTCAGGTTGCGTGGTGGTGAAGCTTGGGGTTTCCCGAGGGCGTGCCTTGACCGGGTCGTTTGGCCGCACATGGTTGTGTCTGGCGTTTTGCCTGGCGGGCTTGCTTGGCTGCCGCAACTTCTTCGAGCCGGTGGGAAAATCGCCCCTCAAGCCGGCCCGCATGGGACCAGACAGCGTGGCACTGGACGTGTTTTTCGTCCGTTTTTCCGCCTGCGACGCCGAGGATACCGCGGCGCTTTGGGCGGAAGCCGATGAAATGCATCTGCCCGGCGATGCCCGCCAACGTCTGGCCCAGAACGGATTCCGCGTGGGCCTGCTGGGCGGCCAGGTGCCCATCAGCCTGTCGCGGTTGCTGGAACTCAAAGATAAACCGGCCCCCGGCTGTCGTTCCCTGGAGACCCAAGTAACCAATTTGGAGCAAGAGCCACGGGTAGTGCGGCGGCACATGGAGGTACGGGCAGGGGTTCGCACCGAAATCATCGCCTCCGACGTCCACGAGGAATTGCCGGTGTTGCGTTGTGGGCCCGCAGGCGTGGAAGGGGAAACCTTTCAGTCCGCGCAGGCTGTGTTCGCCATGACGGTGGCCAACGAACAGGACGGTCGGGTCCGCGTGCGGTTGATCCCCGAGATTCACCACGGCGAAAGCAAGCTCCGCTACGTGAGCACGCAAGGCGTGATCCGCATTCAGTCGGGCCGGGCCAAGCGGGCCTTTGAAGACCTGGCCATGGAGGCCGTCTTGGCCCCCGGCCATATCCTCATCTTGAGTACGCTCCAGGAGCGGCCGGGCACGATGGGCTATCGGTTTTTTACCGAAAATGTCGACGGCATCGTGGAATACAAGCTGCTGGTGTTGCGTCTGGCGCAAACTCAGCACGACGAACTCTTCCAGCCGGCCGACGTGATCCCGCTCGACGCCCTCGCCCACCCGTAGCCCGTTCGGCACTCCGCCGACGCCGGCCCAAGGTCGCCATCCGCAGGGTGACCTCACGCGCCGAAGCTCCAAAGCCAGTTATCCTTTTTCGTGGCTGCTGTTGCGGCAATCGACAACTTTTCCGCAAACGTTCCTCAAGCTCAGCTTGCTGGGTCGCTCCCGGCAATCGCGTTTTTTTTCGGGAAAGCTCGGCCCTTGGGAGTCGCTCGCCAGGTCCGCTCCGTGAATCGCTTCTTCAACCCCATTTCCCTGCTAGAATGAGCCTCATGCACGAAACACTTCACGATAGTCCGGATTCTGAGCGGGTTGTGACAACGGAGCCCAGCGCCACCGTGGAGGCGGTCGAGGCCACGTCCCGGGAGTATCTCGGCCGCTGGAACCGGTTGGTCAGCACCACCAACTGGGAGAAAGGCCGAATCATCTGCCAGTGGCGGCAAACGGTCTTGTCGACAGGCGCTCCGCCGGAGGCCGCCAGTGACGAGGCTTGGAGCCGCCGCGTAGGCAATGTCAGTCCGCAGCACGTGGGCCGCCTGCGTCGTGTGTTCCAACGCTTCGGAGAGATTTACGAGCAGTTCGAGGGGCTGTATTGGAGCCATTTCCTCGCCGCGCTCGATTGGCACGACGCCGAGATGTGGTTGGAAGGGGCCGTGCAGAGCGGTTGGTCGGTCGCCCGAATGCGTGCCGAACGCTGGCAGGCCCTCGGCGCCTTGCCGAGCGAGAAGCCCCGCGACGAAGACGTGGTGTCCGCTGAATCCGATGAAGATGCAGACATCCAAGAGGAGGTCGAGTCGCGCGTGTCGGGGCCGTCGTTCCAAGAGGTGCGCGATCCCGAGCACGACATGCCCGAGACGGCACCGGGCGAAACGGAGGAGTCGACCCGCCCTGATGAAGCCGCGTCATGGGATGGCCCGCCGTGCGAACCGCGCTCAAGCCCGTTTCAAGACCTCCCTCAGCTCCCAGACGACCTGGCCGAGGCCTTCGAGAACTTCAAAGTAGCGATTCTCAATCATAAACTCGCCGGTTGGCGCCACGTATCGGCCGAGGCGGTGTTGGCCGCACTGGACGCCTTGAAGGAACTTGCCTCAGCGCCGCCGGACGAGGCGATGGCGCGTTGAATTGCACGGGAACCCCAGCAATCCTTTTTACGCGTGGTCCGGATCGTAGCCCGCCCAAAAGGATTGCTCTGGATTCTGATAGAGTTCGAGCATGCGCCGGGCGATTTTCAAGGGGTGATGCCAGCGGCGCACAAAGCCCAGGCCACGTCGGCCTAACTCGTGACGCAGCGCCCCGTCCTCCAAAAGCGCGGCCAAAACAGCGGCGAGCGAGTCGGGCGAGGCGCTCCGGATCGGCAATTCCTCGCGCATTGGCGGGGGTATGCGAGCCAAATCCTCTGCGTCGAGGTAAGCCACCACAGGCACACCGAGGGCCATCGCCTCGACGGCCAAGGCCCCGTACCAGCCAAGCCGAAGCTGATCCACGAGGATGTCCGCCTGGGCATAGACCTCCAAGGCCTCGGCCCGCGGCAAGCCCTCCACAAGCCGCAGCTCATGGGGATGCGTGGCTTGAAGGGCCGCGGAGGCAGCCAGAACGAATTCGGTCCCTTTAATGGATCGATTGGACGGGGCATGGACAATCAGCGGGAGCGTGCGGGAATGCTTGGGTGCGGGTTCGCCAATTTCCGTGGGTAGGGCCACGTAGGGCAAGAACTCGGCCGAAGGTACGTGGGCCAAAAGGTCGGGATTGAGGCAAAAGGCCTTGTCGGCCCAGCGAAGCAGACTCACGCACGAGCGACGGAGCCGGGCTTCGAGGGCCGCGTCGCAGCCGGGGATGTCGCAGACGCCGTCCTGACAAGGCGAGAACGGTCGGTGCTTCGTGTGGCTGCGGTAACGAACCTCGCAGCCCTGGAAGGTCACGAAGATCCGCTTGCCCAGGGCCTTCCAAAGCGGCAAATCGCCGTGGTCGAAGAACCGGAACCGCCCCTCGAAACGCAGCAGACTCCGCCCGCTGTACAGGTGCAACACCTGAAAGTCGGCCACGTGCTTCAAGCCGTAGAAAAAGGGTTTTAGCGAGCGGTGGATCACACCCCTCCAACCCTCCGGCGGAGAAAAGACCTCGCTCGCGGCGGAAAACCTCGGCAGGGGTTCGAAATCGACCGACCAGCTTCGGCCTGCCACGCCGCCTTGCCGCCGGACCGCGTTTTCCGCCTCGGCCAGCGACGACGCTTGACTGCCGAAATTGAAGGGGGCATGAAGCACGTTCATCCTGATTCCCCGGAAGATGGAGGCGGATCGTCCGCTGCCTGCGAGAACTCCGCCAAGCCCGAGCCGGGAAGCAAGGCATTCAAGATCACGCCGCCCAAGACCCGTTCGAAATGCGGCTCCCAGCGATACCGATCGTTGCCTGAGCATGGAATCTCATGGTCCAATCGCCCGGCACGCCAAAGGCCGAACAGTTCGAGCAACTTCGTCGCTATGGCTTGGGGCTCAGCAGGGCAACAGACCCCAGCGGAGGTCTCCTCAAGCATACGGCTGACTTCATTCTCCTCAGCAATGGCGAGGATGGGCCGCTTCGCCGCCAAGTAATCGAACAACTTGCGGGGAATGACCGAGCGGAGTCCCCGCGGGGCGACGAGGAAAAGCATCGTCGCGCCCGCCGCCCAACGCATGGCCTCTTCGTAGGGACAGGGGGGGTGGGCCTCGACCACCTTGTTCAAAGGCGGCCGTTGCCATAAAGCCCGTTCCGTGTCGGTAAACGACCCGATAAGCACCAGCCGGAACCGCTCGGCAAATTGGCGGTCGGCCAGCAGGGCTTGCTGGAGCCCTTCAAAAAAGGGTTCGGGCGAGGACTCTGCCCACGATAGCGTGAAACGCCCGGTGTAGACCATGCGGAATACTCCCTCGCCGAAAGCTCGCTGGCCTTTTTCCCAAGCGAAAAATCCGGTCGGGAGGACATGGATTCGGTCCTTGGCCGACGGGACGCGGTGGATGAAATACTCGGCGACCGGCCGGGTGTTCACGGTGATCCAGCTTGCAGCGCGGATTACGCCCTGTTCGAGCTGGCGGTCGAACCATCCGCGAATCGGAAGCCGGATTTCCTCGCGGTGGGGCTCCAGCGTCCAGCCGTCGCGAAAATCGGCCAACCACGGCGTGCCCAAGGCGCGTTTCAAACGCCATCCGATCCCATGGATGGACTCCGGCGGAGAACTGGTAATCACCAGGTCCCACGGCTCCCGCCGGGCTTGGCGGAGCGCCACGGCGGCGGCCTTCCACGACCATCCCACGAACACATCTGGAATAAGCAACCATCGCCGAACCCAACGGCGAAACCTGTTCCTTGGTTTTGCCGCAACCGTTCCCATATCTGCTCCATGCCCGCGGAGATACCGCGGCAGCGGCACGTACAGAACAGGGCTGCCACACAGCCCACGCTCGATCGGCTGATGCACCAGCAGCGTCACGTCGCATCCCCGATCCACCAGAAAGCGCTCGGTGATCCGGGCACGTTGCACTCCCGCCGAAATCTCTGGCGGATAATGAAAAGCGACAAGCAAAACGCGCAATCGCTGCATAGGAGCAAAATCAGACCACTGGGACACGG
The DNA here is from genome assembly GCA_937951625.1 of uncultured Thermoguttaceae bacterium. GTDB lineage: Bacteria > Planctomycetota > Planctomycetia > Pirellulales > Thermoguttaceae > CALFBP01. The sequence goes on from CALFBP010000058.1 coordinate 23,330, forward strand.
CCTGGAAGGCCGTGCCACTAGTGAAAGGCCGTGCCACTACCAAAAGGCCGTGCCCCAAGCCCAATGTACTGGCATCTTGCAGGCCATGCCAAGAGAAGAATCCCCAAGGGCCGGCCAGACCATGACCCGCTACTCGACAGGGCCGTCGTGGGCGACCCAGGCGGCCGGGGCGATGCCAGCGTCCGGCGCTGGCGTCAGGATCGCGTCGCGCAGCGCCTTCTCGGGAAACGCAACAGGGCCAGTGACAAGCTCCGGAATGTTGTACGTGTGCAAACAGGTGTCGTAGAAGGCGGGGTCTTGCTGCGGGAGCACGAAGGCCTTGTGATCTCGTCCCGCGCGGTCCAGATAGGCGATATAGGGCCGTGCCGTCAAGCCGTTGTCGCGGCGGCTGCTGAACACGATCCAACGCGAGTTGCTCGACCAGCAATGCCACGACTCGGAACGTCGACTGCTGGCCTTTTCCAGCCGCCGCCAGCTTCGGCCGGCCAGGTCCATCAGCCCCAGATCGCTGCTTTCCTGAAAGGCGGGAAACGGGCCGTAGTCGCACAGGCAGAACAAAAGGTAACGCCCGTCGGGCGACGCCCGAGGTTGCAACAAGCTCTTGCCCGTCGCGGCGGCCGACAGCAACACTTCCGGCTCGCCCCAGCGGTTGTCGTTGATGTCAAAGGCCGCCCGCACCAAGTCGTACTTCACTTCTTTGAAGTCCTTGAGGGGGTCGAAATCGGACTTCATCCAGCGGCGAGGCGTGCTGGAGAAAAACAGGTGCTTCCCGTCCGCCGACCAACTAGGGAAAATCTCCAGGCGGTCGGGATTGGCGATGGCCGGATGGGTGCTCACGTCGCCGGAACGAAAGTCGAGGATCGCCAGATCGGATTCTAGATCAACGACTTCGCGGGGCTCCGCTCCCGTGGCCCGCATGAACTGCCCAAACCAATTCACACTGAAAGCCGCCACCTCGCCGCTGGGATGCCACGACGTGACGAACGCGGCCCGGGGCACCGCGTCGCTGCGGGTCTTGATCCGCTTGGCCTCGCCTTGGCGCACCAAGATCGGTCCCGCAGCGACTGATTCGTCGGGCCCTGGCCGAGTGTGAATCAGAAATGGCATCGGCTGGTTGTTTACAAAGCTGTGGCAATTCACGCAACCGCGTTGAAAGTCGCCGTTGAACAGAAGACATCGCTCCTCGAACGTCTCCAAGTGGCGTTGGTAGATGCCCAGGTATTTATAGTAGTCGAAAACCGCATCTAGCACCCGATATACCAAATAAGCATCGATCTCCTCTTCCGCGACGTGCCACGAAAACTCGTCGAAATACCGCCAGGACCGCTCTTGGTCTTGGACAAAGGCCTCGACACGCAGGGGCTTGCCGCGATTTTGCGCCAGGAGCGACTTCCAAGCCGCTAGCGGAAACCGGATGCGGCCATCGCGGCTGTGGACCTCCAGCGGCGTGCCTCGAGCGCCTTCCACACGGACGTAATATCTGAGGCCCGGCTCCTCGATCACGAAGTTCAGCGGGGCGATGTTGGGCGGGATCACCAAATCGACATAATCAGGGCGAATCCGCGGCGGTCGCCCAAGCGGCAGGGATTCTTCCGCGGTCGACTCGCTCCCCAAACCCCGCCAGGCTGCCGTCCCAAAGAGCCCGCCAGCCAACAACACAAGGGCCATCGCAACACGACGCTTGCGCACGGTCACTCTCCCCATCGCCCATAATAATAGAAATCGAAATAGGACAATCCCAGCTCCTTGGCGATCCGCGCGGTTTCTTTGTCGTCCGCCTTTTTCGAGCCCAAGGCCGCGTCGAGCTGGCGGATCTTGCGAAGCGTGTCCTCGCTGATCGCGCAGCCATAAACCTGCATCGGGCCGTCGGCCATCTTTCGCCGTTCGTACACCCGGGCGTGGATCATGGCCGCCTCTTCGTAGAGCGGGGGAATGGCGGGGTACGAAAAATTCGCGGCCAAGGGCAAGAGCGCGACGGCTTCGGTTACCCTCGCGTCGATCAAATACCAGGCCATCAAAAACTCGAAGGCCATGCGATGGTGCGGGTTTTGCGCCAAGGCGCTGACGATCTGTTTGCGAGTCGACACCTTTCTGCCGGCAATGATCGGATTGGCGACGAATTCCGCGGTATGGTGAATGTCTTCCTCGACCAGCCGCAGGCGGCGCACGGCGTCGATTTCGGCATCGGCCGGGACATCCGCCGCCCCCTGGAGCCGCCTCAGCCAATCTTCCGCCCAGGCCCCAAAAACCCAATCGTCGCGAAGGACGTTCAGGAACGTTCGGGCCTGGTCTACCTCATCCTTGGCCAAGGCGATCCTCGTTAAGAGGCGGAGGCATTCCGCGGAAGGCCGCCGCACAAAGCTTTCATGCACGTAATACTCGGCATCGTTCAATCGCCCCAAGTGGAAGTGGAAATCCCCCAGCTTCCGCAGGGCGAAGGCGTCGAGGTCCAGAAACAAAAGGGCGTTGGGACCAGGGTGCGTGGCTACGACGACGGGACTTGCGAACTGGCGATAGGCGAACAAGTCATAGGGCAATCGCCCAACATGGTACAAGGCCATGTTCACGTCGTGGACCACGTGTTGCGAGTACCATTGGGGCGCGACGCGGCGCCCCAGTCGAAGCACCTGATCCCATTCCTCCCGGTCGGCGCTTGCGTGCAAGGCCAGGACGGTTTGTACTTCCGGCCGCGCCGTGGCCCATCCGGCAAAGGCCGCCAGCGCTACAAACCCAGCAGTCAATGCGGTCCGCCGCAGCCATGCCTTGAATCCTTCTTCAGCCGCGCCAGGGCGATTTTCGTTTGACCCCAACGCGGCGGGCGTGCCTTGGCGGCGTCGGGCGGCACGGTCGGCTACCAGCGCGGCGATCAAGGGAAACGAAGCGTGCATGGCAAACGTCAATCGGTCCAGCGATCGCTCCGCCGCGAAGCTCGTAGTAATCGGGACATGAAGAAAAAACCAGTTGGGACGGAAAGCGTTCAGCGCGGCGTCGATCAAAAACCGGCCAGTGATTGCTCCCAAGACGCAGCCAACCTTCACCCCCCAATGGCCAGGGCGATACAGTTCGTAGATCATGGCACACGCCACAAACACATAGAACGCCGCGCCTCCCACGTAATAGACCAAAGCACTCAGCCCGGCGAACACCACGATCCGCCATCGCACACACCGTTCCACGAACCCTACGTAGGCCACTGTGGCAATCATGGCAATTGCCGCGCCAAGACTGGTGGAAATCGGATACTCGTAACGGCCGTGGATTGCGATCAGGACCAGGGCGGAAACCATCCACGCCCCGCCCCCTTGCGATGGCCAAAGAATCTTGAAAAATTCCCTCGTGGGAATCAGGATCAAGCAAGCGACAGCGGTCAGGATCAGGGTCCCGGGCCAACCCAAATGGCAGGCTTCGAGAACGGCTCTCGCCAGCCACTGGGTAAGGTCGCCTGGGGCCAGGAGGAAGTCGCGAAAGAATCGGAGGTTCCAAAGGAAAAGCTCGCCCTGGACGAAGGCCAGCGAGCGGGGGTCCACCGCGACCTGCACCTGCCAAGCGAAGACGACGAGAAACAAGACCAGTTGCGCTGGAAACTGCCGAGCCATGCCTTCGATCCTAACGGGCCTGGGGCGGCGGGCCAAGCCCCTGTCGCCGTCCCGCCCTTGGCCAAGTAAGACACGAAGCCCGGCCTAGGAACGGTTACCGAGGATCGAATCCAACCATGTCCCCCCGCGAACGCATTCTCGCCGTGTACCGAGGGCAGACGCCGGACGTCGTGCCCTACGTGCTTGACCTGTCCCACTGGTTCTATCACTCCCGAAAGATGCCTTGGGACCTGAGCGTTTCCTATATCGAGCCCGAGCGGGAACTGATCGACTACCATCGCCGAGTAGGGGCGGGCTTCTACATGCCCAACCTGGCGGCATTCTACTCCGTGATCTATCCGCCAGGGGTCACGGCCACGGTCGCCAAGAGGTCGCGCAACGGCGATCCCGAAATCGTTTGGCGGATCGAGACGCCGGAGGGAACTATCGAGCGTGCTCGGGTGTGGGAAAACAATACGTATTCATGGGCGATCAGCCAGTGGGGCATACGCAGCGAGGCGGACCTCCGCGTCTTCCGCCGGGCCATGGAACGGCGGCGTTTCGAGCCGCACTGGGACCGGTATCAGCGTTGGGACGAATACGTCGGGGATGCGGGCGTGGTCTACCTCCCTCTGGGCTACAGCGCCGTCGGCCACCTGATGCACTATTGGATGGGAGTCGAGGGACTGTTGTTCGCCGCCGCCGACTGGCCCCAGTTGCTCCACGAGACCGTCGACGCGGTCAACACCAACCAACTCGAACTGGTCGATCTGGCGTGCTCCTCGCCTGCGCCAATTGTCATCCTTGGCGACAACTTTTCCAGCGACATCCAGCCGCCGCATTTCTTCGATCGCTGGTCGCGCCGCTTCTACCAAGAGGCCGTCTCCCGCTTGCACCGCGCAGGCAAGTTCGTGGCTGTCCATATCGACGGTCGCCTGCGGGGCGCGCTGCGCATGATCCGCGATTGCGGCGCGGATTGCGCCGATGCCGTCACACCTACGCCGATGGGCGACCTCACCGCTGCCCAATGCCGCGATGAGGCCGGCGACCACTTCATCCTCTCCGGCGGCGTGTCCCCAGAACTCTGGCTTCCCGACACTCCCCGCGAGGTCTTCGAGTCCAGCGTGTGCGACTGGCTCGAGCAACGGAAGACGACCTTCCGATTCATGGCTGGAGCGGGCGACCAGGTGCCGCCTGGGGCGGAAGAAGAGCGGATCTTTTGGATGCGCGAACTGGTGGAACAATATGGCCGCTTTCCGTCGCCGGACGCCTCTGCCGGCAACGAGGCCCCCGGTCGTATAGGCTGACGAAACAATGCGCCGGCTCTACTCAGGACGCCTCCGCGCGGGTTCCTAAGCGCATTGCTGCCCCAAACCGGGCGCTTTGGGATGGGTTGGCATTCGGATTGTCGGCCTTTCTCCTGACAATCAGGTTTTCTTAAATTGCCTCATTTGCGCTTTCTAGCTGAGTGTCTATCCCAAAGGTCCCCTCTCCCCATGGGAGAGGGTCGGGGTGAGGGCCCAAGATCTTTGCAGACGACGGGAAAAAACGCCTGCCTTGCAGTTGCCCTCACCCCCAAACCCCTCTCCCGCGAGCGGGAGAAGGGAGGTTGTGGGATAAGCTTTAAGTTCCTTTTGAAAAATCTGTCTGGTCTGGCGGCGATCGGTTTGCTACACTCCCGGCCGCTCGTCTTGGAAAAGGGCACTTCACACGCAGGTTTTCGGTTCGAGACGCCCCAATGGGGGAGGCAAACATGTTCGCGGGTCGTCGAGGTTGGTTCCTAGTCTTCATCCTTGTTTGGCCAGCGTTCATCGAGTCGGCGTGGTCAGCCGGTCCGTGGGACAAGCTGTTCACCTTCCAAAAAGTCGATGCCGACCCCAAGAAAACTTACACCCTGACCGAGCAGAACGGCCCATGGATGATCATGGCGTGCAGTTTCACGGGGGACATGGCCATGGACCACGCCAAGGAATTGGTGTTGGAGCTTCGCCAGCGATACAAACTCCCCGCGTATGTGTATGAGAAGAAGTTCGACGTAGGCAAGGACCTCCCTAGTCGGGGCGTGGATGAATTTGGTCGGCCCAAACGTATGAAATTGCAACGCGGCGTGGAAGAAATCCGGGAGGTCGCGGTGCTCGTGGGCGATTATCCCGCGGTCGACGATCCGGAGGCGCAGGAAACGCTCCGCAAGCTCAAATACTTCGAGCCCGAGTGCCTCGCGCCCAAGGAGGGAAAGAAGACCTCGCGGAGCTTGGCCGGGTTCCGCTGGCTCCAGACCGCCGTGTTGTCGGACGACAATCCTAAGAAGAAGAAAGGCCCCATGGGTCACGCCTTCGTCACCACCAATCCGCTGCTCCCCTCCGACTATTACGTGCCCAAAGGCCTCGATCCGCTGATCATCAAAGCCAACGAGGGGGTGGAATACAGCTTGCTCGATTGCCCCGGTAAATACACGGTGCAGGTGGCGCATTTCACGGGCCGAGTGGTGACCGATCAGCGGGAAATCGCAGCCATCGAGAAGGGCAAGGAGATGGACAGCCAATTGGCCAAGGCCGCCTACATGGCCCATAAGCTGACCCAGGCCCTCCGCATGAAAGGCTACGAAGCCTACGAGTTCCACGACCGCTACGCGAGCATTGTGACGGTGGGCAGCTTCGATACGCTTGGTCAGCCCGGCCCCAATGGCGTCACGGAACTCGATCCGCGGATCAAAGCGATCATCGATCAGTTCAAGTCCGAGGGAAGCAGTCAAGGCATGGTGACCGCCAAGACGCTGGTGGGCATTCCCTTCGATCCCCAACCGATTCTGGTCCACGTACCCAAACGGTCGGCGAGCGCCATGCTCAGCCAGAATCGGCCTGGTCTGGAATAACCCCGATCCCTCTTGAGCCTGCCGACCACCGCCATGTCCAGGCCGCTTTTGGTGTTGGGAACCGCCAATCGCAAGAAGAGCGAAGAGTTGGCGGAGCTGTTCGCGCCGCTCGACTTGGAAGTGCGGAGCCTGTCCGATTTCCCCAAGGCCATCCGCGTCGAGGAGTCCGCGGCGACGTTCGCGGAAAACGCGGCCCTCAAGGCATCGCGGCAGGCGGCGAACCTTGAACATTGGGTTTTGGCCGACGACAGCGGCTTGAGCGTCGATGCCTTGAACGGCGCCCCGGGCGTCATGTCGGCCCGCTTTTCCGGCCCTCATGCCACCGACGAGGCGAACAACCGGTTGCTATTAGAGAAACTCGGGAACCTCCCGATCGAAAGTCGCTCGGCGAGGTTCGTGTGTTGCATGGCCTTAGCCGACCCCACCGGAGCCGTGCGCGCGCGGAGCGAAGGGGCGTGCCGGGGCCGCATCCTGTTCGAGCCCCGCGGCACTCAAGGGTTCGGTTACGATCCGCTCTTCGAGATTCCCGAGTACCATCGGACCTTCGCCGAACTCGGCATCGCGGTCAAAAGCTGCCTCAGCCACCGCGCCCGCGCCGCTCGAGCGATGTACCCCGAACTCGTCGCTCTGCTCGACGCTGGCGCCTGGTAGGCGGCGAAGCCAACGGACGCGACTCGCCGCGTTCACTTTTCTGCACGGCTTCCTTTGGCCAGGTACTCGGCCTGAAGGTTGGCCGTCAACTGGCTTCGCACGCGATAGAGACGTTTAAGCTCTCGCGGCGGGTGGCGGGTGAGGGCGTATGCCGTCAACAGCGGCATGGCGATCGTCGTATCGCAGTAGCAGACCACGGCGTCGGGGATGAAATCCGGATCGACCTTGCCCCAACTGACCGCCTCGTGGGGCGTGGCGCCGGACAGGCCGCCCGTGTCCACCCGGGCGTCGGTAACTTGAAGAAAATAGTCATGTCCCTTGACTTCCAACCCCAAAATGTCGGTGCAGTGGGGAGCGGTTTGGAGGACGAAATTTTTCGGGCTGCCGCCGCCCCAAAGTACAACAGCCGACTTCTTGCCTGGCCGCTTGGAGGCGAAAAAGATCGCCGCGGTCTCGTTCACGTCCAGTAACGGATCAAAGGCGAAATTCGAGGAATGAAAGCGGCTGGCCGCCAATTCCATCCCGAGTGTCGAGTCGCCCGGAGCGCTGGTGTACACCGGCACTTCCGCCCGATAGGCCGCGGCCAACACCGAAACGTGCGGCAGCCCTGCCTCCTCTTCCGCCTGGGCGCAATAGCGGCCAAGGTGGTAGTGCAGTTCGGCCGTGCCCATCGTTTTTTGGAATTCCGGTTGGGAGAGGATCGTGCGGAGCCGCTGATCGGTGGCCAACAGGCAATCGTCGCGTGAAAGAAGCACGTCGTAGATTCGCACCACGCCCGCGTCGAAAAGCACGGTATCATCGGTGCGGAAATCGCCGGCCACCAGTTTGTAATTGAACGCGAAGTGCAGGTCGTGATAGAGGTTTGCGCCGGTGGCAACGATCCAGTCGACAAATCCGGCCTCGATCAAGGGCACCACGCACGACATTCCCAGCCCTGCGGGCGTCAACGCCCCGGACAGCGACATCCCGATGGTGACCTCAGGCTCGAGCATCTTGTGCGTGAAAAGCTGCACGCCCTCGCGCAGCCGAGCCGCGTTGTAGGCCAAAAACACGCGGTCGATCACCTCGGCCAGAGGCTCGCCCGCCCGCAACCCCGCGGGGAAAATTCGCCTACCCGACAAGTAACGATCGTGTTCCGCTGATTTGCCGCAAGGTGCGTTCACGCGAGAAACTCCATGTCGTTGATCGAAGGAAATACGAAGCCCGCCACGAAAGCGAGGACAAGCTGCCGTGCCCTCTCGTCCCGTTGAAGAAGGGGCATTCGCGATTGAACGCGTAGCAATATAGCGTGCCTGTTCCGCGGCGACCAGTCATGATCCACCGCGGATCAAGGCCAAAGAGAGGATCTTATAAACCAGCTTGGCGGCCAAGAAGTCCGGTCCGTGGAGGCCGGGAAGGGGCGCCAATTCGACGACGTCGAACACCGGCACCGCGGCCGACTCCCGGCAGACTACGCGAACGACCTCCAATGTCCGCGCCCAAGTCAAACCACCCGGCTCGGGCGTGCCCACGGCCGGCATGATCGATGGATCAAGGCCGTCCAGGTCGATGGTCAAGAAAACCCTCTTGCCGCGAACGAAGCGGCCAAGCTCTTCGAGAAGCTCGGGCCCTTGAAGGGCGTCCTCGGCAAAAAACGTCCTCACCCGATCCGACTGCCGCCGGAACGCCTCTTCCGCGGCGGAAAGGCTGCGGATGCCGATCTGAAAAATGGGGCAGTGTTCCAAAATCCGCCGCGCTGCGCAAGCGTGACTGTATGGGGTTGCTTCATACTCCTCGCGGAGGTCTGCGTGGGCATCGATCTGGACGGCCACCAGGTCCAGCGCCCCCCGGGCCCGCACCAGTCCCCGAACCACCCCCATCGACACCGTGTGCTCCCCGCCCAAAACCGCGAGTACCGCAGGCGCCGCGGGATGAGAGAGGATCGCGGCGACCGCCTCCTCGATTGCCTGGACCATGGCCTCGGGCGAGCGGTGGACGAGCCCCAAAGGACTCATCGTGTGAATGCCATACTCGAGGGCCGGCTCGCCGCCGAACTCGCGATCAAACCACTCCACCTGGCGCGAGGCGGCGATGATCGCCGCAGGACCGTGCCGGGTGCCTGCGCCATAGGATGTCGTCCCCTCGTAGGGAATCGGCAGCACCCAAGCCCGAGCGCGGGCTGCGACTGCCAATTCCTCCGGCAGCCCAAGGAAATTCCACGGCGGCTGAAACATTTCGCTTTCGGACATTATTGCTTCCCAGGAATATTCTCGTGGAGAGTCCCCCTTTTCGCTTCCCGAAGCGCAAACGCGAAAAGGGAAGTGTCCCCGCCGCGTTGGGCAGGAGACAGACGCATTTTACAGCTTAAAAACGGCCCGTTAAGGCACAATCCCCGGCCCGTAGACGGTTACCAATCGACCCCGCCTTTCCAGATTCGCCACCTTCAGCGTGGGGTTAGCCGAAGCGGCCTGTGATGTACGCCTCGGTTCGAGGGTCTTGCGGAGTTTTGAAGATGGTCTCGGTTTTGCCGTATTCGATGAGTTCGCCGAGATAAAAGAAGGCCGTGAAGTCGGCGACCCGCGCGGCTTGCTGCATGTTGTGCGTCACGATGACCACCGTGTACGACTCGCGAAGTTCGTGAATCAAGTCTTCGATCTTTGCGGTGGCGATCGGGTCAAGAGCCGAGCAAGGCTCGTCCATGAGGAGGACTTCAGGCTCCAGAGCCAGAGCGCGGGCAATGCACAGTCGTTGTTGTTGACCGCCCGACAGGCTCACGCCGGAACGATCCAGGATGTCTTTTACCTCGTCCCACAGCGCGGCTTTCCGAAGGGCATTTTCCACAAGTTCCTCTGGGGCCCGGCAGCGTAATCCTTGCAGGGAGAGGCCCGCCAAGACGTTTTGCCGGATCGACATGGTAGGGAAGGGGTTCGCCTTCTGGAACACCATACCGATCCGCTTTCGGACGGCGATCGGATTGATCGAAGGACCATAGATGTTCTCGGCGTCGAGATATACCTCGCCTTCCACCCGTGCCAGTGGCACGACCTCGTGCATCCGGTTCAAGCAGCGCACGAACGTGGACTTCCCGCAGCCTGACGGACCAATGATCGCCGTCACGCAATTCTTACGGATCGGCAGCGTGATGCCCCGGAGGGCTTCGGCAGGGCCGAACCAGGCGCGGAGGGATTTGGCAAACATCTTGATTTGCGGAGCGGCAGGGTCGTCAGCGGGGTCGGAGCCGTCCGGTCGCCGTTTAAGCTCCGGCTTTGGCGAGCCTTTGTCGGGAATTTTCAAGGCAGGTTCCATAAAAAATTCGTGTTACCAATCCATTCTCCGTTGCAATCGGACCCGTAACCAGATCGCCGCCCCATTCAAGGCCAACATCAAGGCGAGAAGCACGATGATGCCGGCCGCGGCATTGGTGTGAAAACCTGCCTGCGGTCTGGAGACCCAGTTGAAAATCTGGATCGGAAGGGCCGTGAAAGGACTCTTCAACGAATTAGGGAGGAAGGCGACATAGGTCAGCGCGCCGATCATGACCAAAGGCGCCGTTTCCCCAATCGCGCGGGCCAGGGAGAGGATGACCCCGGTCAGAATGCCTGGAAGGCTCATCGGCAGCACGACGCGCCAAATCGTCTGCCATCGGTCGGCGCCCAAGGCGTAGCACGCCTCGCGCAGCGAATGAGGAACCGTGCGGAGCGCTTCTCGCGCGGTCATGATGACCGCGGGAAGCAAAAGCAGGGCCAGCGTTGCCGCCCCCGCCACGACACTTCGCCCCCACTGCATCGCCCGGACAAAGAGTTCCAGCCCCAGCAAGCCGTAAATAATGGACGGCACGCCGGCGAGATTACTGATGTTCAGTTCAATCAACGACGTGATCCGACTCGGCCTGGTGTACTCTTCCAGATAGATCGCGGCCCCAACGCCCAAGGGAATGGCGATGGCCGCGGTGAGCAGCATCAGGTAAGCGCTTCCGACAAGTGCCGGCAAAATGCCCGCCATTTCCGGCTTTCGCGAGGGATAGTTAGTCAGAAACGCCCAATTCAGCCGCGGCCATCCGTCGATGACAACATCGACAATGAGGACCACCAGAAGCAATAGCGGAAGGCCCAACGCCGCGTAACAAATGGCTAAAAATGTCTTCTCCGCCCAGCTCGCGCCGCGATTGGACTGGCTTTCGCCAAGCGACCCGCCTTGTTTCTTTGGAGTATTCGAGTCCATGGGGCCCCTCGCCCTACTGCACGGAATCTTTGAGGACGCCCTGCCGCAGCCGATGGGCCACCACATTCAAGGCCAAGGTAAAGACGAACAACACCATGCCCACGGCGAAAATCGTGCGATACTCCAAAGTGCCCGTGGGCGTGTCGCCGAGGCTGACCTGAACGATGTAGGCGGTCATGGTTTCCACCGGTACCCGCGGATCGAAGGTGAACCGCGGCTGCTGCCCCGCGGCGATGGCCACGATCATGGTTTCGCCGATCGCGCGGGAAACCCCGAGAATCACGGACGCCCCAATGCCAGAAAAGGCCGACGGCATGACGACCCGAAACGTAGTCGCCAATCGCGTGGCCCCCAGCGCGTAGGCCGCTTCGCGCAAACTGGTGGGAACCGCGTACATCGCGTCCTCGCTGAGCGAGGCAACCGTCGGAAAGATCATGATGCCCATCACCAAGCCTGGCGACAAGGCGTTGAATCCCGCCAGGCTGGGAATGAACTTCTGCAACAAAGGGGTCATGAACGTGAGGGCAAAGTAACCGTAAACCACCGTGGGAATCCCCGCCAGGATTTCCATGCTCGGTTTCAACAAGCGGCGAATGCGCTCGTTGGCAAATTCACTGAGGTACGCAGCAGCCATCAAACCCAAAGGAACGGCCGTGAGGATGGCGATCGCGCTGGTCAGCACGGTGCCCGAAACCAAGGCCCAGATGCCGAAATGCTTCTTGGCGAACAACGGCGTCCACTGGATGTCGCCGAAAAACTGCCGAAACGAGACTTCACGGAAAAAAGCCGTGGTCTCGACAATGAGCACCAGCACGATTCCCAGCGTGGTGATGACGGAACACGCCGCGCACACCAAAAGCACCACGCCCACCAACCGCTCCCTCAAGCTGCGCGGCGCCCGTAGCGGGATTCTGGCTGCGACGCTCCTCGGTATCGCCGTTTCGGAGCTCATTTCTCTTCCGCCGCCAGAAGGTCCTCGATCTTTACGCCGACCTGCGAACCCGCGCCAGCAAAAAGCGAACCCGTTCTCCGGGCGTCGGCCCGCTTCTGGGCCAACTCGTAAGCGCGATCCGGCAAGGGAATGTAACCCACTTCCTTCACCAATTTGGGAGCATTGCTCAGATAAAACTTGACAAACTCAGCGACCTCAGGCCGGTCGAGCGCCTTCTTGTTGACGTAGATGAAAATAGGACGCGAAAGGGGCTGGTACGTCCCCGCAATGACTGTTTCCATCGAGGGTGCGATCGGGCCGTCGCCGTTTGTCGGATCCTCATCGTCAATCTTGACTAATTTTAGCTTGTCGCTGTTCTCTTCGTAGTAAGCGAATCCGAAGAATCCCAGGGCAAGTTCGTCCGTGGCGATCCCCTGGACCAAGACGTTGTCGTCTTCGCTGGAAGTGAAATCGCCGCGGCTGGAGTGCTCTTTTCCTACAATCGCCGCCGTGAAGTAATCATAGGTGCCGCTATCGACTCCCGCCCCAAACAAGTGGATCTCCTTGTCCGGCCAGTTTGGTCGGATGTGGTTCCATCGGGTTACTTTGCCCTGGGCCTCAGGCTCCCACAGCTTCTTCAATTCGGCCACCGTCATCGAATCCACCCAAGTATTTTTGGGGTTGACCATGACGGCCAAACCGTCGTAGGCCACCGGCAACTCTACATATTCGATGCCATTCTTCTGGCACAGCTCCACTTCACTCGGCTTGATCGGCCGCGAGGCACCGGTAACGTCGATCTCGCCGTTGCCGAACTTCTTAAAGCCGCCCCCTGTGCCGGAAATACCTACCGTCACACGAACTCCCTTGTAAACTTTTTGGAACTCCTCGGCCACAGCCTCGGTAATGGGAAAGACTGTGCTTGAGCCGTCCACGAGAATGCTCCCCGACAACGCTTCCTTGCCAGCCGGCTGCGCCGTTTGCTGACCTCCCGCTTGCCCGCCTTGCTTAGCCAACCCCCCTTGCCCACGGTCGACCGAACCACTGGGCTGGTTACATCCCAAAATTGCCGACGCGAGCACCAATGCCGTGATATGTGCAAACTTCATGAACGATCTCCTTGCCCAATCTGAAATTGAAAAAAAGGTTGCTACGCACTTCCGCTTCACACCGAGGCGGAAAAACACTGCCTATTTTCAAGACTTCGCCAATGTACGCTAGAACCCATCTTAGAAACGGTTTGTTAGAAAAAGTTTAATATAATGTTAGTTTTCCACTAAAAGCTCAGGTGATCGTCGGCTGTTTCGGGGTGTGCAAAAAACGCGCAGGACGACGTCGCCGCATTTACCTGATTGGGGGGGCGTACTACCTCTACTCGCCCAGGAGATGGCTATTAAGGCTGCTCTTCGTATTCCCGAAAGATTGTGCCCAAAATCCCCCATTTAGAGGACTTTTGTCTGAATGGCAAGGTGAGTCCGAGAAACGGCCTATAACGTCCAAGAGACAGCCGTCGGTTGTAACACCAGTGATGCCCGCACGACTTGCTGTACCGACTGCAAGCTATGACAGTGCTTTTCCCTTAAAACTCAGGGAAAAATCCCCCGCGATTCACATCTCAAGGAAAAGTATCCAGTCGATATTTCATTGCCTCCCCTTGCTCAGACGCGGAAGAAGAGGGAGATTGTGGCGCAGGCCTCGAATTCGATTCGTGTCGGCCGACACCATCACAATTTTTGTACGCGGCGACCATGCCTTTGTTGGTGACGACGGTTTCGGAGTTTCGCCAGACGTTGCACGCCGCACGTCGTAGCGGGAAAACGATTGGTCTTGTGCCTACGATGGGGGCGTTGCACGAGGGACACCTGAGCCTCGTTCGGGCGTCGCGGGCAGAATGCGGTTTCACGGCGGTGACGATTTATGTCAATCCGACCCAATTCGGGCCCCACGAGGACTTCGCCCAATATCCGCGAACCCTGGAAAGCGATTTGACTTTACTTTCTGGCCTGGCCGACGTGGTGTTCGCCCCGCGCGACGAAGAGGTTTATCCGCCCGGCTTTTCCACGTGGGTTGAGGTGGGATCGGTCGCCAAACCGCTGGAGGGAGTCTGCCGGCCGGGTCATTTTCGCGGGGTGGCGACGATCGTGCTGAAACTTTTCACGATGGCTTGGCCCGACGTGGCCTATTTCGGCCAGAAGGACTATCAACAAGCCTTGGTCATCCGGCGCATGGCGATCGACCTGAATTTGCCGCTTACGATCCGGGTGTGCCCGATCGTCCGCGAGCCTGACGGCCTGGCGATGAGTTCCCGAAACCGGTACCTCGCCCCCGACGAGCGGCAACGGGCCACCGTGCTTTACCAGAGCTTGACGCAGGCCGCGAACTTGGTGGCCCAAGGCGAAACCAATGCATCGCGCATCACGGAAGCCATGCGTCGGACGATCCAAGCCGCTAATCCCAAACAGATCGATTACGTGGCCATCGCCGATCCCGAAACGCTCGAACCCGTCGAGACAATCCGCGGCCGGACCGTAGCGCTTCTGGCCGTGCGGATCGGCAAGACGCGGTTGATCGACAACATGATCCTTGAGCCGCCATGACAAAAAGCGGGCGAATATGCGCCAGACCCTTTTCTACATTCCTGAGACGCTCTTTGGATACCCGTTGTTCGGCTTCGGACTGCTGCTGGCTGTTTGGGCAGTGGCGGCCGTGGTCGTCATGATTTGGCTCTGGCGACGGCAGGGCTGGAACGCCGATACGCGCGGCTACGCCGTGTTGCTGCTTGTTCTTGGCGGGGTGATTTGGGGGGTCTTGCCCAAGATCGTCGAACCCGGGTTTGGGCTCCCGATCCGGGGCTATGGGACGATGCTGTTGATCGCCTTTGTCTCGGGAACCGGCTTGGTCGCATGGCGAGGCTCTCGACTGGGCATTGATCCCGACGTAAGCATTACCCTGGTTTTCTGGGGATTCATCCCAGGGATCCTTGGCGCCCGACTCTACTTCGTGGCAACCCATTGGGATGTGGTGCGCCGACTCGATGCGACTCAGCGATTAGACCTTTGGCGGACGTTGGGCGAGATCATCAACATTCCTCAAGGGGGGCTGGTGGTATACGGAGCACTGATCGGAGGACTGCTCGGCTTCAGCGCCTTTCTGATTCGGCGACGCCTGCCCTTGCTGCCGATGCTCGACCTGTTGACTCCGGGGATGCTGCTGGGGTTGGCCTTGGGCCGCGTGGGGTGCTTTCTGAACGGGTGCTGCTACGGCGGGGCTTGTGAGTTGCCTTGGGCTGTTCGGTTTCCGTTAGGGAGTCCGCCGTTCATGCAACAACTCGAAGAGGGCAAAATCTTTCTTTTCGGGCTTAAATGTCAAGGTCCGGACTTCGCCCCGCCTACGATCGCTGAGGTGGAGCCCCAGTCCGCCGCCGCTGCCCAAGGACTGAAACCCGGCGACACCCTCCAAGCGATCAACGGGGCCAGGATCGATACCGTGGCTGCCGCGCGTTGGGAATTGATGACCGCCCTTCGGTTGGGTCGCGGGGTCTCGATTGCAATCCGTGGCAGGGAGAAAAATATCCACCTACCGATTCCAGTTGTCTTGCCTCGCACCGAACCAATCCATCCCACTCAACTGTATAGCGCGATCAATGCCTTGGTGCTCTGCCTGTTCTTGTTGGCCTATGATCCGTTCAAACGCCGTGATGGCGAAGTGTTTGCCCTATTCTTGACCATCTACCCTGTCAGCCGATTCCTCATGGAGTGCATCCGCGTGGACGAACCGGGGATTTGGGGGACACCCCTGACCGGCGCCCAGTTCGTGAGCTTGGCTTTGCTTGCCAGTGCCTGTGTCTTGTGGTTTTACCTCCTTCGTCGCCCGGCCGGACAGCGCTTTGTAGCCTCCAACGCCCTAAAAGGTTAACGCGGCTTGTTGCTGCGACCAAAACGAAGCCAGAGGGCTACACTCCGTAGCCAAGCGCGGATCAACCTCGGCGAACGACCGCACCGCCAGCGACGGACCAGGGTTCCAACGCCCGTGACCCGGAGCACATCGAGTTCATCACCCGCGCTCCGAGGACCGCCGCACGATGCTGGCCGAGATCGCCCTCGATCCACCTAGGTCCACTCAAGATTTGGCCGGGCCGCCGTTGCTGGACGAAGATTACCTAATGCGGAGGACCATCCACCCGGTCAAACGCTTGGAAGGGGATTGCGTTTGCGTGTCCCCGCTGTCGCCGGCCCCCCCTGATATATAGACTATTCAACCCCCGAGGGCATTGCGGAGGAGGGGAGGAGCGACGTCTTTTCCATCTGGCCTTGAGTTGCGCCAAACGCCTGCTGTCTACGTGCTTCCCCCCGTTACTACTATTGAGGTATAGTATGCAGCTCGAATTAGAGATGCGCACAATTCGCCCGCCCCCCCCGAGGTACTCCAGCGTTTCACCAGGATAGAGGCATGTGAAATTGAGTAAGCAGACAACGGACCTCGCGGCGGCAGGGCAATTATTTCCCGCCTCAACATTCGAAAACGAACGAAACGGTACTGGGGGTAAAATCCTTACTTCGCCCGAGAATCGCTCGCCGCGGCGGTTTCCGCACGCCATATTTGCTGAGAACCTCGATGTTTTCCATCTTGGGAAGACAGCAAATGACCGATTCTGCCGTGGCACATGCCACCAAAAATCCGCCGCCCAAGCTGGATTCGACCGCGGACCTCGAGAATCTGCCAACCGTGAGCATCTGGGGACTGCCGCTTGCTCTCGTGGACACCGCCAAGGCTGTCGCGCTGGTCGATCAACTCATCATGCGAAGGCAGCCCGCTTTCTTCATCACGGCCAATCTCCACTATGCGATGCTCTCCTGCCAGGATCCGCGATTGGCGGCCGTGAACCGCGCGGCTGCTTTTCTTTTGGCGGATGGAATGCCGCTCGTCTGGTATTCGCGCTTCCTGGGTCGGCCCCTGCCCGAGCGGGTCGCTGGCGCCGACTTGATCTTTCTGCTTTGCCGTCGGGCCGCGGAGCGTGGTCATCGGGTGTTCTTTCTTGGCGGCAGGCCCGGCGTGGCTGCGGATGCGGCCATGAGGTTATCGTGGATGTATCCTGGTCTCAAAATCGCGGGAATCGAGGCCCCGAAGCTAGAATCCCTCTCGGCCGAGGAGCATCGCCGCCTGATCGAGAGAATTCGCGAAGCCCGGCCCGACCTGCTCTTCGTCGCCTTCGGTCAACCCAAGGGCGAACTGTGGCTTTGGGAAAACGCGGCGTCCTTGGGAGTGCCTGCCTGCGTGCAGGTGGGAGCAACGTTTGATTTCGTTGCTGGCCACGCCCCTCGCGCCCCCCGCTGGATGCAGCGCTGCGGTTTGGAATGGCTATTCCGCCTGGCCAGCGATCCGCGGCGTCTTGGCCCCAGGTATGTTAGAAACGCCTGGTTTCT
Organism: uncultured Thermoguttaceae bacterium; assembly: GCA_937951625.1. Classification (GTDB taxonomy): domain Bacteria; phylum Planctomycetota; class Planctomycetia; order Pirellulales; family Thermoguttaceae; genus CALFBP01. Next base: position 40,982 of record CALFBP010000058.1, read on the forward strand.
GCTGCGAGCGGTCTGGCGTGACGTGTTAGGGCGCAAGGCTGTTTCGCCGCATCCCGAAGTCTAACGCCCCTCGACGGCCAGAATCGCCGTCTTCCGCTTCAAGGTACGGAGTAAAATGAACACCGCGAGGCCCGCTAGGAAGATACCGGTCCAGAGTGGATTCGGACGCCAATCGCCGCGAATCGCCACGCGATGGTAAGCCTCTAGTGCGAAAAAGCTGGCGCAGATAGCGAACAGCCCGGGATATTCGCGGCGGAGCACCGTGCGGAGTGAAAAGGGCAACTCAGGCCGGCGCCAGCCGGACAACCGCGGCAGGAAGGCCGGGGTGACGTCCGCCCAACGCAAATACGCCTCCCCGAATTTGCGCCGCAGAAATTCCTCCTCCGCGAACATGATCCGCTCGTAGTAGATCCAAAACCCCAGGGCGAAGATCACGACCAGCCACCACAGCCCACAAAACATCGAGATTCCCAACCAAATGATGTAGTTGCCCAAATACAGCGGGTGGCGAACCAGGGAGTACATGCCGGTGGTATTCAGGACCTCAGCTATTTGCCCCTCGTGGGTATTTCGCCCCGAAGTCCCCCGCGGCGCATGCCCAACCGTGACCACCCGAATCCCCAGCCCCACCATCGAAACCGCTAGACACACCAAGGCCCAAACGTCATATCCGCTGCGGTCTTGCCGCAGAAAGTCCGGATGGTGCATGGCCGCCATCGTGGGCAGAACCAGGACCAGCGGCAGATAGCTCCTCCAACGGAACAACCAGTTTCCCGTCCGCTCCAGTTCCTCGCGAAGCGCCATAGGGTTACCCAACTCAAATATGGCGAAAGACCCCCATGCATTTGGGGGTCGGGTTGAGCCGCTAAGTGGGAGCGCTATGTATTCCAATTCCCGCGACAGGTCAAGACAAGTTGATTACGAATTGAGGAATTCAGGAATTGAGGAATTCGCGGGCGAAGACGTGGTTGTAAACTAAGGCAGTTCGGTGGAAAGGGCCCAAAATGCGGTTCCGTGCGGATCGTTTCCCTTTGTACCGGGGAGCGGGCCCGCTGGCCAAGTTCTTCGGCATCCAGAGCTTTACTCCCCGATGACCTTGACCAGGACCCGCTTGTTGCGGTAGCCGTCGAACTCCCCGTAAAAGATTTGCTCCCAAGGCCCGAAATCAAGTTTACCCTTGGTGACCGCCACCACCACCTCGCGGCCCATCACTTGGCGCTTCAAATGGGCATCGGCGTTGTCTTCGCCAGTGCGGTTGTGGTGATAGTGGTTGGGGTCGGGGTTGAAGGGGGCCAAGTGCTCCAGCCATTTTCCGAAGTCGTGGTGCAGCCCCCGCTCGTCGTCGTTGATGAAGACGCTCGCGGTGATGTGCATCGCATTGACCAACACCAGTCCCTCTTGCACGCCGCTCTTTTTGACCGCCGCCTCCACCTGCGGAGTGATGTTCTGAAACGCCATCTTGGAGGGGATATTCAACGTGAGATACTCAGTGTACGACTTCATGGGATGCACCCTTTCCTGACTTGCAGAGACCATGCGATCGCGCCGGGTCAACTTTCCAGTTTACCAGAGCGTGGGGCTGGTCCGAAGGCCCACGGTAAACGCGCTCGCAGCCCTGTCATGCATCCAGGCGAATGACGTGCTCGGTTTGATCGGCATGGACGAGATGGCCGCGGCCGCGTTGCGCGGCCAGATATTCGGCAAACACGGGATTGTAGAGGGCCCCCGGCCGACGTTCGCGCAGCATCGCCAAGGCGTCCCGGCCGCTCATCCCAAGATGCACGAGAATCAACCCCGCCACCAACGCAGACCGATTGAAACCCATCAGGCAGTGGCAAAGCACTTTTTGCCCTTTGCCGACCAATTCCGCGCCCAGACTGGCCACCGCGTGAAGCTTGACCAAATTGGGCAAGTCGCTGTCGTGAAAGGGGAAGTAGATGTAAAGTATGCGGTCCGGTTCGGTTGGCACCCCCGAGTCCAGGTCGCCATCCAGATCGATTACCGCGGAAATGTCGAGGGCCTCGATCGCCGGCCAGTTGTCGATGTCCGGCGAGAGATACAGTCTGCCATTCTCGTCGATACGAATCACGTCCATCGTTTTCGCGCGATTCCCGGTCTCATGTAACGCAGGCCTAACCCAGCCGAACCGAATGAAAAACGACGTTGGCATCCTCCCCAGAGGACGCAACAGTTTAATCTTTTTTGGCCACTTCGCAAACCGGGCTCTCCGACACTCGTGTGACGGCGACGCGGAAAGGTCGCGGCAAGGAACGCCTCGGCTTGCCTTTGGGCGTAGCGAACCGCCAAACCGATCGCCCGGCTGAGACGCCACCCGCAAGATGGGATGTGCAATGCTTCATCGCCGTTTCTTCAATAGCCGCCCCGACCGCGGGGCGGAGCGTGTAAGCTGGCAAGCTTGATCGTCACAGGTCGGGCCAGCTTGAACTTGAACCTCCTCCCCATGCAGCATCGGTCTATTCGGGAGGCGGCTTACCGGATCCGAAAAAACGGCGGTCGTTTTGGAATCACTTGCCGAGGGCTTGGCCGCGGGCTGGCTGACATGGGCCAAGCCGATGGCCACCGCCACCGCCGTGGTAGGCTCGACATGCGGCGTAAACGTCGCGACGAGCGCAGTGAATTGCCAACATAAAAGGTGTATCATCCTCTTACGCCTCCGTGAAGCTCTTGGGAACCGGCGGCCGGTCATAGCCGCAAAACCCCAGATCGACGAAACTGTCGCCCTCACTGACGGCCTCGCCCACCGCGTCCAAGTCGGCGTAGAACGAGCCTTCGGGCTGATCGAGCCAGTAGGGACCGCTGGTCCAGTCGGGATGCCACGACTGGTCGATGAGGATCAACTTGCGGCCTTTTTTGGTGGTCCGTCGCGCGGCGCCGCAACACATGCTGTGAGACCATCGGCCTCGCTGGCGGATGGCCCCGTCCTCATCGCGGCGTCCCTCCCAGCCCAGCGACGAGCACTGGTTAAACGGCAAGCCGGCGCCCGCACACAGCCAGGCCTTTTCGGCCGTATCGACCCGCAAGTAACGACTGTAGCGATGCTGCTTGGCAACCGATTTGATTTCGGCAGGAACGCCTCGCAACCCGAATTCGTAACAGGTGCGCACCGAGTAACGGCGGAGGTCGTACTTCCCGTAAACAGCTTGGGCGACCGAGCCCCATTCGGTGTTGGCCTTGGCCATACCATATCCGGTGCTGCCGTCGCCGCGGCCCAACATGCCAGACATCTCGCGGCTCAAGCCATAAGCAACCTCTGGACAGCCCATGCCCACGAATTGCTCGGGTTCGAGCCGCAAGTAAATGTCGAGGGCCGCCATGTAGGCCCAGCGTTTGGCATCGGCATGGCCCACGCACGAGCCGATGTTGCCCTGATCGTAGGTGCGGATCCGCGTCCACTCGCCGTCTTGCACCAGCCAGGCGTCCAATTTCGCGTCTTCCAGACACAACCGCAAGGCACGGTAGCAGTAGCGGTCTGCCCCGTCATCGCGGGCGCGGAGCTGGTCCCAAAAATCCTCGGCCATTTCCAGCGTGGCCGCATAAGCTTGATAACCCGGTGGGTCCTTCACCCAACCGAAGAAACGTTCGATGGCCATAACAATCTCCGAGATGATGGAAGATTCGGAAAAAGCAAATGTTGGAACGGCGGGGCTGGAAGTGCGGAGGTGTTCGGAAGATGGAAGAACGGAGGAACGGTGTCATGGTGGCTGACGCGCCATTCCATGCCCTCACTTCACCACCTCCAAGGCCTCGGCGATGGCCCGCCAAAGCGGTTTGCAGTCCTCGACGGAGCGGATCTTCGCAGCGGCCCGCTGAACGTCGAGCCATTGGCCGATCTCCTTGACCCACGGCTCCCAGACCATCCTCCGCTGCGGCCCAAGGGTGATTTCCCGAGCGTAACGATTGGCCGTGATCAATTTGTCGATCGAGTCGATCGAACCGGGAATCTGGTCGGCCAGGACGCGATACACCGCAGCCAGCTTTCGCGCGTCTTCCTGGCGACCGTCGGGCGGCAACTTCTCGGCGGCAATAAGCGCCAGCTTCTTGACCTCATCGGCGAGGGACGGCGGGACAGGCGGCACCGGCGGGTTCGGCTCCGGAGGGACCGGCGACGGCATGTCCAGCGCGGTCAGTTGCCACACTCGAGAACCGCCCACGATCACGACCCAACTATGGACCGTCGGACCAGGTGTGAGGATCGCCGGCAAGGACTGGCCGTCCTGACCCGTCACGACGCTGGGAACGAACGGCTTCCAGGGCGGCGGCGTCTGACCCCACGATTGCCCTCGGCTCAGACCGGCCAACATCACAGCCAGGGCTACGACGCGAAAACTGACGCAATGCCACGGCATAGCAAAAACCCTCGACGTTCTAGGAATCAGCTAGAAAAACTCACAAAACGGCAAGGCTCTCCCACCCGCGAGCCATCGAGGTCGGAAGCCTTCTCGGCGACAAAAAAACTTACGCGGTGCGACCCGCCGGCTTCTGGGGTAGGAGGTCGAAAAGGGCCAACAGCAAAGGCATGATTTTCTGGAGAAACGCAATCACCTTGGTCCAGTCGATCCTACCCGCCTTTTGGCGGAGCGGTGCGAGCGCCCGCCACAGGGCAATCGCCTGGCGGAGACCGCCATCGCCAACAACCTCCTCACCAACGCTGAGAACATCGTCGTGAAACATGCTATTGCTCCTTCGCAGAAAAAAAGATGGCCCGCCGAGAACCAAAACTGGTTTTCAGCGGGCCCTGGGGGATGCCTGCACATGCAGGCTTTTCAGATACCCGAATGCAGCGACTGAAGGCGGTTCAGACGCTCATAACGTGATCCACGATACGGCCAAAGCGGCCAGAAAGCAAGAATAAAGCACGCGGCTACCGCGTCTACAAAAGGGAGTTTCTTCGGAGCACCGGGGATTAAGCACATCGCCTGAAATCAGGAGATTTCGCGGCGGCTGAGAAGCTCCCGAAGGCGTGCCAATTCGGCCTCCGCGGCCCGACGGGCTTCTTCCGCGGCTTGACGCGCCGCCGCTTCGGCTTGACAAGCCGCCTCCGCGGCTTGACGCGCCGCCGCTTCCAACACCAACGCCTCTTCCGCCGTCAGCAACCGCTCCCCGCTATCCAACCGGTAAAGCTCCAAGTGCTTCCCTTCCGGAGCAAGTCGCAACCCCAACTGCTCGCTCGCCATCGACCCGTCCTCGCCAGCCTCAATCCCTTGGTACTCCTCCCCAGCCAGCCGGTAACCCTGAAGCGGCGGGTCCAGATAATCCTGCGTGGGATCAAACAGAAAATACTCCGCCACCCCAAGCTGCCGGTACAGCCCCGGCTTGACCACCGTGTCCTGCCTCTTCGTCTTCCGCGACGTCACCTCCAAGATCACGTTCGGCACCCGGTGCTCCACCCACAGCTTGTAAAACCGCCGCTCCCCAGGCTCGATCCCCTTCACCACGAACACGTCCGGCACAAAAAACTTCCGCGGGTTCCCCTGCTCGTAAAACACCAAAAGGTTCCCCGACACGTACACCCGCTG
>CALFBP010000059.1 GCA_937951625.1 uncultured Thermoguttaceae bacterium
TCAGCAGAAGGAAAACATCGAGTTGGCGGAAGAGTTGGCCCGGGTGTTGGGCGGTGCGGTGTGCGCTTCCCGACCCGTGGTCGACCAGGGCTGGCTCCCCGCCACGCGTCAGGTGGGCAAGTCGGGAATGACCGTCAAGCCCCGCTGCTTCATCGCCTTGGGCATCAGCGGCGCCCCCGAGCATGTCGAGGGGATGAAAAATTCCGACTTGATCATCGCCGTAAACACCGACCCCAAGGCACCTATCTTCGATGTGGCCGATTACGGCGTGGTGGCCGACCTCTCAGAGGTCACCCCAGCGTTGACCGAAGCCATTCAGCACTGAAGGGAGGCGCTTCGATGCCGACCGAAGGCAAATTCCTTGGCATTTACGGCGCAGTGTGGCTGGCGGTCCTCTTGGTCCTGGCCTCGGCTTTGTTCGTCCGGCGGATGATTCAATTGGTACGCATCCTGGCGCTAGGACGCCACGAGAACCGTCTCGACCATCTCGGAATACGTCTGACGACATTCCTGAAAGAGGTGATAGGGCAATCGCGCTTTTTCAAGGGCGAGCCGATCATCAAGTGGGCGCATCCCCTGATCTTTTGGGGGTTCTGCTGCTTCGTGATCGCCTCCGCGCTGATGTTCGTTGGCGGAATCCTAGCACCTTGGCTGCGCATTCCCCAAGCGGAAGAAATCCCGGTGTTGGGAACGGTGGTCGACGTGTTCGCGGTCGCCGTGCTCGTGGGGTTGATCGCTGCTTCCATCCGCCGCTATGTTTTCACGCCCCCCGGTTTGCAGCGGACATTGGACGCCTCGATCGTCGTCTCGCTCATCGCCGCGTTGATGGTCACCTACTTGTTGGCGGAGGCGGGCGGCTACGCCAAGCACCTGTTGCTTCGAGATGGTGGGTTGCCGGAGGAAGGCTGGACCCAGACTTGGCTTCCAGCAGGTACCGCCGTAGCTAACGTTCTTTTGGCCTTGGGCGTGTCGGCAGCCGGTGTCGCAAGCGTCGGCACGATCTGCTGGTGGATCCACGCCCTGATCCTCCTTTTCTTCTTGGTGTACTTGCCCTACTCCAAGCACATGCACCTCATCTGGGCGCCCGTGGCCGTGTTCTTCGCCGAAGTGCCGGACAAGGGCAATCTCCCTCCCGCGATGGAGGAGTCGAAGAAGGAACCTGATACCCCTTTGAGCCGGTTCACATGGCGGATGCTGCTCAATGCCTATGCTTGTGCCGAGTGTGGGCGGTGCGAACGAACGTGTCCCGCCGTGGCCAGCGGCGCGCGGTTGTCGCCGCGGCAAATCATCCACGATCTGAAAACTTTCGTCCTGCACGAAGGGATGGCCGTGCTCCAAGGCCAAGGTCGCCGCACGGACGATGGTGCCCCATCGCTCGTCGGCGGCGTGATCGAGGCGGAAGCCCTGTGGGGCTGCGCCACTTGCCACGCCTGCTCCGACAAGTGTCCGGTCCGCAACGAGCATGTCCCCCTGATTGTCGAGATGCGCCGCAAACTCGTGGAAGAGGGATGCGTCGACCCGAGTCTCCAGGAGACGCTCCTCTCGTTGCAGCGCTATGGCAATTCGCAAGTGAAATCGCCGCGAAAACGTTTCGATTGGGCAAAGGACCTCCCCGTGCCGCTGAAGGATGCCCGCAAGGAGCCGGTCGAAACGCTGTGGTTCGTGGGCGACTACGCGGCATTCCATCCCGCCGCAATGCGGGTCTCGCGGATGGTGGCCAAGATTTTCCAGGAAGCTGGCCTGGATTTTGGTGTCCTTGGCGAGGCCGAGCAGTCGGCAGGCAACGACGTGCGTCGGATGGGCGAGGAAGGCCTGTTCGAGATGTTGGCCGAAAAGAACATCAAGGCCATGGCCAAGGCGCACTTCGATCGCATCGTCACCACCGACCCGCACACCTACCACGCCCTGAAGCACGATTATCGCCGTTTCGGGCTGGATAAGCCGGTGCTGCACTATACCGAAATTCTCGACGATTTGTTGCAGAAAGACAGATTGCCCCTCAAGCAACGTCTGGCCACTTGTGCGACATATCACGACCCTTGTTATCTCGGCCGATACAACGGCATCTATGACCCGCCGCGACGAATCATCGAAGCCTTGGGAATCAAGCTCGTGGAACTTCCGCGGCACTGCGAAGACAGCTTCTGCTGCGGGGCTGGGGGAGGCAAGATCTGGATGCAAGAAGAAAAAGGCATTTCGCAACGGCCTGCCACCATCCGCATCCAGGAAGTCCTCGGATTGGAAGACGTCACGGACCTCATCGTAGCCTGCCCCAAAGACTTGGCCATGTTCCAGGACGCGGTGAAAACCGTGGGTGCCGAAAACCGGATCGGCGTGGTTGACTTGGGCGAACTGGTGTATGAGGCGATGGGGCTAGCGACCGAAGTTTCGGAGTCCAAAACATGATCGACGAACCACTGCGAATCGGAGTCTACGTCTGCCATTGCGGCAGCAACATTGCCAGCACCATCGATGTCGAGGCCCTGGCGAAATTCGCCGAGGACCTGCCCGGGGTGGCGCTCTCGCGTCACTACAAGTACATGTGCTCCGACCCCGGCCAGGAACTCGTGAAACGCGACATCCGTGAGTTCAACCTCAATCGGTTGGTGGTCGCGGCCTGCTCTCCCAACCTCCACGAGGCCACGTTCCGCCGGGCCGCGGAAGACGCCGGATTGAACCGCTTCCTCGTGCAGATGGCGAACATCCGCGAACAGGTTTCGTGGGTGACCGAGGACCGCGAGGAGGCCCTCCGCAAGGCCAAGGCGCATCTGGCCGCGGCCGTTCGCCGCGTGGCCCGCCACGAATCGCTTCAGCGCCAGTTCGTGCAGATTTACCCGCGCGTGCTCGTGGTCGGCGGCGGCATCGCCGGCATCGAGGCGGCCTTGACCTTGGCCGAGGCCGGCCGCGAGGTCATTCTCGTCGAGCGCGAGCCGTCGATCGGCGGGCACATGGCGATGTTCGACAAGACCTTCCCCACGCTGGACTGCGCCGCCTGCATCCTTACTCCCAAAATGACGGCCGTCAAACTGCATCCCAAGATCAAGCTGCTGACGTACTCCAACGTGGAATCCGTCGAGGGTTCGGTGGGGCACTATCGCGTCAAGGTCCGTCGCAAACCGCGGTACATCGACGAGAGCATGTGCGTGGGCTGCATGTTGTGCATCGACGGGTGCGTGTTTACCAAGGCCAAGTTCCCCAACCCGTTCGACCAGGGGCTGGGCACGCGCAAGCCCGTTTGGGTCCCCTTCCCGCAGGCGGTGCCGCCCGTGCCCGTGGTCGATCCCGAGGTCTGCCTCCAGATCACCCGCGGCAAGTGCAAGCAGGGCTGCGTCGAGGCCTGCGGCGAGCGAAACGCCTTCCGCTTCGACCAGCAGGAAACGATCGAGGAATACCAGGTTGGCGCAATCATCGTCGCCACCGGCTTCAAGACCTTCGATCCGTCCGTGATCCCCTACTATGGCTACGGGAAATACCCCAATGTTTACACCAGTCTCGAGGTCGAGCGGCTGTTGAACGCCGGGGGGCCGACCGCCGGGAAACTCGTCCTCCGCGACGGTTCCACGCCGAAACGGGTGGGCATCATCCACTGCGTGGGCAACCGCGACGCCAACTACCACCCCTATTGTTCTCGCGTCTGCTGCATGTATTCGCTGAAACTCGCCCACCTCATCCGGGAGAAGACCGAGGCCGAGGTGTATAGCTGCTATATCGACATGCGGACACCGGGTAAGGGCTTCGAGGAGTTCTACAACCGCGTCCAGAACGAGGGCGTGTACTTCGTGCGCGGCAAGGTGGCGGACATCACGCCGGTGGCCTCGCAAGGCAACGGCAAGGGCGACGGCGCAAGTGCGAGCAACGCCTTGATCATGAAGGTGGACGACACGCTGTTGGGCACGATCCGCAACATCGAGGTGGACATGGTGATTCTGGCCGTGGCCCTGGAACCGCAGGCCGACGCCGCCGACGTGCGCCGGGCATTCGGCATCTCGTGCTCCTCCGAGGGCTTTTTCCTGGAAAAGCACCCCAAGCTCGCCCCGGTCAACACGGCCAGCGACGGGGTGTTCCTGGCCGGCGCCTGTCAGGGGGCCAAGGACATCCCGGACACCGTCGCCCAGGCCGACGCCGCGGCCGCCAAGGCCCTGGCCTTGATCGACGCCGGGCAGATCGAACTCGAGCCCAATACGGCGTGGATCGATGAGAACATGTGTTCCGGCTGCAAGACCTGCATCGGGCTGTGCCCCTACAAGGCGATCAGCCGCGACGAGGAACGGAAGATCGCCGTGATCGACCCGGCCCTCTGCAAGGGCTGCGGCACCTGTGTGGCTGCTTGCCCCTCGGGCGCGGCCAAGCAGCACCTGTTCAGCGACGAACAAGTCCACGAGGAACTCGAAGGATTGATGAGCTACGTTTAGGCAATGCAAACGGCTTCCCGCCGACCGCCCTTGGTCGAGGGCTTTCGGTTCCATCGGGAGGCGGTCCGCGGGGCCTGAAAAGCTGCCATTTTTACCGAGGCGACCCATGAGCGAATCCGATTTCAAACCCAAGGTCGTGGCCTTTCTCTGCAACTGGTGCAGCTACACGGCGTCGGACCTGGCCGGTACGGCGCGGATCAAGTATTCGCCCCATGCCCGGATCATCCGCGTGATGTGCAGCGGCAGGGTGGATCCCACCTTCGTCCTTAAGGCGTTCGCCATGGGCGCCGACGGAGTGATGATCGCCGGATGCCACCCGGGCGATTGCCATTACATCGAGCAAAACTACAAGACCATGCGTCGCCACGAAATGCTCCGTTACCTGTTGGAGCGGATGGGAGTCGAGTCCGACCGGCTTCGCCTGGTCTGGGCATCGGCGGCCGAAGGCCAATACCTCGCCGAGGCGATCGATTCGTTCGTGGCGGCTGTGCAGAAGCTCGGCCCCCTGAATTGGTCAGCCAATTGGGAAGAAAACGGCCAGCGGGCCGAGGCCCTGGAAGAAATCGTTCACGAGCACGCGGAAGCGATGGAGGTCCTACCATGAGCGGCGAGACCAAGGGCAAACTGGCCCTGTATTGGGCGGCATCGTGCGGCGGATGCGAGATCGCCGTGCTGGCGATCAACGAAAAGATCCTCGACGTGGCGGCCCTGTTCGACATCGTCTTCTGGCCCGTGGCCGTCGACGGCAAGGTCCGCGACGTGGAGAAAATGCCCGACGGCTCCATCGACGTGTGCCTGTTCAACGGCGCGATTCGCACCAGCGAGCAGGAATACATGGCGCAGCTTTTGCGCCGCAAGTCGAAGGTCCTGGTGGCGTTCGGGGCCTGCTCGCACGAAGGTGGGATTCCGGGCCTGGCCAACGCCAACAACCGGCGGCAAATCTTCGAGACCGCCTATCACGACACGCCATCGACCGACAACGCGAGCGGGGTCGAGCCGCAGCCCAAGACCGAGGTGCCCGAAGGATCCTTGCATCTGCCCGTGTTTTACGATACGGTCCGCACGCTCGACCAGACCGTGCCGGTGGACTACTACCTGCCCGGCTGCCCGCCCGAGGCCGACCGCATCTGGGACGCCATCACGGCGATCGTGGAGAAAAAATTGCCGCCGCCGGGGAGCGTCATCGGCCCCGAGACCACGGTCTGCCAGGAATGCCCCCGGGTCCGCAACGAAAAGAAGATCAAGAAGTTCTACCGCACGTGGGAAATCATGCCCGACAGCGAGACGTGTTTGCTGGAACAAGGTCTGCTGTGCGCGGGGATCGCGACGCGTGCCGGGTGCGGGGCCAAGTGCCCTCAGGTCAACTCCCCCTGCATCGGCTGCTACGGCCCGAACGTGGGCGTGCATGACGCCGGGGCCCGCCTGATGACCGCCTTGGCCTCGGTGATCGACTCGAACGACCCGGCCGAGATCGACCGTATCATCCGCGAGGGCATCCCCGACCCCGTCGGCAGCTTCTACCGCTTCGGCCTCGCCGCCAGCTACCTCCGCCGATCGAAGCGGGGCAACGGCAAGGCCGCGGAAACGGAGCCAACTGCCCAGGCCGTGCATTGATGTGGGAAAAATAATTCAGGTACTTCACCTCTCGCGGTGGGCAAACAGGGGGTGAGTGGCTGGGTGGCCGGGGAACTTCACCGGCCGTCCCCCGTTCCTCCCCGAGTCCCGGCGAGCGCGAAGGTAAGACGAGGAGAACCGATCCATGAAACGCATTTCCATCGACCCTGTCACGCGGCTCGAAGGCCACGGCAAGATCGACATCTTCCTCAACGAGGAAGGCGAGGTGGCCAACGCTTACCTCCAGATCCCGGAACTCCGCGGCTTCGAGCGGTTCTGCCTGGGCCGGCCGGCCGAGGAAATGCCCAATATCACGGCCCGAATCTGCGGGGTCTGCCCCGAGGCACATCACATGGCGGCCACCAAGGCGCTGGACGATCTGTTCCACGTGGATCCGCCGCCGGCAGCCAAGAAACTCCGCGAGCTGTTCTACAGCATCTTTTTCGCCACGGACCACACGACGCACTTTTACGCCTTGGGCGGGCCGGACTTCGTCGTCGGACCGACCGCCCCGCCGGCCCAACGCAATATCCTCGGCGTGGTTCAAAAGGTCGGCATGGAAATCGCCGGGAAGGTCCTCAAGATGCGCCGCGACGGCCACCACTTGATCGAGATGATCGGTGGACGCAAGGTGCATCCCAACTGGGGATTGCCCGGCGGCGTCAGCCGCGGCATCACCGAGGAGCAGCGCCGCGAGATCGAACGGCTCGGCCGCGACGCGGTCGAGTTCGCGCTCTTCTCGCTGAAACTCTTCGAGGATGTCGTGCTGAAGAATTCCGATTACGTGAAGCTCATCCTGGGCGACGCTTATGTCCACCGCACCTACAACATGGGAACGGTCGACGCCAACAACTGCGTGAACTTCTACGACGGCAAGATCCGCGTGGTCGGCCCGGACGGCAAGGAGCACGCCAAGTACGACGCCCGCGACTACCGGGACTACGTGGCCGAACGCGTCGAGCCGTGGAGCTACCTCAAATTCCCCTATCTGAAAAAAGTAGGCTGGAAAGGCTTTGTCGACGGCGTGGACTCAGGCGTTTACAAGGCCACGCCGCTATCGCGCCTCAACGCGGCCGACGGCATGGCCACGCCCCTGGCCCAGGCCGAGTACGAGCGGTTCTACGAGACCCTTGGCGGCAAGCCGGTCCACCACACGCTGGCCACGCATTGGGCCCGTCTGATCGAACTCCTTTACGCCACGGAGCGCTGGGTCGAGTTGGCCAACGACCCCGAGATCACCAGCAAAGAGTATCGCGTGGTGCCGACCCAGAAACCGACCGAGGGGGTGGGCTGCGTCGAGGCCCCGCGCGGCACGCTCACGCACCACTACGTCACCGACGAGCGGGGCATCCTGACCAAGGTGAACCTGATCGTCGGTACGACGAACAACAATGCCCCCATCTCGATGTCGGTCAAGAAGGCGGCCCAGTCCGTGATCCGTAAGGGCCAGCAAGTAACCGAGGGGTTGTTGAACATGGTCGAGATGGCCTTCCGGGCCTACGACCCCTGCTTCGGCTGCGCCACCCACAACTTGCCAGGCCAAATGCCGCTGGAAATCACCATCCGCGATCCCCAAGGCCAAGTCGTGCAACGATTGGCACAGTTCGTGCCGTGAGCGGCCCACCGTTGACGGCGGGGTTTGTCAGGATGCAACCGGACTGCCCCGTTAGTGCTGGGTGAAAAAGCGGTCCGGCTCGATGGTTTGAGCGATGGTTTGCCTCAGGAAGAGGCCAATCGGCGTTGTGGCGCTCCTGATGCATGTCGATTGTAGTTCGGGCACGGATTAGAGCTGGTATTCCTTGATCTTTCGGTACAGGGTCCGCTCGCCGATCCCCAGCATTTTGGCGGCTTCCTCGCGGTTTCCCCCAGTCGCCCGCAAGGTCTCGGCGATGAACAGCCGTTCGA